>JAFUJK010000061.1 GCA_017468205.1 Clostridia bacterium
GTTATGAAAATACTTGTTTTGCCGAAAAAAAGGTCTTTGTAGGACAAGTTTCTGTATTGGAATATGGCTATAATTTACAATCATTAACAATTAAAGAAATAGCGTCTATTTTAGGGCTTGAAAACTTAAATATATTAAAAAGTTTAGCTACAGCGAGAACCGTAGAATTTGACAATGCAACAACTTATAACATAACAGTTCAATATAGTGAAGCATCGATGATTCAAACCGACTACGACGGCAATCGTAAAGAACTAAAACTACCTATAACTTCATTCTACGATTGGAAAGTTTTAAATAATCTTGACTACAGCTTAGGAGGATTAAATACTCAAGACGTTATATATTTTCCTTATACGACATTGCGTGAAGGAATGACTGTGGAAGAAAGCGAAAAATCGATATTTGGCTATTTTGGCGTTGCTGTATTTGAAGAACAAAATATTGACTTAAATTATTATTTTCGTAATACAACCGGCGATGGTTGCGCAGTTATAAATAAATCGAAAGAAATTTTTGGTAGTGATTTATATAAATTCTTAAATAGTGATTTTAGTAAATTTGCTTTTAGCGCTGGAGGAGCGCTAATTGGTGGCGTTACTGGCGCATTTGCCGGTGCAGCGCTTAACTTTGGAATGCTTGCGCTATGCGAAGTTACAGACAATAGCAATTGTATTCGATATAGTTATTTCTTTTATTTAGACTGCACGTCAAGCGTACCGTTTATTTCTAATGGTGGCGCTGACGACGCGTACGACGACGATTCTGCTTTTGATAATGCAGGACAAGATTTTATAGGTAACGTTGCTGACGCGATTGGTGGTTGTCAATCCGGGGTTAATGATATATGGAATTCGTTAAAGTGGGTTGTTTATGCGATTGTTATTGCTACAGCAATTATAATTATCATAAAGGTAGCTAAAAAGTAATGGGACTTAAAGAAGTAAAAGAACGTCTTACAATAGACGACAAAAAACCTGAAGAAAACAAACAGCCTATTGTTGCAAAAAAAGAGACGTTTTATTATGCAGTTCGGCCGTTATTTAAAGGCGATAAAGGCCCTAATTGGGTGTGTGTAGAATCTACGCCTACAGAAAGCCCTAAACGGCCATTTTGCGCAAGAAAGCATAAATACCCTACCGTCAATGCTAAATACAAAAAAGAACGTTTAAAGCCTGAAAAACAAAAACTGTTACTGCTTGAAAACTTACAACCGGATCTAAACGAAAAGCAAAAATTCTATAAAAAGCAAGTATATTCATTACAAGATATAAAAACAAGAACTAACGATACTTATATAGCGAAAAAAGGTCGTGGTTTTGCAAGATATTTATTTGTAAATGATTTTGTTCGTTGTTTGCCTGGGATACTATATTATTTTACACCTTTGCTAACTTTTTTTGTGTGGTTTGTTGCAAATTGGTTTTACGTTGATTTTATTGAAAATGCAATTGTTGCAACGGTTGCAATGTTATTATTATTGCCAATATATAAAACGTTTGTTAGTAAAGAAATGAATTTGCCAACTAAAATAATAACAATAGCGCTACTGATTCTAATTATAGTGCTATCGCTATATGCCTTAGTAACACTCGAGCCTTTATCTGAGTTTTATGCAAAAATAGATTGGATGTTCACTTTAAAATTATTCTTTTTAATAATATCGATATATTATTTCACAAGTTTTTATGTGCTATTTTATATGTGCTACAAACAAGATTGTTCTATTTCGCGTCAACGTGCTCGTGTGTTCGCTGGTGAACCAGGAGCCGGAAAAACATCGAGAGCCGTTCAAGAAGCTTATATGATGGCAATAAACCAGTGGAATGAATTAAAATACGAATTTTGGAAATTACACGGTATACGTGACAAAATTTACGCATCTGGCAATAAGAAGAAAATTCTATACTATAAAAAACTTGAAGAAAGTGTTAGGTTCTATAATGAGCACCCGGACAAAATACCGTGTTTATGGTCTACATTCACAATTATAGACTATACGGGAAGAAGTTCTTATGATATTACTTTAGAGCATATAAGGGGCTTGCAGTCTTTGCCTCAATATCCTGTCATTCTTTTTGATGAATTAGGCGCAGTTTTAAAAAACGAATTTTCAAATTCGAAAACTTCTTGGTATGACGTAAGCGACTTTGCACGTCTTATTCGACATTACTATAACGGTTACTTTTATGGATGTGAACAAGACCATAACAATATTTACATTGATTTTAGACGCGTCGTTGGTGAAAACGTGCTTATAAGTTGCACCGAGTGGGTACATAAACCGATTATTTTGTATGGTATATTCCACTTTTTAAAATTTCTTAAATTTGATAGTTTAGATAGAAAAATTAAAACACAAACGAAATATTCGTTATTTTTAGATAATTTTGAAAAATTAGTTAAATCGATAGGTTTTAGAAAACAATATTATAAAAGTTTAAGTAACGTTCAAACAGGTTCGATTGTAGCTTCAAAAAATGATAAATTTGAAAGAATTATAAATCCGGGCTCTCGAGTTAGGATAATGCCTTCGATGCTTGCTGCAGGCTACGATGATAGACAATATTTCTTTGATAATCCTTCGGTATTTGATAATGGTATCTTTTACGAAGATAAAAGAGAACTCGATACAATAAATCTCGAATACGATAGGCAATTTGTCTCTCAAACTGAAAAAATTATTGAAAAAAGAGTTGCGCAAGATAATGATATTAATAATTTACTAAATAAGGATTGGTCGTATGACATAACAAAAAATAAAAAAACGAATAAATAATATGCAACAAGGGGCGTTATTTATTACTTCTTTATTAGTATTAAAAAAAATGACGTTAAGAAATCAAAATTTTTATACATTTTCAAAGGGGGATTCACCCTTTGATATGTAAAAATTTGATTTTAGTCATTTTTTTATTATCGATGAAGAAGATAACAGGCTTATACTATAACGTAAAGTTATAATATAGACAAAAATCCTATTTTTGTGGAAGATTTTTTTCGCTTGTCGGAAAAAATCTTTCGGCTATAAAAAATGGTGAAAAAAATGGAAAATCAAGTTATAATATGTGATTTAAGTGTCTTTTCGGGGCGTTTTAAATATTTAAAGAACGCAATGCTTTTGCTGCAGATTTTAGTTAACTGTAGACAAGCAAACAACTGCCTAAATATTTCACGTCAAGATATGATTGAAGCTCTTTCGGACGGTAGCGAACCTGCTTATACCGATAAAAGCGTTAAAGGGTGGCTTACGTTACTTGCAAAAAATGATGCTATAAAATTTAGAAGCAATAAAAAACTACAATTATACCATTTAATGCTTAATCCGAACTACGTCTTCGAAGGTTCAGCAGAAGATTATGCTAACGCTTTAAAGAATTGGCAGTTATTCAAATCAGAAGTTGATTGTGTTGTTTAAAGGAGTTTTATGAGATATTATAGTTTTTACGCCAAGAAAAAATATATACAAACTTATTCTTTGCACGTCGGACAAAGCAAAAGCTGGGATAATTATAAAAATATTTTAGCAGCTTCAATTGAAAGAACTTCTGTAAATTGTTATAGAGTTATAGTAATTTACAAAGAAAGAGTTGTTTTCGAAAAACACAGTTCGATGACTTTAGCATTTTCTCGTATTAAAGAATGCTACATTTCTCAAGATATTTAATAAATTAAATGCTTTAAAATGCGTTTTAATATACGTATATCACACTATTGGGTGATTTATACGTTTTTTAACTATACAATTAAATAAAGCCTTGTGGTCGTTACTATTTTAACCGGCAAGATGCAGAAATAAAAAATCGGGTTAGGTCAGGACAGCGCCTGTCGAATAGTCTTATAAAAAGCCGTTATGATGTATTAGTGCAATCCTTCTGCAGTTGTGGAAGTAAAAGAAACAACGTGTGCGACGTTGTAAAATAATTGCAAGGCTTTATGCAACTCGCCATTGCATAAAAATGGTAGCCCGCCGAAATGTTGTGAGTGAAGGGGTCGGGGAATCACTCAATTTTTAAAAACAACATTTATGGATAAGGCGCCGTCTGCCCTTTTGGCAACGTCGAAATGGATTTAAGCTATATGCTTTTCCAAATTATCGTTTTAAAAATTGTTTAGTTAACAGTAATCGCCGTACGGGTTGATATGTTGGAAAAGCAGAACTTCTTCTTGCATACGCTTTTTCAACATATCAATGCGTTTTGGGATATAGATGCCTGTGCAATCAGGCACTATTTAAGGGGAAGTTTGCCCTTTTAAAATCACTCAAAAAAATTATAAACTTTCATTTCGTTTATTAAGTGAATTTTTAACAAAAAAATATGCGAAACTATTATACAATTCACTCTACGATATTTCCCGGCACAAAAAAAGAGCTAAAACAGCTCTTTTTCTTGGGGAAAC
Organism: Clostridia bacterium; assembly: GCA_017468205.1. Classification (GTDB taxonomy): domain Bacteria; phylum Bacillota; class Clostridia; order Christensenellales; family UBA1242; genus UBA7867. Next base: position 4,402 of record JAFUJK010000061.1, read on the forward strand.
TTTGGGGAAACATTTAAAATCTACGATAAAATGCTAAATTTTTAATATATTAATAGGTTCAAGTCCTGTTGTCCGCACCAAAAAAGGTGTTTTTATGCAAAAATGCGTAGAAACACCTGTTTTTTTTGCATAATTTTTGCTTTAAATTTCCTCGTCAACCCCTTAAATTTAAATTTTTGGGGAAAATACGGGGAAATTTTTATTTAATAATTAAGAAGTAATGCTGTTTTTTGCTGATATTCCATTGAAAAATGAGTATAAACAAGCGACGTTGTGTTCCCGGAAAAAGAATGACCAGTCCATAAGCACACAATTTCGTTCTCAATGCCGGCTTCACGACAGCGAGTAGTAAACGTGTGGCGCAGTTCGTGAAGGTGGTGTTCCGGGCATAAGGACTTGAATTTACGTCCGGCTTTGTTCGCCATTTTTAAAAATGGGAATTCTTCATCCTGGTTTAATGTTTTTAAAAGCGCCTTAAGTTTTGGGAATATAGGCACTACTCTATCTGCGCCGTTTACTTTGTCTTTAATTTTAGTAGTATGTATTGTAATCGTGTTAGCAGCAAAATTTACATCAGTAAATGAAAATTGAATAGCTTCTGAAACTCTTGCACCACTGTATAACAAAAACAATAGAATGGGCTCGTAGTGGTCGCCTTTGATTTTTTTAATAAAATCATTTTCTTCTTTTAACGTTAATGCTACACCCTTTTTACGATAATGTTTTGGAATCTTTACACCAGGCATAACGTCGTTTTTTATATAACCTAAATTTTTAGCGATTCTAAAAAGCCCTACCAAATAACTATGAACGCCTTCAGCAGTTCTGCCTTTGCCTTCAGATATCAAACTTGTTAAAACTTCTTGAATTTGTAAAGGTTGAATTTTTGATATATCATAATGTCCGAGTTTTGGCGTTATATGTAGTTTAACAAGTTTTTGCAAACCCTCGAAAGAATTTGCTGCTAATTCATATCTACGATATTTGTCTAAATAAATATCGCTAACGTCTGATACCGTTTTACCCTTTACGATATTACCTTTTTTGAATTCCTTATTGAATTCCTTTAAAAACACCCTAAATTTATCTTGCGCAACCGAAAGTTTAGTTGCGCAAAAACTTTTTTCTACACCAAACTTGCGAAAACGTATTTCGTAACTGCCGTTTGGTTTCATTCTTACTTTTCCATCTTTAATTGAAAACATTTCTTTCTCTCCTTTTTTTACCGGAAATTTTAAAATGTCTTCCCCATCCATTCCTGCAGAACTATATTGTTCTGCTTTTTCTGTAAAAGAAAATGCGCTATCTTGCCTAAATTGTTCAGCAAAAAGCGCACCTTTTACACGATTAAGACTGTCAATAAATTGTTGACTTGTTGTCTTGTAGTAAGTTATAAGTTGCTCAATTAAATTAATGTAATCTTGTATTTTCATTTTGACTACCTCCTTAAAGGTAGTGTAACAAAAAAATTAACATATAACTTAATATAACTTTTTCTAAAAATCGGCTTGATTTTTAGAAGATTAGACATTAGTTTTTACAAATATTTAATAATTTAATGCTTTACAAAAACCGATAACTTGTTGCTGTTTATCTCTATCTAACAAATTAAAAGAAAATAACAATTCTTGTTGTATAGAAGTCAAAGAATTACCGGTTTGATTAATAACGCCAAAGTCATCTTCACGACCGACTAAATAATCTATAGAACAGTCAAATATATCTGATAATAACATTAAAGCATTCACGCTTGGTTCGCTACGACCTTTTTCCCATTCATAAACTAAACTTTGCGAACAATTTAATTTCGATGCTATCTCTTTGGCTGTTAAATTTTGTTCCTGGCGTAAATTTCTTAATCTAAAATTCATATTTTTCCCCTTTTAAAATATTTAATAATTTAATGCTTTGCAAAAACCGATAACTTGTTGTTGTTTGTCTCTATCTAACAAATTAAAAGAAAATAACAATTCTTGTTGTATAGAAGTCAAAGAATTACCGGTTTGATTAATAACGCCAAAGTCATCTTCACGGCCAACTAAATAATCAACTGAAACGTTTAATGCTTGAGATAAACAAATTAAAGTATTTGCTGTTGGTTCATTTTTACCAACTTCAATCATTGCAATACACGATGGCGCTAAATTAGCAAGTTTTGCAAGTTCTACTTGCGTCAACCCCCTTTCAGTTCTAATTTCTTTTAGAATTTTTGCATAATTCATTGTAAAATCCCCCTAAAAACAAATAAATTTCATAAATACTCCAAATAGTTTAATGCTTTACAAAAACCTATTACCTGTTGCTGTTTATCTCTATTTAGAGCATTAAAAGCATCCAAAAGTTCTTTTTGTTGAATAGTTAAGATATGTTCGCGAGGAGAATCTCTACCTATTAAATAATCTACAGATACAGCGTAGTAATCAGCAATATCAATTAATCCTTGAATAGAAGGTTCCGTTCTGCCTTGCTCCCAATCGCTAACTACACTTCTTGAAACAGATAATTCTTCTGCAATATCTTTTTGACTTAATGAAGTTTCTGCCCTTAAATCTTTAAAAATTTTATTAAATTTCATAAATTTACCCTCTTGTAAAATATTTAATAATTTAGAGCTTTACAAAAACCGATAACTTGTTGTTGTTTGTCTCTATCCAACAAATTAAAAGAAAATAACAATTCTTGTTGTATAGAAGTCAAAGAATTACCGGTTTGATTAATAACGCCAAAGTCATCTTCACGTCCTAAAAGATAGTCAATTGAACATTCGAAATATTCTGCAAGTTTTACGAGTTGGTCAACTGACGGCATCGAGCCACGCGTAAAATAACAAGATATTGTCCCTTGAGCAATACCAGTATTTTCAGCAAGAATAACTTGCTTACCGTTACATTTTATATTCATAAGTTCTGTTAATCGTTTTAAAAACATATCAAAAATCTCCCTTTATTAATAAAATTATTGCAATTGTAATACTTTTTTTAAAAAAATACTTGACATATTGCAAAAGCAATATTATAATACTCTTAAATATAGCAGTTGCAATATTTTATAAAATATCCCCCTGTAAATTACAATTTTTTAGTAAAAAAGTTATTGCCTTATATTTAGAATCGGCTAAAACTTTAAATATTTAGACCAAAAGCAATTTATCAGGGGAACTGCTTTTGGTCTATTTTATTTTTTCCGGACGTCCGGAAAACAACAAGGAACGTACAAAATGAAAAACTTAAAAAGGAAGGTTAATATTTTAACCGTTTATGAACTTTGCAAAAAACTCAAGGTCGATATTATTAAATTAAGATATTGTCCTGCAGCACAATATGCAACGTATTTTACACCGAAAGCATTGCACGATTCAATGTCAATCATTGTGCCAGAGCACTACTTTTTAGTGATTAAGGAAGGTAAAAAAATAATTTATATAACCATTTATCTTGAGGGGGTTAATTATGAAAGTATTCAACGTTAATCCACTGCACTTAAATTTGCCCAACGACTATATTGAAATTCGTAAATGCTCTGACGGCAGCGTGCAGTTATATTTTTACGATAGCAAGAAAATTGAAATTCAATATGATTTTAGTAAATATAACCCAACACAAGAACTAACAATAATTCCTACAATTAAAGGACGTAATATTCAAATTGTATGTGTTGTTATAAAGACTTCTGAAAATTGGTTTTCACTTACAACCCTTTACAAAGACAAAACGGTTACGGTTTCAGCAAAAGGTTATACCGGGCTAAACGCCGAACTAAACAAAGTATATGCAAATTTTTTAGTTAAGGATTGTTATGAGAAGTTTTAATAAATACGAAATAAGACAAACGTTAATATACTTTATTTAAATTAAATCGCTTAGTATTGAACGTTAACATAAATACAAGCGTTTAATAATCTAATAAGTGCACTTATTAGTCGGTGGGTGAAAGGAGCCACAATGTTGATTGCATTTAAAAAGGAAATCTGACGGTCGGGAAAAGGCACCGAAACGTTACTTTAAAAACTTAAGTAGGGAACGTTGACAACCAGGAAATAGGCTGGCGATAGGGAGGAAAGTTAACAATCGGTGGAAGATTGCCTTCCTTGGTCTGATTAAAACAGCTTATAGCTGATTAAAAATAAAAAAGGACGGTACAAAAAAAATGAAAGGAATGAACAACGTTACAACGTACATTGACAACGTATTGTATGTTAAACAAGACGCGCACAATTTTGTTGCGCGTGTAAGAAGTAGGCTTGAAAGAATTTTTACTGAATTTATTGAAATTGGTAAAGATTTAAAATTAGCGCAAGAAAACAAGTATTATAAAGAACTCGGTTTTAACACGCTTGAAGACTTGTCGTTAGAGCTTTTCGGTATTAAAAAAACGGTTTGCTACAACTTAATTAAACTTTATGAAACTTGTTCGGACGGCGAACACATTCTTCCTGAATACAAAGGATTTTCGCAAAATCAACTTGTTGAACTAATTTCTGTAAAAAGTGCTCCTAAAAAATTTCTTGAAATAACAAAGCCTGAAGACAGTGTTCGAAAAATTAAAGAAGCTCGTAAACTTTGGGATGAAAACAAAAACAACTCAACAGCGAACGACGTTAAAAGCATTGATGATTTAATCCAAAAATTTTCCGAACGTTCGGAAAATGAAGCAAACAGCAAAGAAAAAGCGATTATTGAACAAAAACTACAGATTTTAAAAACAATTAAAGATTTTTTACAAGAACACAACTGCGTTTGTTTTTTAGCCCCAAAAAGCCGAAAAAAGGCAAAAAATAATAAATTTATTGAAAGTCTTGAAAAATATTTAGGTGAAAATTATGAGTAACCTTAGAGTATTTATTAAAAAGCCTAAACAAAAGGGCTATGAAAAAATTATAGAAGATACTAATCTTGCTTTTGAAAAAGAAATAGGACAAAACACAGTAATTAACTCTTTCATTCTTGATAATATTGCGATTTTTACAAGTGTTAATATTGACGGATTCCCTTCGCTTGGCGAATACAATTGCACGATAGGAGACTTGCCGTTCTACGGAACGTTAATATTTACAGGGAATGATCTGCTTGGCAATATTATCAACTTAACTGATGAACAAGTAACTTTATTAAAAAATAAATTAAGTTAGTTCCATAAAACCTCTAATAAAGAGTTTGCAGGTTCTCTAAAACCTGCTTGTACGGTCCTGGCTATTCCCGGATATGTTCCGGGAAAAAGCCTAACGGCCAAAAGGAATATATGAAGAAATTAATATTATCATTTATAACAATCTGCATAATAATAGTCTCGATATTAGCTGTTGACTATTTCACGTTTGGTTTTTCAAAAGATTTTGTAAACTCTATACTTGGAATCGATGAAGTAGTATACGTTCACGGCGAAGACTCGCTAAGTCTTTATCAAAATACAATCGATAATAATAAGTCGAACAAATTATCTTTAAAATGCGAAAAAGACGGATACAAGTTTAGCCCGGGCAATGATTATATGCCCGACAATTTAAGTATGCACGCACTTTTAGTTGATAGCACAAAGAACGGCAACTTGCTTTCTGGAATAGATTCAATATCTTTTAAAGTAAAAGTTAACGCAATTAATAAGTTGTATGTTTCGACCGGTTATAGTGATTTTGAACAAAAGCGCCAGACTTGGTATGACACTAAAAACAACTACTATATATCTTCTAACGTTAATTCAACGCGGATATTCGACTCTATGAAAAAACTTCAAGTTTTGTCTATAGGTCAAGATACGTATAAAATAACGTTAATGCTTGACTCTTACTATGAGCATAAAAAAATTAGCGTACGTAATGCTTTTATTTTGATAGGCTATGTTGGAAATGAAACTATAACAATTTACGATATCGATTACAAGGAAAAACAACAAAATATTATACATACAGATTACGATTTAGTAATTTACGATAATGAATTTTCTTTTAGCGACAATTCATCAACTGTTGAACTACTTGACGGTTATATAACTACAAATAAAAATCTTACACGTATTTTTGCATCTTGCTATGCAGGTAGTTTTGATATTGATTTTACACAAACGGTTCATTATGGCGAACAAAACAATTACTATTCTTACGATTTTAAGCCAGTATGTTTAAATTCTGTCTGGTGGACTGAAACTGACGTAAACGTAGATATATATGTTGTTTATAATGATATCGCATTTAAAGTTAATACAATCCCAGTGCACGTTGATGGGTGGGATGTCCCAATTAAAAATATTTGGGCACAATAATTTAATCACAAATCTCAATGATTTATGAAATATGAAAGGAGGTAACACAGTCGTATGAAAAAAGTTATCTGGATAATTGTTGCAGTTGTTATTACTGCAGCTTTAACGTTAAGTATTGTATTCGGTGTTCAAAGTTGCCAAAAAGCAAAAGATGCAGAGTTTACGTCAATGCAAGAAGTAGTATTTGATAATCTTCAAACAGAAGACTCTGCGTACTTAAGAGCATACGCTACGTCAAAAGACGAAATAACTAAAATCACATATCAAATCGATACTGCTGAAGAAGTTATTGTATCTACTGACAGAAAAGGCAAAACAACTGAAGACTGGAAATATTATAACCCAAGCGTTAAAGACCAGTTTTACATTGACACTGGCGATAAAATGATTGACATTTCAACCTTAGCAGAAGGTAAACACATTTTATCGGTTTACGTTTACAAAAATGACGTAAAAAGTTGTATTTATGAACTTAACTTTAAAGTAGTTAAGAATTCATAACAGGGAGGCTGGGGGATTGAAATATATCCCCCAAAAATTATAAAAAATGAAAACGAAATTTTTTGATATTAAGAAAATAATAATATTCTCGTTAACGTGCATTGCAATATTCGCAACTGCACTTTTTGGAATATTTTTAAATATAGATTTTGCAAAAGCTGAAAACAATAAAGATATTGATTTTAACCTTAGTCCTATTTCGAATTCGGTTAAAACAGAAATGGCTGTTTATTTAGACCATAACATACCCGATGACGTTGTAACAAATATTAGAAAAGGCGCTGAAGGCGAATTGCCTTCGGATTATCCAAGGTATAATTATAGTTACTATGAAGTCGTTATCGTGAAATCAAAAGAAATTGATAGTTATTATTCTACTTTGCCATTTGAAAAAACATTTGAAATAGAATATGAAAATACAATATCTTCTTCAAACGGTATTGTTGACGAATACAATGTTGATTATGCGAGGTTTACTGAAGTTAACAACACTGACTTACTTAAAGATAGTTCTAACCATTTTGCTTTTAATTTAAACTCGGTTTCGGTTGGAGATCTCGGATTAACCTTAAGAATAAATGAATCAATATTGCCCGATGCTTTAGACACTGCTACATACTTTTACTATGTAATCGTAAACAAAGTTACACATTATTATGCTAATTATACAACAAGTGCAAGTACTGTTCGAGGTTCAAGCAGAACAGAAGAAAATGTATACAAATCTAATTTTATTCAATTTAACTTCAATAAAGAGTTAACTGCTATTACTGAAAATGAGTCTTCAAGCGATTTAGAAATTAAAGTTGCGCAATCTGAGTTAGGTGTATACAACGAAAACGGAATTGCAAGCGTTAACGTTAAATATCTAAAAATGAAAGATGCCGGCGCAGGTACAAGCTATGCTGATTATGAAGAAATTATTGATACTAAAGCAATACCTTCACTATATTTACAAAACAAGTCAAAAGTATTTAATTTACTACTTAACAATTATAGCGCAACTAATATATCTTATTTTAATGCTGTCTATAAAGGCTATTACTACGATGAAAGTGTTGAAGGCTATGTAAAAACTCAAGAAAAAATTATTCGGCAGGCAACAGATTATACTTATAGTTATGATAACGTAAATCAAACAGCTACGCTTGAAATTATTTATTCAGACTACAACTATAAAGATTTAGCGCTACGTGTAACTAATAATGATATTAATAATTTACTAACGTTAGACGTGTATACTGCTAACGTAACAACTGAAAACGATATAGTAACGTTGACCTGGAACTATAGCGACATAGAATCGCAATTATACAATCGATGCCGTTGGTTATTTACTTTAACTGCAGACAACGTTTCGGTTGCTGGTATAAACGAAGGTGTAACTGTTAATTCAAATGCTGTGCTCGATAATGAGCAGCACGGCTTACAAGTAACATTTAATACTTCAAACCAAAGCGATCTGTTTGGCCTAAATTTAGTTGCAGTTGCAAATATAATTCCGGACAAAGAATATACTGTTACTTACAAATATCTTGAACTCGATAATGATTTAAACGTTACTGAAAGAACTTCTGAACCGTTTACTATGTTAATGAGTGAATTTGTTCGCTTTTACGATGCTAAAGAATTATTTGCTACAAAATATCCGGATGCAATAAATATTATAAACCAGGCTATTAGCCCTGCCGTTTTAAATGGCGAAAAGTATTATACATATAACACAATCACGTTAACAGACAACTACGATGATGCAGTTGCTTCTATAACTGTATTATATACAAAAAATGCTTTAATTAAAGTTACAAACAATTTAAATACTAACATTATTTATAGAGCATTAACAAAAAATAGTGTATTTTATTCGCCAGAAGATTTTTATTTTACTATTCCTGCCGGTTATCGCTGCGATAACATAACTGCAGTTGATGGTGTAAAAGTTTCTTCTTTCGACCTTGAAAATTTTGATAACACATTAATAGATACGTCTGGCGTAACAGCTGCGCAACGTAATGCCGGCGCTGTTATAGAATTAGCCTTTAATTTAACGGATAAATGGAACGTTAATATTGCTTACTTGCAACGTTATGAAAATACTTGTTTTGCCGAAAAAAAGGTCTTTGTAGGACAAGTTTCTGTATTGGAATATGGCTATAATTTACAATCATTAACAATTAAAGAAATAGCGTCTATTTTAGGGCTTGAAAACTTAAATATATTAAAAA
>JAFUJK010000062.1 GCA_017468205.1 Clostridia bacterium
GCTATCAGCAACCGACTCAAACCACGAAAAGAAATCATAATCAAGAATAGAGTTTGCCCCTCGCATAATAGACTCAAAACGTGAGTTAACCTCGAGATAAGAATCCTCAAGGGGTACAAGGTCAAAATGCCAATAGTCAGCAAGAGACGTACACGCAAGAGGTTCACCCTCAATGTCAGCAAACTCAAGAGAAATCTTTAGTTCATCAACCAATAACTGGTAGGGAAAAGGATTAATGTTAGAAAGCGCTTGTTGAGCCAAGGCAATCGGCGAGACGTTCAACTCTCCGAAGGTCGAGCCGAGCGCATAAGTTGTTGTTTTCGAGAACTGTTCGTCATACACATAACTCTCACCAAGATTATTATAACCAACACCACTAATAGAAACAGTGGTTACAATTTTTACCCCATTGCCCATTGCTCTGTATTCAAATGAGAGTTCTGAGTCACTAACGCTATCGAATGTGTCCACCCCATCAAAGATAAATCGGCCAAAGGACACACTATATGAATCAAATTCCGCATATCCATCTTGCAAATTAAACGTATATGAATTACTGACATCAACATCACGTTCAGAAACATCTAACGAATCATTTAAAAGACGATAGTTGCTAGATTTGAAAGGGGCTCCAGTAAGACCGCCAGTAATACGCGCCTGTTCACTAACAGAAATAGTCGCGCTAGGAGAGGTAATGCTAAGTTGACCTACCTCCAAAGGTGTAAAACCCGACCAATTAGCAAAAGACCGATTCCCACTTATGTCAGTATATGACACATCAACACCAAGAGGACAGATAGCATATGGCAACACTGTACGTTCTTCAACATAATCAGTAGAACTAGCAAAGCAAGGAACGGCAAAACAGAAAAGAACAACAGTAGCAAGAAGAATCACGATAAGTTTCTTTGTCACTTTTTCACTCCCAGAAGACGGCCAAAATACAACGTATCGTGATTACTCTTGTTGCGGTATACAAGCAATCTGTCTTTCACCTCGCCGTGCGTGTTAAAAAAGTTATCGCGATAAATAAGCGCATTTATTTGCGCTTCCTTATTAAACAAGGGCGCACGAACTCGACAGGGTCGAACTCGTTTTTGGCAAGACTCTGCTTTGTCATAAATCGTTATTCCTTGAAACACAATACCGAATATAACCTTACACCAACGGCAACGGATATATGTATCACTTTGCTCCCTTATTTTATCCCAACACCTAGATAAATTTTGCGTATTTATATGAAAGTTATTCTCGCTAACTTGTCGCGTAAGTGCTTGATGTGTAGCCATAGAGCCATATTTTTTAACCAGTTCAGCTTGGTACTGTGATGGAAAGTATATACCGCTGTCAGAAACGTAAACATCAGCACCTATGGGATACGGGTAATCATATTCTAAAATATCCCCGTTAAGAAAATTTTTATACAAATTACCACCACAATTTAACCTATTAAAATCGGCAAGTATAAATTTACCGCCATAGTTTAAATTAGATATATAAGGGGCTTTTCGGCGGGCAATAACATTACCAAACAGAACGTCCTTACCAGTTCCACGCAAGCCAGTTACACAGACATTACCTTTCTTAAAAAGCCGAACAACTTGAGAGAAGAACATAGTTTACCACCTCGAACAAATAAGAGATACAACGCGCCAAACAACCAAAAACGGAAGAGCAACCACAAACAAACAACCAAGCGTAGAAATCAACGTACAGGTTAACTCTTGGTCAGCAGTCAAAGCAACAGAATTGCCATATACGTATTCAACAATTATATTAAAAATAGATTGATAAATGCCCATTTTTTACTCCTTAATTAATTTTTACCTAGGGTTCTTTCAATAAATCAACCGCGAAGGTGTAGGAAACTCTGAATAATACCTATAATAAGGAAAACTACAGAAATTCCAAGACCCATAACCGCCAAAGTTCCCAGAAAAGTTAGACCACTTTCAGCACTATAGAACATCGGAATAAGGTCAGAAACTGCCTGACTTATCCATTCACCAAGAGCAGTGAACACATCGGTTATCGAAGTAATAACGTTACTCAACTATATATTCTCCTTCCGTCATTATTTCGTCTAACACCGCACGTTTGCAACGAGCAACTTGGCAAATAACATAAATGTCGAATGTTACAATTACTCCATCAACAACAAGGCAGTAGTATGGACGATTATTTTTTTTACTGATTATGCATTTAATTTTTACCATAGCAAATTAAAATAATGGGCTCACCCTAGGCAAGCCCATTATAACACAGAGATTTAAATAAGTACCTTTTCTACGCGAAAATTCTTACATATAATCGCATTTGTTTGAATAGCCTTGCGTAAACCCCTTTCAGATATTCCGAGCCAACGTGCGCAATCTTTAGCGGTCTCAAATAAAGCAATTGGCAATTCATATATGCTTGTATCACAAACAAGCCATACTTTTTTCAATCTCACTTCTGCATTCCTCCTCTGTTTCATACGGATTATTATTTTCAAAATGTTTTCTACAAAGTATATAATACTTTCTGATTTGCTCGGACGAAGGCGGTTCACCCTCAACAATCATATAATTACTAACGTACTCTCCCATCAATTGAGAAATAACATCAACATCGCCATAGGCATTGAACATCAATTTTATACTTTCTTCTACTCGGCTTTCGGTTGATAAGATTTGTCCAAATTCACGATATTTACGTTGATTTATAATAAAGTCGCGCCCATATTTAAGAGCCATTTCACGCGCAGAAATTTTACGTTCATAATACATTTGAACATCTTCAACAAGCATTTCGTTTGTTACGCGTTTTTTAACTTTTTCTGATTTATCAGATTCTATGGTATATTCAGTTGAAATCTGAAGTTCTTCAAGATTTTCAGATACAATATCCTCAATAGAATATTGAACTTTATTCGCATCATTCATATGGGTCAAATATTCAAGACAAGCTGAGCCCTTGGTTAATTTTCCAATGGACATATTTTGGCGCGAGCCATAAAGGGAAATAAGACGCGCAACCCTTTGCTTGCCTTTGAACGTGCAACAGACGTGATAATGAGGTTCACCCTCATTATGCTTGATATAAGCATACGAGGAACAGACGTCAAGAAAAGCGGGCAATGGGGGGTCATAAGCGCGTATAAATGCACCCGCTATTTGTGAATCTGCTTTGAGGTCATTTGATAAAGATACGCAGTTTGGGGTAATACGAATTTGTGACATTTTTTTCAGTCTCCTTTTATAGTATAATATAGAGTAGCAGAGCACAACAAGTTGTGCGCCACTGCAAACATTATAGCATACTCTTTCCAAAATGTCAAGACTTAAATTTGTGAGTGAGTGAGTGAGTGAGATATATCGCAGTTAGCGCAGAACTGCGATATATCTTTAGGGGTGCAACGGGGTACTTACATCTAACGTGGCTTGATGGCATAAAACGCGGACATACGCGCAACCCGCGCGTATGTTTGGGCACGCGTTTTACTGACTGTCTGCGGACAGTCACCACGGAGCAATTAAGCCATTATACAGGGGGGGGCATACCAAAATAATGGTCAACAGAGAAAAAAGAATTGCACATCAATGCATTTTGGCGGTGTCTCTCATAAAGAGAGAAAACCGCCAAAGAGAGCCTATGTTAGTATTTATGGCAATATGTCAATAACCCAAGAGACCAATGTGTATATAAGATAGAAAGTCAGCCCAGACGCAAACATTATGGTTAAGGGGGAAAGGTCACCAAAAACACCAAGCGCAACATCACCAAAGGCAGACCCAGAAGCCATTTCGCTAATAGGTGTAGCAAACCACTCAAACACATCACTAAAAGAGGATACAAAGTCTGGCAAGAGGCCAACTATTTTATTAAGCAATCCAGACATAGTTAACCCCCACTAAAGAAACGCAAAAATACAAAAACCAAAGTTATGCCAAGACAAGTGGAAAAAATGTCACCTATTGAGATATTGGGGATAATTTCAAAATTCCATATGCTATCAGCAACCGACTCAAACCACGAAAAGAAATCATAATCAAGAATAGAGTTTGCCCCTCGCATAATAGACTCAAAACGTGAGTTAACCTCGAGATAAGAATCCTCAAGGGGTACAAGGTCAAAATGCCAATAGTCAGC
>JAFUJK010000063.1 GCA_017468205.1 Clostridia bacterium
ATTATGAAAACAAATACATCAAGGTCAAAGAACTCCCATTGTCCCAAATTTTGGACAGTAACGGCGAGTTAACATTTTTTGGAAAGGATAGTGAATAGCAAAATATGCGCAGCGAGTGGATTGAAAAGAGCGAAGTTGAGCATATACTCGCGGCACTTACAACGGAAAATCGGCTTGCTTGCCTTATCAGTTTATCGACGGGCTTGCGGCTTAATGATGTGCTTGCAATTAAGACGGAGCAAGCAAGAAAAGGGCGCTTTACCATACGGGAGCAGAAGACGGGAAAGACCCGCCTTGTTAGATTGCCTGTGCCTCTGCAACAAGCGGCGCTTTGCATAGCGGGGCAACATTATGTTTTTGAAAATCGCCTCGACGGGAAGAAGCACAGAACCCGCCAAGCGGTATTTAAAGACCTTCGCCGCGCGGCGGTGTTATTTCGCGTGAAGGAACATATCACGCCTCACTCAATGAGGAAGATATATGCGGTTGAAGAATACGCGCGCCACGGCGATTTGAAGCGGGTGCAGAGGCTTCTAAACCATAGCGACGAAGCCGTTACGATGCTCTATGCTATGGCGAATTGTGTGCGGAAAAATACGAAATCTCGTAAAAAGAAATAATTGACAAAATAAGGCCTCAATGATATTATACTCATTGAGGCAATTTTTTTAAAGAAAGGAGTATCGCTCTTTAAACGTTACAAAACGGTGATTTTGTAAGCAAGCCCGCGCGGCTTCATTGGCAGAAGCGGCGGCACCTTTGCGAGTAATTCGGGGGAAAGACGCGCGACCCTATATGCGGTACGCTTGCGCGTCGTACCGAATTATACAAAATCAATATTAGTTTTGTATCGTTTAATGCAGAGATTATCGCATAAAAAAAAAGAAGCGCCTCGATTGAGGTGCTTCTTTTTACCTATCTATGGGGGGCTCTGCCTCGGTCTTGACACAACCCACGGACTAACGCCCATAGAGGGACACAATCGTGTCGCGGCTTAATTATAATAGCACACCGGCACGGAAAAGTCAAGAGAAAATAAAACAATTGTTCGAGCAACACGGGAAACGCACCTTAAAACAATCGTAGAGCGGCGCCCCCCTTCCCCACGGGGAAGGGCGGGGGGATAGGGCGGAAAACCTCACCACGCGCAATTTAAACGAACGATAGGACAACGCGCGGAGGCGCGCCCTATAAAAAGCGGGCGGGGGGAAGGAACGCACCCCCCCGAACAAAGCGACCCCGAAGGGGCGCTTTGCGAGCCCCCGCCCGCTTGGAGCGGGAGCGGGGATAAGGGCTTGGCGGGGGGAAGGACGCGGCAAGGGGCGCAACGCGGAGCGGGCGCAAGGGCAGAAGCGAAGCGACCCTTGCGGCAAGACGGAGCGGATAGCAACCCGAGCAAGGACGCGGGGGCGCCAAACCCCACCGCGGGAGCGGGCGCGCCGAGGCGGAGGGGCGGCGGCAGTCCGCAAAAAGCCGCAGGGCTTTTTAGCCCCGCAACCTCATCGGAACGGGGCGCGGAACGAGAGCCGAGAGGCAAAGCCGAAGCGGCGGACAGCGCCACGGGGCGCGCATACCGATGCATTGCTACTTGCGCCAACGAGTGGCATAGTGAGCGCCGTCGAGCGTAAAATGCCCGAAGTGTTGGCGGAAGTAGGGCGGAATTTGAGCCCCCAAAGGGGGGGAGTTCGAGAATTTCGCCGCGGTGCAACTACTCCAAAAGGCGGAGCGGGATTGTCAAGGGCGCGAAGCGCTTGCAAAGCCCTTTACTACTCCCGCGATGCGTCAACCGTTGACAGCGGCGGTGACGGTGGCACTTTGCCACTTTCACCGCGTGTTTGCCACTCCTCGGCGCAGGGACTTAATGTTTTATATACTTGACAAGGTAACACAAAGCGGTAGTTTGTGACCAAATTCAATGACTGACCGAGAGTATTTAGCCTACTTTAAATGGTGGAACGGGGGATTGTTTTTTAAGGAACCCACACTCCCAAAACAATCGCCTCTTGTTCACGATATTTGGAGCACGTATATGTACGGCGATACTGTGAAAATCGTTTATATCAAATCGGGACCGAAACGCAGAAAAGACGGTGAAAAGCCGAAGCGCTTCGCCACTCCTCCCGAAGACGAAGACAAACGATTTTCGCAGAGCATATCCCGAAGCAAAGCGCGCGTTTTTGAACTTGCTTCTTGCAACGAGTTTAAGTATTTTTGCACCTTTACGCAGAATAAAGAATTACGCGACCGCTTCGACATTACGAAATTTCGAAAAGACTTCGCGCAGTATGTGCGGAACCTTAACCGCGGTAGGGCAGAGGAAAGCAAAATAAAATACCTCCTTATTCCCGAGCAACACAAAGACGGCGCGTGGCACCTTCACGGGCTTTTGATGGGGCTTACCGATAAGGAATTGACCCCGTTTAAGGTGAGCGACAAGATACCGCAAAAAATCAAAAAGCAAATAAAAAGCGGCGAAATCGTGTATAATTGGGTGAATTATATGCAGAAATTCGGCTTTTTCACTTGCACCGAAATCAAGGAAAAGGGGGCGTGTTGCCGCTATGTTACGAAGTACATAAGCAAGGATTTTCAATCGGGAGTACGCAAGGCAGGGGAGCATTTGTTCTTTGCTTCGCAAGGCTTAAAAGGGCGCGATATTTTCGTGAAAAATAGCGCCGACCGATGCCCCGTTGAGGTGTGGGATTATGAAAACAAATACATCAAGGTCAAAGAACTCCCATTGTCCCAAATTTTGGACAGTAACGGCGAGTTAACATTTTTTGGAAAGGATAGTGAATAGCAAAATATGCGCAGCGAGTGGATTGAAAAGAGCGAAGTTGAGC
>JAFUJK010000064.1 GCA_017468205.1 Clostridia bacterium
GAGCGCTATTAAGAGTTTTAGAAATAAAAGAATTGCAATCGTATTATGGAAATAAAAACAAAAAACCTATATGTGTAACTTTTGAAAAATCTTCTTTTGGGACTGTTCACTCTTTGGATAATAATTTTACCGCTCACCCTCTTTTAAAAAATGCTAAAGACAATATAATTGAATTTTTCAAAAAAGATGATGAGGCTAAAAGAAATTATCTATTAAAGAACTATGAAACACGTCAAGATTTGATTGAAAACGTTAACGCATATCTTAAAGAATCTACTAACGTTAATCAAGTTGGGGTTAGCGGTAACGTGCAGACTGAAGATAATTATTTTATTTATGGAAAAAGAGCGGATACGGCTATTGACTCAAATAAACTATACCCAGGGGTCAACGGTAACGCAGAAGTTATTGATAAAAACGTGAAATTTTATCAATCCTCAATGAACGTTGATTTTCCAAGTATTAAGACGGATGCACTCCGTATTGAGTTTTGTAACGAACTAAATAGAGAAGCGGAGGCGGAACTCAATTTGCATTTAAATGAAAACTTGTGGAATTCAAACGGTATAGTTCTTTCTGGATTTATTCCCACAAAAGAGCAATCGGATGATTACGATACGTTAAGTTATCGTCGAATGCATTTTAATTTTATATTCGAACAAAAAATCTCGGAAAAGTTTTTTAAGGTAAAAAAGCAAGCAGATAACGCTGCCGAAGCCTATGAAAACAAAAAATTATCCGGATTGGAAATAGAAGTAAAGAAAAATCGGTTTTCCGTTCTGGTTTCATCACTGAAAAACGGTGTAAATAATTTAATGAAGAGTAAAAATATAATTACTTCGATTTTTACCATATTGCTCTTTATTGGTTCTGCTTCTAATCTCAATTTGCAGTCTTTATTTACTTTAAGTAATTTAAGCAGTATTATCTCTTTTCTATTCGCGGGTTTAATGGTTATAATTACAGTTATAAATATTGCGGAATTTATCAAAAAGAGTACTGAAAAAAGAAAGTATACGAAAAAAATTATTTTTATCAAAAATTCTAATTTATCAACTCAAATCAAAAAGCGAAGGGGTAAATTTTTGAAGAAACAGACTTATCATCCGGTATTCTGCGTATGTTTATTGACTTACATTGAAAGAAAAATTAATGGAAATAAAATTAATAATAAAAAATTGTCAAATTAAATTTAATTTGACAATTTTTTATTATTAACAATCGCACTTAATATTACAATTTTATTCTGCTTGGTTGTCGTAAAGTTTAATCATTTCTGCTACGGCTTGGGCAAGTTTGCTGATATCCCAGTCGGTAGTGTTGACTATTAAGTGATAAGACTTTCTGTGCCCCCACTCGCCGTCGGCGATAAGAAAACGCGTACGCGCGCGGTTTTTTTCAATGCGGTTAATGTTTCTTTTGATTTCTTTTTCGGAAAGGTTTTCGCCGTCTTCTGCGCGCTCTTGGCAACGCTTTATTTTTGCGCTCATATCTGCGCATACGAAGATATTAAAGGGTTTATAATCTTCA
>JAFUJK010000065.1 GCA_017468205.1 Clostridia bacterium
AAATGCGTGATTAGAAAAATTCAAATTATCAACATATGTATTAAAAATATCCTCATATTCTTTATTATAAACACCCTTTTTGCAAATTTTCTTAAAGAACTTGCTATCACTTTTAATATCAGAGTAAACTCGTATAGCTTGTATTCCGTTTAGTTTTGCCATAAAGTTATCTACACGAGGATGGTCGCCCATCATCAATATTTGCTTCTTATCCACATTCAAATTTTTAATCAAATATTTATAAATTCTACCAGTAGCCTTTGAGCGTTTATAATCACAAGAGGCGTAAATATCGTCAAATAACTCTGCTATGCCGAGATTTTCCAAAAATTCCGCAATAACAGACTTTGAGCAATAAAAATCTGAAACAATATATATTTTTTTGTTATCTTTCTTATATTCTTTTAACTTTTCCACTATTTCACTATTTATGAATTGATATTCTTTTTCTGTTTCAATATATAATCTATACGAATCATTTACAAAATTTTTTAATTTAAAATTAATTTCATTGTTTAAAGTTTCTTCCATTTTCAATAAGACATCTTGAAAATACAATTCTGACTCGCCAGTTTTGATAAAATTTTTAATAGACATCTTTAATTTCAATTTTTGAAAAAGGTTATAAATCAAAGAAGGCTCTATTAAATATTCTTTAGCCACTTTCTCTGACCATTTAAATAAAACTTCATTTGATGATATCTTTCTTAAAATAACTGTATTAAAACAATCAGTAAAAATAATATTTTTATCCATACATAAAACCTTAAATATAATTAAAATAGATTTTAATATTATAACAAAAAAAACACTAAAAAACAAGTACTTATACTACAATATTACAATACAACAAAAAAGAACCAGTAATAGGTTCTTTTTTACTAAATATTTAAGTTAAAGTCTTCAATTTCGTTATCGTCATTTTCTGTTGGCATTTCCTCTTCTACAATTTGCTCCATAGCAACCACATCATCGCCTGGAACATCAGGGAAAAGGCGCTCTGTTTCATTAACGATTTCCTTCTTTACATCTTCATAAAGAGTTGGAACTACAGTGTTATATCTCTTCAAACCAGTACCAGCTGGAATGAGTTTACCAATAATAACGTTCTCTTTAAGTCCCACAAGGTGGTCAACCTTACCCTTAATTGCAGCATCAGTAAGTACTCTGCTTGACTCCTGGAAGGAAGCGGCAGACAAGAAACTGTTTGTAGACAAACTTGCTTTTGTCAAACCTTGCAAAATACGTTTTGCGCTTGCTGGCATCTTACCAGCCATAATTGCTTTAAGGTTTGTTTCCTCGAGGTCATTAAGGTCGAGAATATCACCTGGAATCAAGTCAGTATCACCACTTGATTCAATACGTACATTGCGAAGCATTTGTCTAATAATAATTTCAATGTGTTTACTATCAAGGTCTACACTTTGAGATTTATAAACTGACAAAACTTCTTTTAACAAATATTCTTGAGCATCTTTAACACCGCGGGTACGCAAAATATCTTGAGGCCATACACTACCAAAAGTCAAAGGCGTACCGCTCTCAATTACCTGCCCTTCTGTAACAGTGATAATACTCTTAGCAGGGAGCAAGTATTCTACATCACCATCAGTTGTGTGGACAACTACACACTTACGGTTATTAACCTCGATAATGTGCACTTTACCACCAACCTCACTAACGATAGCAGCATTTGATGGCTTACGAGTTTCAAACAACTCTTCAACACGAGGAAGACCTTGTGTCATATCGGCAACGGAAGCGACACCACCAGAGTGGAACGTTCTCATTGTCAACTGAGTACCAGGCTCACCGATTGATTGCGCAGCGATAATACCAACTGCCTCACCAACCTCAACAAGGCCTGTACTAACCATATCACGACCATAACACTTTGCACAAACACCGTGCTTACACTTACAAGTAAGAAGTGTTCTGATAGTAACTTCTTTAATACCTGCAAGAGTTACAGCTTTGGCAAGTTCAGGAGTGATAAGTTGATTTGCTTTTACTATAATTTCACCAGTATTTGGGTTTACAACGTTTTCAACTGCAACACGTCCCTTGATGCGACCCTCGAGAGTTTCGATTACGTGGTCGCCATTCTTAAGGTCGGAAACAGTGATACCCTTTGGTGATTCGCCAGAAGAAGCGAAACAGTCGTCTTCTGTTACAACAACACCGTGAGCGATATCAACAAGCCTACGGCTAAGGTAACCTGCGTCTGCTGTACGCAACGCGGTGTCGGCAAGACCTTTACGACCACCACGTGCAGAAATGAAGTAGTCGATAGGGCTCAAACCTTCACGGAAACAAGAAGTAATTGGGATATCGACCTTAGTACCAGAAGTACTGGTCATAATACCACGAATACCACTCAACTGGTTTACCTGGTCATCACTACCACGAGCCTTAGATGATACAATCATTTTAAGACAGTTAAATTGACCCAAGTTACTAACCACGCTCGCTTTAACTTGCGCAGTAGCCTCGTTCCAAAGTTCAATGTTTTTGTTTACTTTTTCATCACGAGTGATAAGACCACGCATATACAACTTTTCGTTTGCTTGCGACATTTCCTTATGCTTTGCGATGATATCCTTCTTGTTATCAGGAATTAACATATCATAAATGTTAATAGTGATACCACTAAGGGTTGAATATTTATAACCAAAAGCCTTTACTTTATCAAGCATTTTAGCTGTTTCTGTTGTTCCAAGAGCGTGATATGTTTGTGCAACAATTTCCCCCATTTTACCCTTGGTTACAGTATAGTTAACCTCGTACTGCAAGTAGTCCTCAGGTGCAGAACGCTTTACAATGCCAATGCATTGAGGAATACAACGGTTAAACAAAATTCTACCAGCAGTTGTAGCAACTCTACCAGAAATAGTTTTACCATTTACAGTAATAGTTTTGCGCACTTGAATTGGCGCTTGAACGTGGATATATCCATTTTGCATAGCCATAATAGCCTCGTCCTCGTTCACAAACATAGAGCCAGCCCCCTTTTCGTCAGGGTTCTCGATGGTCATATAGTACACACCAAGAATAATATCCTGTTGAGGGTCAACAACTGGAGCACCAGTTGCAGGCTTAAGAATGTTGTTACTAGCAAGCATAAGCATACGCGCTTCTGTTCTAGCCTCGATTGAAAGTGGCACGTGGATAGCCATTGTGTCACCGTCGAAGTCCGCGTTGAAACCTACACAAACAAGTGGGTGCAACTTAATTGCTCTACCTTCCACAAGTACAGGTTCAAATGCTTGAAGCGACAATCTGTGTAGTGTTGGAGCACGGTCAAGGATAACTGGGTGGTCTTTAATAACATCTTCCAAAATATCCCATACTTCTGGACGCTCGCGCTCAACCATACGTCTTGCGCTCTTCACGTTTTGAGTGTAGTTAAGTTCAACGAGTTTGCGCATAACGAAAGGCTTGAAAAGTTCCAAAGCCATTTCTTTTGGTACACCACATTGATACAACTTAAGTTCAGGTCCAATAACAATAACTGAACGACCAGAGTAGTCAACACGCTTACCGAGCAAGTTCTGACGGAAACGACCTTGCTTACCCTTAATCATAGCAGTCAAAGATTTCAATTCACGTTGCTTTGCACCAAGAACAGGTTTTCCGCGCTTACCATTGTCAATAAGAGCGTCAACAGCCTCTTGAAGCATACGCTTCTCGTTACGCACGATAACATCAGGCGCAGCGAGGTCAATCAATTTTTTCAAACGATTGTTACGGTTAATAACACGACGATACAAATCATTAAGGTCGCTGGCTGCAAATCTACCACCATCGAGTTGAATCATAGGACGCAAATCAGGTGGAAGAACTGGAAGCACATCCAAAATCATCCAACGAGGGTTGTTACCACTCTTCAAGAATGCTTCGACTGTTTCCAATTTCTTAACAGCCTTCAACTTCTTTTGACCTTTTGAATTTGCAATAATTTCTTTGAGTTCTTTGCTCTCTTTTTCAAGGTCAATCTCGTCAAGCAATTCTCTGATTGCTTCACCACCCATACCCGCTCTAAAAGAGCCGTAACCGAACTCGTCGATGGCATCTCTATATTCTTTATCAGTTATAACTTGCTTCTTTTCAAAGTTAGTTTTACCTGGGTCAAGCACGATGTAACTAGCATAGTACAACACTTGTTCCAAGTTTTTTGCAGTCATATCAAGGATACTACCCACACGAGAAGTACCACCACGAACAAACCAAATGTGAGAAACAGGGGTAGCAAGTTCAATGTGCCCCATACGTTCTCTACGCACTTTACTATAAGTGATTTCTACACCACATTTTTCACAGTGGTGTCCTTTATAACGCACGCGCTTATATTTACCACAATGACATTCAAAGTCCTTGCAAGGTCCGAAAATACGCTCACAGAACAAACCGTTTGTTTCGGGCTTTAGCGTACGATAGTTAATTGTTTCGGGCTTTGTTACCTCACCGTGAGACCACTCTCTAATCTTCTCGGGAGATGCCAAGCCAATTTTAATTGAGTCAAAGTTCTTTAATTCAAACATTTATCTCTTACTCCTATTCGTCAAAATCGTCAAACAAGTTGCCTGCGTTAAACGCATCTTCGTTCATTTGGTTAAACTCGCTTTCACTAATGATGCTACTACTCTCACCTTCAATATCATCAAAGTTGAGTTCAATATCTTTTGTATCATTATTGCGGTCGCGAGTTGCCATAGCGACTTCGACCTCATCATTTGTCAAGTCGCCCATTTCAATTTCACGAGCATCTTCTGTTAAAATTCTAATATCGAGTCCCAAAGATTGCAATTCCTTTACCAATACTTTAAATGATTCAGGAATACCTGGGTCAGCGATAGGTTGTCCGCGAACGATTGAGTCGTAAACTTTGTTACGTCCAGCAATATCGTCAGACTTGATTGTGAGCATTTCTTGCAAAAGATTTGCTGCACCATAACCCTCAAGTGCCCAAACGTCCATTTCAGAGAAACGTTGACCACCAAACATTGCTTGACCACCAAGAGGCTGTGCAGTAACGAGCGCGTAAGGTCCGATACTACGAGCGTGCATCTTGTTGTCAACCATATGGGTTAGTTTTAGCATATACATATAGCCAACAGTTACGCGGTTGTCGAATGGCTCACCAGTACGTCCATCATACAACACCATTTTAGCGTCTTCTTCAAGCCCATTTTCGCGATAAAGTTGACTGATTTGCTGTTCTGTTGCACCATCAAACACAGGAGTTGCAACCTTCCAACCAAGAACTTTGGCCACACGACCCAAGTGAACTTCGAGCAACTGACCAATGTTCATACGGCTAGGTACACCCAGAGGGTTAAGCACTACGTCAACTGGCTGACCATTTGACATAAATGGCATATCCTCACTAGGCAAAATACGCGATACAATACCTTTGTTACCGTGACGACCTGACATTTTGTCGCCGACTGACAACTTTCTCTTTTGCGCGATGTATACTTTAACAAGCATATTTACACCAGCTTCAAGCTCGTCCTTGTTGGCACGGCTGAATACTTGAACATCAACAACCACACCACCACGGCCGTGAGGCACGCGCAAACTTGTATCTCTAACTTCACGAGATTTTTCACCGAAAATAGCGCGCAACAAACGCTCTTCTGGGGTAAGTTCGGTCTCACCTTTTGGTGTAACTTTACCAACCAAAATATCACCAGGGCGAACTTCTGCACCAACACGAATGATACCATTTTCGTCAAGGTTTTTAAGTGCTTCTTCGCTCAAATTTGGAATGTCGCGAGTAATCTCTTCATTACCCAACTTTGTAGAACGACACTTAATGTCCTCTACTTTTAGAGTAATTGAAGTATATACATCTTCTTTTACAAGGCGCTCATTAATAAGGATAGCGTCCTCGTAGTTATAACCCTCCCAGTTCATAAACGCAACAAGTACGTTCTTACCGAGAGCCAACTCACCATTACTTGTTGACAAGCCATCAGCAATAGGCTCGCCAGCCTTAACCTTATCTCCCTCTTTAACCATAGGTTTTTGGTTAAGACAAGTGTCTTTTGTTGTTTTTGCAAACTTTGTTAAGTAACTTGTGTGAAGTTTACCTTCGTTGTCTTCTACACGGATTTGAGCAGCATCAACATATTTAACAACACCATCAACCTCTGAAAGCACTAATGCACCGCTGTCGCGAGCAACACGATACTCCATACCAGTACCAACAATAGGAGCCTCTGTTCTAATCAAAGGAACTGCCTGACGTTGCATGTTACTACCAAGCAAAGCACGAGCCGCGTCATCGTTTTCAAGGAAAGGAATACAAGATGTAGCAACCGACATCATTTGTCTTGGAGAAACATCAATGTAATCAACTTCCTCACGAGGAATTTCGATGAAACGGTCTTTATAACGACATACAACCGTTTTGTTTATAAATCTACCTTCTTCATCCAAAGGTTCTACCGCTGGGGCAACTTTATTGCGCTCCTCAACGTCAGCCATAAGGTATTCAACTTGGTTTGTTACCTTACCAGTAGCCTTATCAACTTTCTTATAAGGCGCTTCCAAGAAACCATACTCATTAAGTCTAGAATATGTTGCAAGAGAGTTAATCAAACCGATTGACTGACCTTCAGGTGTTTCAATAGCACAAATACGACCATAGTGAGTGTAGTGAATATCACGAACTTCAACACCCGCACGTTCTTTACGTACACCACGAGGACCAACCGCACTAGTTTTACGTTTTTGCGTCAACTCACTCAATGGGTTAACCTGGTCCATACTTTGAGAAAGTGGACTTGTTTTCATAAAGTCAAGGAATGCCTTGTTTACGTGGCGAGCATTAATAATAGTTGAAGGACTAGCCTGTGTAAGGTCTTGACCTTGCATACTTTCACGAGCAAGTGTAGCAAGTTTTGCCATACCAGAGTGAAGTGCAATGTTCATCAATTCACCTACGCTACTTACACGACGGTTAGCAAGGTGGTCAATTTCATCAACTGAACCAATACCTTCGCTCAAATCAAGCAAGTAACTGATTGATGCCAAAATATCGTCAATGATAATATGGCGATTGATAAGAGCTTCTGCATTTTCTTGAACGATTGCAAGTTTTGCTTCTTTGTTCTTTGCGCCTTTCCAAAGTTCTTGCAATGTTGGATAGTGTACAAGTTCATAAATACCATAATCACGTGGCTCACACTTGATAAGAGCATCAAGAGCAACTCGGTTGTTACCGCGCATCAAGTGTTTTTTGCCGTTGTCGAGTAATACCCAAACCTCATTAATTCCAGCATTTTGAATTGCGGTAGCCTGTTCTTTTGAAATTTCTGTACCTTCTGGCAAAACATTACCATCAGCCAATTTAATTTCCTCTGCAAGAGTAAGACCAGACAAACGATTTGAAAGGTTCAATTTTTTATTAAACTTGTAGCGACCAACCTTCGCAAGGTCGTAACGTAAGTTTGTAAAGAATGTATTGAAAATAAATGTTTTAATTGCTTCTGCACTTGGAAGTTCACTAGGCTTCAATTTTTTAGAAAGTTCAAGCAAAGCCTCCTCTTCTGTTTTTTGAGCCTCTTGGTCAAGAGTATTCAAAATGAGTGGATGGTTACCAAATATTTTAGCAATATCCTTATCACTACCCAAGCCAAGACCTTTCAACAAGATACCTGCAGAAACTTTCACAGAACGGTCCATAATTACACGAATTGTGTCTTTTTGTGTTTGCTCAAACTCAAGCCACATACCACGTGTTGGGTTAAGGCTTGCAGTATATGTTGTTTTACCAGTATTTTTGTCGTCTACTTTATCAAAATAAACGCTAGGACTACGAACAATTTGACTTACAATTACACGGTCAACACCACTAATAAGGAAAGAGCCATCACGTGTCATTAAAGGAACATCACCAAGCAAAACATTTTGGTCAATTGCTTCACCCGTATCCTTGTTTATTAAACGCGCGTTAACGCGAATTGGCGCACTATAAGTAAGTGCGCGACGACGACATTCGTCAATAGGATATTTTACAGCATCATAGTCTATGCTATAATCTAAAAAGTGAAGTTCTGCCTTACCGCTAAAATCTTCAATAGGAGAAAATTCAGCGATGGTCTCACCAATCCCCTTTTCCAAAAATTCCTTATAAGTATCCTTCTGGATTGAAACCAAATAAGGTAGTTCAATAGGTTCTTGAACACGTGCAAAAGATACGCGTTCGGTTTTACCACACATAATCTTTTTAAGATTTAAAGATGTGTTTTTAGGTTGATTGTTAGATGCCATTGATAAATTCTCCTTGTTAAAACAATTAAAAATTTTAATTTACAACTCAAAAAAGTTGCCAAGTGGAATACTTTTGTGATATATTGGGTATTATAAACATAATTGAGTAATAAGTGGAAAAAGTGCTGACGAACAAAAAAGAATGCTCTACTTTTCAGCACATTTTAGGGCAAATTCTGCCCTTTTTTATTAAATTTTAGTATGAATTGTACAGAAAATTCAAATTGACCACCCAATTACCCATAGTATACGAATATAATAGTTTAATTAGTATAACACAAATACCTACTGTTGTCAACACAAATCTATAAAAATTTTTTAAAAATAAACATACTTTTGAACTCAAAGGATAAAACAAAATTAGGTGAATTTATGTCAAATAAAAACAATATGCCTCTTAATGTTCTTACAGAACTAATGTTAAATCGTGGCGGAACTAATGCAATTTTGCCTTTTATAAAAACTGATAAAAGCGCCCCTAATGTGCGTTCAATTTATAATATTCCTTATACTTCTGATAGTGAAAATCCTTTTTTACAATTCGATTGGCATTGCCCTGCATCGGTAGCAGAAATAGTCTATAAAGCAAAAGCACCTACAGTTTTTTATATACATGGTGGTGCTTGGTCAAGTGCGGATAAAAAGATATACAGCAGGCTTTCAAAAGATTTTGCAGAACAGGGTTTTGTTGTCATCAATATGAACTTCCGCCTTATGCCTGAATATGATTTACATACGCATTATCAAGATTGTATTGCTTGCATTAAATATTGCCTAAACAAGAATGATTTATTCGGTATAGACCGTAAACGTGTATTTTTTGCTGGAGATAGTTCAGGAGCTCATATGGCTTCACTTATTGGAGCAAGAATAAATGATAATAAAATTAGTATTAATTGTAAAATAGCTGGATTGCTGCTTTTTTATGGAATTTACGACCTAAATCACCTTGAAACTGTACATTTTCGCATTTGTAATAAACTACATAATGGCTTTAAAAATGCTTTTGGGGAACGATTAAAAAGATTTTATCGTGATTATTCACCCACTACATATCTTTCTCGTCATTTTCCTCCTTGCTTTATAACCGCCGGTGAAGTTGATGGATTGCATACAGAATCGATAATGTTATCAAATCTTTTAGATGAGTATAAAGTGCAACATTCTACATTAATTTTCCCAAAAAATCGTAAAGATGGACGTCACGCATTTGTTAATCTTATGAACAACGCACGTGCCGAGGCTCTCAATCAAATGTTTGAATTTATGAGAGAAAAAATTTAAAATAAATAAATTTTTTTACAAAGAAAAAGAGCCTAGTAAACTAGACTCCCAAAAATTCCTTTTGCTTTTCCCTTTGTAAATGAAAACCAGCTCTAGCAAGCCAGAACTGGTTAGTAGAATCTGGCAACGACCTATTTTCCCAGGCAGCTTCCCGCCAAGTATCTTGGGCTCTGTAGGGCTTAACTTCTGTGTTCGGAATGAGAACAGGTGGGACCCCTACGATATAATCACCAGAAATGGTCAGTGTGATTTCACAACTGTATAACTATTATACACGATTTAATCTAATTTGTCAACACAATATCACAAAGTTTTTAACATTTAGCTCAACGGGGAACTGTAAGTAACTTACATTTTCCCATTTGATCAAGCCCTCGACCTATTAGTATTAGTCAGCTGAACACATTACTGTGCTTACACCTCTAACCTATCAACCTCGTAATCTACAAGGGGTCTTACCAGACTAACTCTGTGGGATATCTAATCTTAAGGGAGGCTTCACGCTTAGATGCTTTCAGCGTTTATCCCGTCCGTACTTCGCTACCCTGCAATGCTGTTGGCACAACAACAGGTACACAAT
>JAFUJK010000066.1 GCA_017468205.1 Clostridia bacterium
CAATTTAGGCGATGTTATCTACACAATCGAAGAAACGGACAAAAAATATTATTATGAGCCGTGCAAAGTATGTGAAGGAAAAGGAAATTTAACCGTAAACGGTGTTACTTTTTCTTGCCCTTGTTGTAGAGATTACAGGTCGCCTTTTTCTATTGCTCGTTATAAGGTTACAAGGTGGCGTGTATATGAAATAGCGCAAATGGTTAGCACGGGCTATTGGAAGGCGAGCGATAACAAAACGCTCATTGTTAAGGTTTATACAACAACTAGTCGTGGTTATGGAAATACAAAAGATAAACGATTGACCGAATATAACTTTAAACATAATAGAAATGCCGACGCTGATAGACTAATCGAGGCTAGCAAATCACAATATAAGCAATTAGGCGATTTTATTTTTGATTGTTATAGTCTAGCCTGTGAGGTGGCGGATAAGTTAAACGAGTTTGAAGAACAAAAGGTTATTGAACATAACAAAGCGAATAATACCAACTACGAATTGCCCCCAAAGCCAAAATACGACCCTAAATCTAACTAATAGATATTAAGGGGTAATTATGATTAAGGTTTATTTGGCTATCACAAATGATATTTACGAACTACCTGTTGCCGTGTTTGATACTACAAAGCAAGCGGCGCGTTGGCTCGGTGTATCAAGGAAACACATTTTATCTTACATCTCAAAACAACAAGTTAATAAAAAATACAATATTAGATTTATCAAGGTCATTATAAAGGAGGATTAAAACAATGACTAACGAAAAAGGACAAGCACAATACTACCCAACTTGTAGATATTGTGGCAAACAAAAATTCCCTACTGCTGAATATGAAAGTCAAGCGGTGGCGGACGAGGCAGCAACAATCACTTGCGATTGTTACGAGGCTAGACAATATCAATTTGAAAAGGAACGCAAAGAAGAACGCGACAAAAACATTATCAAGTTAAGACAAAGCATTGACGACTTCGCCGAATATTGCGACAAGCGTGGTGCGGAACTTACCGAAGAAATACACAATCTTTTACTAGGCACAGGTATTGCCGTATTGGACGGTGTTATTACTTCTGCTAGTTTTAAGTTTTCAAGGCTAAAAGTAAACATATCACAAAACAACAAAGGTAACATTGTTATCGGCTTTACATATAGTGACGGCGCAAAAGTGGAGGTATAGTATGAAAGACTTATTACCCATTGTTACCGTAACCGTTAATTCGATTGAAAAACCTAAAAACTCAATTATAAAAATCAAACTTAATAAAGACGATGTTATAAATACGGTGGCAAACCACACAAATTTAGAAATTGAAATCATACCGCAAGAAACGAACACGCCTATCATTGAGCCACTTAATTTTGACAATAACTTTTTTAAACCTAAAAAGAAAAAGTGAGGCGCAGTATGGCAAACCTTGAAAGAGTTTTTAATTTTAATGAAATACAAAAACACTTTGAATTAACCATTGATATTAAATTTGATATTGAAAACGAAATAATAAAAGATTTAAACACTCTTAATTATGTTTTAACAGTTAAAAACAAACCGCGAAAAGAACTTAA
>JAFUJK010000067.1 GCA_017468205.1 Clostridia bacterium
AAGGATATTTAATATTGGAGTTATCATATTCATTAAAGTTGATAATACACTCATTATTACTTCAAGTATTGGTTGCAATGCTCCTGCAATCATACCAACCAAATTGTTTATACTTTCTCTAAACTGCTCGCATTGTGTGTATAAAACAACAAGAATTGCGGCAATAGCGGATATAATCAAAATAATTGGATTAGCAGCAAGAGTTGATAATGCGCTGCCTAATTTAGGCAATAAACCGATTATATTGCCAACACCCGATGTAAGTTTGCCAACAATGGCAAGTACGGGTGCTAACGCTGCAACCATTAACAAAGCCTTCGCAATCATTTCTTGTTGTGATAACGACAAGGAATTAAACCACTCGGCTAATTGTTGTAATTTTGGTATAAGATTATTTTGTAAAGAGTCTGCCAAACTTTTTAATAGTGGGGCAAAAGACGCACCAATTTGAGCGCCAACATTTTTAAACGACTCTTTTAATAAATAAATTGTGTCGTCTAATTCAGCAAGTGCCTTGACCTGTTCAGTAGATAAAGCACCGATTGAATTAAACTCGTCTTTGAATTTGGCTATTTCTTCCGCACCTGCATTAAGGAACGGCAACATTTGGTTAGCAATCTTATCGCCAAATATTTCGTTGGCGTATGCTGCTTGAAGTGTTTTATCTTCCATACCTGCTAGTGCATTGATAACGCCGTCAAACATTTCTTCATTGCTTGCAAAGTTTTTGATGTCTAATCATAAACTATTCATTGATTTTGAGGAATTGTTTTCCGTACCTGTTGCCAAATCTAACATAGACGCACGAGCCTTGATAAGAGCCTTGTTAAAGACTTCCACATCAACACCCGTTTGTGTGGCTATGTATTGCCACTCTTGGATTTTTTCAGCAGAAACATCAAAGCGCAACGACAGGTCGTCAATTTCCGCACCCGTTGCTGCTGCTTTAATTCCCATAGCACCAAGACCCGTAAGTGCAGCACCTGCACTCGCACTAATAGGCGTTAATGCCTTGCCAACATTTGATAGTCCGTTTCCAACCTTATTTACATTATTGGCGATGTTTTCAAACTTCATAGCGTTAATGCTTTCGAGTCTATCGTGTAGTTGCTGTGCCTCCAATTCGGCTTGTGCTAATTCGCTTTGTATCTTTCGATAATGCGAAGTATCCGCGCTGTTGTTTTCCTCTAAATAGGCAAGCCTTTGTTTTAGAAGGTCAACACGCTCGGCGGTTTCGTCGATTGCATTTTGAGCAACTTTTTGTGCTTGGGCAAATTTCTTGTCGTCAAATTCGAGTTGTAAACTTTTTTGAAGGGCATTTAATTCCGTTTGTGAAGATTTAGCGTCTTTACGAACAGCGCTCATTTGTTTATTAAACTTGGACGCGTCCGCGCTAATTTCAACGGTTAAGCCTCTAATTGTTTCAGCCATTTTATCCTCCTTTCAAAAATTTTACCGCCTCTTTTTGCGAGATGTCTTGCACGGTTATATTGCGTTTTTTCATTTGCATATTTCTTTGTTGCTTTAACATTTGCTTTATGTTAGCAATGTCTAACGATAACAATAAAACATACAAATCGTTAAAATGCAGAGTCCTTACAAAACAATCTTGTATTTTATGCTCAACGCATTTTTGCATTATTGTAATAACACGAGGCACAGCCAATCGTTTTTGATTTGTATTGTCGTTTGATTTAATCTTGTTAAATAAACGCATTAGTTCTTGGCTGTGCTCGATTAGTTTTTTTGGTCTGTTGTGCTACTTTTTAAAACAAGATTAAACACACTTTTCATTTTATCTACTAATCTTGTTATGTAGTCGCCGTCTGCCAAGTCGAATAATTGACAAAAGGACTTAAAGTCGGCAATATCCTTGCCTTCCAAAAAACAATACAATGCTTTTAGG
>JAFUJK010000008.1 GCA_017468205.1 Clostridia bacterium
GCCGCCCCTATCACATAACGCTTGTTATGTTGACCCCAATTGTAACACATAACGCTTGTTATGTGTTCAAACATTGCTTGTCGCAATGCAAAGAACATTTTGTTTGCATTATTATAGCGTAATTTATTAAAAATTGCAAGCGATTTTAATACATATATAGAATTTTTAAAGATTTTTTTGCGCAACTAAAAAACCATTTCTAACTAACTTTATTGATTTGATAGAAAAGGTCTTTTTGTCGTGCAATTTTTTTATTATATATTTAGCTTTAGAGGAAAACCAATTTGGTTTTTACAACATAACAAGCGTTACGTTGTTTTTGAGTTGTGGCCTATGTTAGCTACTCCTTATATGGGAGTATTTTTTATGGTCAAGGTGTAGTGTTTGCTACAAAGAGCATCTAATTGTGTTTGTATGTGAGTTGGGAGAATGGAAAGAGAAGCGGATATTGGAGCGATTCTGATAGATAATGCAATTCATTTAATTGCAGAAGGTGGCTTTGAGAAAGCAACGACAAAAAATCTAGCGTATTACAGTGAAACCTCGAAAGAAGTTAAAATGAATGAAGTTTACATATATCGCTTATTTGGAAGTAAAGAAAATTTATATGAAACGGCGTTTTTAACTTTGGATAAAGAATTTACGGAAGCTGCGAGAATGGCATTAGCCGTTTCGTGGGGTGTTGATACTAACGAAAAGAAAAAGTTTTATGAGTTCTTTCTTAAACTGTGGGATTTTGTGTTAAAAAATGAAGCTCATTGTAGATGCTACGTGCGTTATTATTATTCGGTTTATTTTAAGGGCAAAGCGTTAGAAAAACATCACAAGCATTTTGACTCTATAGTGGAGGCGTTCAAGCCGTTATTTATAGAAGAAGCTGACGTGTCGGCTATTATGCACAGCATATTTACAACCTTATTAGATTTTGCTATAAGGGTTTATAACGGAGTGCTTACGAATGATGAAGAAAATAGACCACACGTTTTTAACGTTTTATATTGTATAGCGATGACATATCTAAAGAATCCCGATACAAGCAATGTAAAAACACTACTACTCTAAAATGAGTGCGAATGAAGCAAAATGATTTGTTTTATTTACATATAGAACGGAGGAGGAAATGGGTAAAAGCAACAAGTTAAAATACATTTTAATAATCATTTCCATCATCTTAACTTTAACGGGCGTTGTTTTGTTCACAACGATACAAGACAACAATGAATTAAAGGAAAATACTGTTATAGAGATTGACGGGGCAACCACTAAAACCTTAAAAGCAGAAATTGATGGGCTATATCCAGGAAAGACTGAAGAATACGTTATTTCGTTTACTGGGGATAATATAAAAGACTATTTGATTACGCTTGATTTTAACGGCGATAATGACGGAACTCTTAAAAACTTTATAGAAGTAGAGATAAAAACGAACGAGTCTTCAATTAACAAGACGTTAAATGAATTACTTGAAGGCGATTTGATTTCTCTTGGCACTGGTGTAACGGAGATAACAATATCGTATACTATGCCGATTGAAGTTGGTAATGAAGCACAAGGGGTAAGCGTCGTGTTCTACATAGAACTCGAAGCGAAAACTATTGAAGGATGAGTAACGAAAATATTAAAGATAAAAAAGCAATTGTAAAAAAGGTCTTAAAAATAACAGGCAACGTTCTCGTGTATCTGCTAATGGCGATTGCAATGTTTGTATTGGTTATAAGCATCACGTCAAAAAAAGACAGCGACGGCACTGCTACGGTTTTTGGGTATCAGCTTAGATTTGTTCAGTCCGACTCAATGGAAGAATGTGAATTAACGGACGTTAGCAATTTTGAGATTAAAAGCATACGTGTTAAATCTTGCGTGTTTGTAGACGTTGCACCGGAATCGGAAGAAGAAAAAGCCGAATGGTATAAAAGCTTAAAAGTAGGCGATGTATTAACGTTTAAATACGTTTACAGCAGACAGGAAACGATAACGCACCGTATCGTTAATATTGAAGAAAAAACAACGGGCGGATATATCATAACCCTAGAAGGTGACAATAAAAACGCTGAAACGGATCTCATGCAACAAACAATAGACACGTCGCTCACAGACAGTCCTAATTATATCATTGGTAAAGTGACAGGACAAAGCTATGTGTTGGGTTTACTCGTATATGCGTTCAAAACACCGGTTGGAATTGTTTGCTTAATAATTATTCCCTGTCTTATTATCATTGCTTTTGAAGTAATACGGCTTGTAAAAGTATTCGGTAAAGATAAGAAAGAGAAACAACAAGCAGAAAAGAAAAAGCAAGAGGATGAGATAGAAGAGTTAAAACGCCAACTTGCGGAATTGCAAAACAAAAAGAATGATACGGCTCCAGTAGAAGTTGTAGAAACACCACCAGTAGAAACGCCGGTAGTAGTTCCTGAAACACCACCGACTGAAATAAAAGAAGACGTATCGCATAGTGAAACTATAGAATCAACGGTCAAAGACACAGAACCGATTATAGAAAATACCGAAAACAATAAACCTATGGAAGGAGAAGAATAAAATGACAGCACTTATATACATATTCATAATTATGGCAGTTATGATGGGAATGTTTTGTATGTTCGTTATTGCACGTGACGTTGTGTTAGACGAAAAAGAACGTCGCGAAAAGAAGAATAATCAAAACGCAGTTTCAGTGGTTAAGCCATCCGAGGTAGTAAAACCAGCGGACGCAGTTAAACCGGCGGAAGTTGCTGAGGTGCTTTCCGTTGCACCTAACGCTGCGGTAGAAGA
>JAFUJK010000068.1 GCA_017468205.1 Clostridia bacterium
ACGCAAAACATCGTCATTAGTTTAAACCTCAGTTCTTTTCAAATGTCTATCAATTTTAGCATAAAAAAAGCAACTTGGCAACCGATTTCTTATTTAATAATTTTAGCAATTTTTCACAATTATGGCATTACCCATTTTTATAAAAACCTTTTATTTTAGTGAATTTTACGTAAAAAAATAATACTATGCATAGGTATTATGCATAGTATTATGCATTGCATAGTACTATCTATTAAGTGTTTTTTCATTTAAATTTAATTGCTTGATAAAATTTTTAAGTTCATCTAGTTTAGATTTCCCCGCAAGATTTGATATAGTAGCCATATTTCCAAGCATTTTTTCTTGAGATTGTTCCAATCGATTTTCAAGTGATTTTAACTTACTTTTTAGCATTATATTTTGCTCTTTTAATTCTTTAATCAACATCTCTTTTCTACGTAAATCAATTAAAGAATTTTGTAGTGTTGTATTTGCAAATTCTGCTTCTCGTTTTAGAGTTTCCTCTAAGTCTTGCTCGGCACTCTTTTTAACCAATCTCACAAGCCCCCAAAATAGAGATTGAATTTCTTTATCTGTTATCAATCTCTTTTGGCTCGGCATAACACTTATATTATCAATTTTTACATCACGCACTCTAAAATTTTGTTCCCTTAATTCATTTAAAACTTGCTGAACCAATTCTGGATTTTGTTTTAAAGCATTCCTATATTTATTCTGATAACGAATCATTAATTTTTCATCGCCTTCCGCTAATTCAAAACACGCTTTTCTAACACTTATATTTCTATCATTTCGCAACAACACACGAAGCAAGGATAATGTATCCTCACAATTAAAATGAATGTTCCTGATATTTTTTGATAATTCGTTCACATTCAAAAGCGCACCTATTTCATTATCATTTTCAACTAACTGCAAAATTTTATAATAAAAATTACGCACACTTAAAGATTTGCGTTGCGTCTTTTGTGCAAATTCATCAAAAACTTGGAGCAAACTTTTTTCTCCCCTATTTGTTACATTGCTCAATAATTCTTCAACTTCATTTAACTGCCAACCCAAAATTCTAAAATCTTTCATATCTTTACCTCTTAACTATGTTACAAACATTATTGACTTAATAATTATATTTTAGACACCAACACGCATATTTTGTTATAACAACAAATAAATTAATACGAGGTATTGATTTTGGAACAATTTTTTGTGCGCATAAGCGCAGAAGCGCCGATGGTTTTTTCAATAAATGGTCATCAAATTGGTTGGGTTGAACACGAATATGACATTCTGGAAATTAAAACTGATGAAGATTTTATATTAAGTTGTTATCCCACAACACAAACAAACGATGCTTTTAATCTTTCTTTTTCCGCAAAAATAAATATACTTGCAGGAAAACTTGTTTGCACTCACCCTAATATTATCATCACTGATTTTAGCCGTGGGAATTTTTTGATAACCGTTTCACCCTACACAATCCCAAGCAACACAATCGCGTGTGAACAATTTTATCAAACATTGGGAGAATTAAGCTTTGCGATTAATAAAAATATATTAAATGTATCAAACGGAAAAAACGGGCTTTATTACCCGCTTACACAATCAGTTTATGAAATTAAAATCGCACAAAACGGCGATTTGATAGAATTAAGTGGACAAACAGCAACAAAAAAGTCATTTAGTCTATTTATCAACAACTCAATGCAAGTTCAATTTGACGGATTAGCCGATAAAATTGAATATGACGGCACGCAAATTATAACATTACAAAATATAAGTGATATGGCTCGACACGGCCTCGTTACGATTTACAAACGAACACAAAATGGTTTTAAAAAAACTCAACAATATTCTGTCTACACTCAAAATGAGCCAATCGCTCCCGCATCAAGCGAAGCACTTCCTTTGGCATTTATGGAAGCATTGAATATTAAAAATTACACTCTTGCACGCTCTTACCTACACCCAACTTTAAGTGCGTCCTTAAATGAAACTAATATGACAGCTTACTTTGGTGATTTTATAGAGGCAACTCCATCAATTTTTTCGCCATACAATCTAACTTTGATTTATAATGGCAATCCTAGATTTGTAAAAACTTATCATTTTGAAATAAAAGAAAATCGTATTTTTGATATTGATATGGTTAGTTGATTCTTCCCACTAAATAATCAATTGAAGTTGAAAGATTTTTTGATAAAAAAATTAGTGTTTCAATTTTTGGAACATCACCATATTGCCAGTGTCTTAAATTTGATTCACTTACATTATGCAGTTGAGAAAATTTATAATGAGATAGATTTATGTATTCCAATTCCTTTAAATATCTTGGTACAAAAACTTTTAATTCAACATCTTTACTTCTATACTTATCGTGATTAAATGTTTCAGTTAATCCAAACAAATAATCTAATGAACAGTTGAAATAATTTGCAATTTTCACAGCAACTTCCAAAGTAGGAAATGAGCCTCGCAAATATTTACTATATTGATTAGCCGATACGCCACTATCAATTGCAAGTTGACGCAGTGATTTCCCTTTTTCTTCTATTAAATCTTTCAATATATCACTAAATTTTTCCATAAAATTCCCTTATAAAACTTTAATATTTACTTCCATTTTATAAAGAAATATGTTAAAATTGTTTTATGTAACTACCAAGACTAGTTATAATAATTACATTTAAGGAGCAATTATGATAAAACAAAACACTTGTTGCTTTACTGGGCATCGACCTAATAATTTACCTTGGGGCCATAATGAATTAAATAGAAATTGCAAAATATTTAAAAAGAAATTATATAATTTAGTAAAGCAACTAATTAGTGAAGGGTATATTTATTTCCTAACAGGTATGGCTGAAGGGTTTGACCTTATAGCAGCGGAAACAATATTGAAGTTAAAAAGAAAATACAAATTAATATTAATTGCGGTTATCCCTTGCCTCAATCAAACAGATTTTTGGAATATAAAACAACAAAATCGATATAAAAAAATATTAAAAAAGTGCGATGATAAAATAATCATCTCACCCCAATATACCAAACAATGTATGTTTGAGCGCAATCAATTTTTAATCAATCATTCATCAACAGTAATATCCTGTTATAACGGCATTTCTAGCGGAACTGGATATACAATCAAACTAGCAAAAATACAACAACTAAAAATAATTAATATTAATCCAAAAAATAATATTATTTCATTAATCTAACATAAATTGTTGTATTTTATGATAAAATGATTTATAATGTATATAATATTAATAATTCTAGGAGGCGTTAATGTTTGATTTTTATGTGATGTATTGGCTACTTGGGATTATTCTTCTTCCCGGAATTGCACTTGCTATTTGGGCGCAAGCCAAAGTATCTTCAACCTACAAAAAAACAAAAGAAATTAAGCCATTAAGCACCGACAAGACTGGCGACCAAATTGCCCGAGAAATTCTTGACAAACACGAACTTTATGACATCACTGTTGAAAGTGTTAGCGGAGAGATGACCGACCACTATGACCCAAGGCACGGAAAAATTGCATTAAGCGAAGGAGTTTATGGGCACAACACTATTGCTTCTTTGAGCATTGCAACCCATGAAGTTGGACACGCAATTCAACGTAAAGAAGGTCATTTTGCCACGAAACTACGCACTTGGCTCGTACCAATAATCAACATTAGCGACAAAATTCTTTGGCCTCTAATTTTTATTGGCATTATCTTCAATGTTGGGGCTGGTACAAACTCGCTTGTAGGTAACATTTTCCTATGGTGTGGTATAGCATTCTTTGGTTTAGCTGTATTGTTTAGTCTAGTTACTCTTCCAACCGAACTTGACGCATCAAAACGCGCGCTTGAACAACTAAAAGAAGGCGGATATTTAACCAATGAAGAAGAAATCAAGCAAGCAAAATCTATGTTGCGCGCGGCAGCACTCACCTATGTTGCTTCATTGCTTGTATCAATTCTCACATTAGTTCGATTTGTTGCAACAATCTTTATTTTAAGAAATAATGAATAAAAGAAAAATTCCAGAAAACTGGAATTTTTTTATTGTTCTCTAATAACATAGTCGGCTTCAATCTTGCCCTTATTATATTGGTGTTCAATACCAACAGTTGCAAAACCCAATTCGTGTGCCTCATTGATATATTTTTGCGAGTCCTCAAACACGACACAATCCTGCGCGCTAACACCTAGATAGGTTTGAACGTCAGTGTAAAATTCTTTTTTCTTAATCTTCATATTTGAGCAAGAGAAAATTTCTTCAAATTTATCCGAAATCCCCCAGCGATTTAGCATATTTTGAATAACATCACTAAACATATTAGATAAAATTACATAACGTTTGTCGTCAAAAGTTGCAAGCAATTTATTGATATATTCAAGGGTTTCAATCTCAACTTCTTTCTCAACTACCTTGTATGTATCAACATATTGAGCAACAGTATCTGTTAACTCATAGTTTGTGTTAAATGTTTTGTTAATATAATCCGCATACTCGGTCGCAGGCTTTCCCAAGACGGCCTTGAAATGTTCAGGAGTAAATTCAATGTTTTCCGTGGCTAGCATACGTCTTATGGTTTCGTAATTTAATGGTTCAGTATCTGCAATTGTGCCATCAAAATCCATCAAAAATACCTTTTTATTTTTTAAAAAATTAATCAATTCCTTATCCATTTTTATCATTACCTCGATTGTATTATATCACGTAAAAATGCTTTAATCAAGCATATTTCTTAATTTTAGTAAGCAAAAACATACTATTTTCAATACTGAAATTTGCTTGCCAAATTTTAACTTGCTCTACAAAATAGTCCACTGGAAATTTTGCAACTGAATTGATGTCATTTTGAGTCAACCCCAGCAATTCCATCAATTTTTCCACAGCATAAGCATTGTCATCGCCAGTTAAGCGATTGATTTGCAAATTCAAGCCAACAAGCATATTATCAAGGCTCATTTTAGTATCAAGTGTTGTATCAAAAGTGATATAAACAAAATCAGGCAATTTTTCTAATGCTCTTTGCGATTTAAGGCTTGTAAGGTCTATTTTTAACGTTGCACGATAATTAATATAAGTTGTATTTGAAGATTCAACAGTTTGCAAATTAAAATCAATTAATTTAAATATATTTACAAAATCATCAGAAGCCAATGAGCCTAGCACACAATTTGCTAAAACCGCAAAATCATAGCCCGTTAACGATATGTCCGACTGCAATCTTGTCAAATCTGAACTAAATTTATCAAAATCAAATTCGCCATTTGTTAAAATGTTTGAACCATCAGATAACACAAAATTTTGGACTAGTTTTAGTTGGGTTTCCTGCTCTTGCATAGTTGTTATTTTGTCCGCAAATGGAATAGAGTATTCACGATTTAAGAGTTCATTTAATTTTGCATCGCCCGCACTCCCTCCAAGAGCCCCCAAAATAACAAACAAAGCAATAACTCCCGTCGCTATAACTATAAATAAAATAATCAGGCTATTCTTAATACAGCCCTTTTTAAATCGTTTTTTTTCTTTCATATTACTCCGCATAATGACAAACTTTCAATTCTCCTATTTTAAAAAGTTGAGCATTTGCAACGCGTTAGTACCTGCATTATCTTTAAAGAAAACAAAATATACTACAACACCAATAATTGCTAATGGCACAAGAAATTTTATAACCAATTTAAATAACATTATTAAACACATATTCCTTATTCTCCTTACTTTATTATACTAAATTTCAAGTCATTATTGCAAGCATTTTTGATAATTAAATTATTTTGCATATTTTAAAAAAATTACAAAACTTACCCACAAGGAGGATTTTATAATGTTTGGTATTGAACCAATTTATTGGGTTTTGATTAATTCTATCGTTGCTTTTATTTATTTATTCATAATTTCAAAACTTTTGGGAAAAAAGCAAATAGCACAACTAGAATTTATAGACTATGCTGTGGGAATATCGCTAGGGTCAATCGCGGCGCAAATGGCAACCGAAACAAACGAGCCTTTTTATCATTATTTAATTGCTATGACCATCTTTTTCATTTTTGCGCTTCTTGTTGCAATTATCGGACGCAAAAGTGTATGTATAAAACGATTATTAAAAGGCAAACCCGCAACTCTTATTTATGATGGTAAAATCAATTACGCAGAACTCAAAAAATGTAAAATTGATGTAAACGACCTTCTTTCAATGCTTCGTCAAAAGAATTACTTTGACATAAATGATGTCGCATTTGCGGTCTTTGAAACTAATGGACAACTTTCCGTGCTTCCAAAAGGTAATCAAAAGCCCGTAGTTATGGAAGATTTGGAAAACCATCAAATTGAGCAAGCATCATTAACAAATATTTTAGTAGTTGATGGCGACATTTCATATTCAGGTCTAAATGAAGCAAACAAAGATGAAAAATGGTTGTTTGAAAAATTAAAAATTGAAAACCAAGAGCAACTTAAACAAATCATTTTAGCAACATATGACGAAAAAAATGACAAATTAAATATTCATTACAAGGACGAAATTTCTAATGATTAGAAATTTTTTCTTTTTAATTTAAAAATTTTTGAAAAAATTATTGACAATATAAAAAAATTGTATTATACTAAATAAGTATTAAATAAAGTTAACAACGTGCGCTCTTAGCTCAGCTGGATAGAGCGTTGGTCTACGGAACCAAAGGTCAGGGGTTCGAATCCCTTAGGGCGCACCAAGAAAATGGCTTAAATAAAGGCTTTTCAAAGAAAAACGGATAATTCCGTTTTTCTTCTTTTATATCTTTTTTTAACAAAAAGTGATGTCAAAAGTGATGTCAAAATCTATAAAGTAAATTATTGTATAATTTATTAAGTCGTTCTACATAGTTTTTTCTTGCTACGCCTATGTAAACATTTATAATCGTAAATTTATTTTAAATTCGCCACAAAAAAGTTTATCCAATGATGATGTTTCAAAAATATGTATAGAATGTTTTGTTAAATCTGCACCAGAAACACGAAAAAAGAATATCGAAAAAGCACGTGAGCTGAAGAGAAGAAAATAAAAAAGAACCCAGGTTACTCTAGGTTCTTGCCTCCTGTTACTGCATAAGCAGTCAGCCTACAGCATTTCAGCTGTTAGATTGCATAAATGCAAACAATCAACTTTTATATTTGACCAAATATATTATATCACATTTTTATAAAAAATGTCAATACTTTTGCAAAAATTTATTTTAAAAGGATATAAAATTATGACAACTAAAAGTAATATAACAAAAATTCGCAACGTGCGCCCAAAGAAACCTAAGGTAAATGGAGGTAATACTTACGTATTCATCCAAGATAAGATTAAATTTAACTAAAAAGTTAATACCTTATGAAAAAGTCGTTAAAATTTTGTTTGATTAGATTGTAGAAGTTCCTATTTAGATTGTTTGCGATTAAAAAGTGGTGTCAAAATAGAATATTTTCTTTATATTAAGGCTTTTGGGCGGGATACGGAACCAAAGGTCAGGGGTTCGAATCCCTTAGGGCGCACCAAGAAAATGGCGAAACCGTTTTTTCTTTTTTTAGCAACAATTTTTATTAAATTTTCAACCTACATACTTGACAAAATTAGTGACTTATGATTTAATCATTTTAATTAAAAATTAAAGGAGTTGGCATAGATGTTAAATAAAAAACAAAAATACCAAATCTTTGACGGAACGGACAAAGAAGCAGAAAAATATCTTTGTTTCTACTATGGCTTTAAGAATTCAAAAGAATTGAATGATTTTTTTATTAAAAGTTGCATTTCAAAAAACAACAAAACGCATAAAAATAAGATTAGCAATGCCGAAATTATGCTTTATGATTATATTTTAATTTCCTTATATCTCAATCATTTTTTAGATTATTATAATACCCTATCCAATTTGGAAGATACGATTGAACGACAAAGATACAATAAAAATAACGACATATTGCCACTAGATGCCACAAAACAATTTGTCCACCTCGCCGACTATTTTTATGAAATAACAGGCAAACAAATACGAAAAAATATCCGAACAAAAAGAACATGGCCTGAATTTGTTGATACATACAAGGAATGGTTAACTCCTAGATTACAAATCATTCAAGAATTAAGCAAAATGCAAAGCGTGCTAAACAAAAAAACTGCTCTAGGTTCTGCACTTGGATTTGTTGCAACATCATTGGCTCTTTATAAAAACGAGCGAGATTTCGCGCAAGCACACAAAGCGGATATCAAGGCAAAAACAGACGAACTATATGAAATCGGCAAGGACGATATGCAAAATGCGTTTGCGAATGATAAGAATTTTGAAAATCACCTAACATTGGAACAATATTTGGAAAGCAATCGCATTGAAATAAGCAAAGAGCAAGCGTTGGAACTAGAAAAACAAGAGTATTTTGACAACATTTTAAATTTCCTCAACAGCAAGGGATATGCAACGCAAGAAGAATATCGCGCGTATGTTTTAGCGAATACAAAAATCATTCAAAAACAAGACGCATTAGACGCATTGAGCATTACTCAAAATACTGACAAGTTAAATTTTGCGTTGGAACACAATTTTTCGAGTTATGCGGAACTGATTGAATATGTAGATAAAAATGTTTATTACGAAACATACACTGTACCGATATGGACAGGTAAATTCTATGTTTACACAACCAAAAAACGACTCACGGGAACATCTGAACAACAAAAACTTTACAATGAAAGAAATGAGTTTGAGGAGATATTGAATAAGGAAATTGCGCAAATAAACAAACAACAATGGCCACAAAGTGTTATCACCGACCCCGACATAAACAAAATCGAAATTAAACTTGATGCAATGGAAGCCGAGCAAGTAACAAAAATCGAAAACATTAACAATTCCAACGGTCCTTTCTATCAATACACGACAGCCGAGAATGAGATTTTGGCGAGCGAATACGATGAGTACTGCGATTCAATTTACAGCAATATGATGCAAACAATAATTGAAAACAATCCTGATACACACGACATTTGGGACTCGTTTAGTGGGATTCCTGCGGTACTATTCACCTGCACTATTGGTTATTTAGGAGCAAATGTTGCATTTAAATACAAAAAACAACAAGAAATCAAAAAAGCAATACAATTAGTTGACACATTAAAAGAACAGGTAAAATAAAAACTAGGCGATTGCCTAGTTTTTTAATACTCCACAAATAAATTATCTTGCTTGTTGCGTTTTTTCTTCTTGGATTATACTTTCGGCTCTTTTAATGCGCTCTACATAATAATCTCTACTTTCCGTCATATATTTATCCAAATCCACACCTTGTTGTGCCAATT
Organism: Clostridia bacterium; assembly: GCA_017468205.1. GTDB lineage: Bacteria > Bacillota > Clostridia > Christensenellales > UBA1242 > UBA7867. Next base: position 9,320 of record JAFUJK010000068.1, read on the forward strand.
TAAAACCAATCAACTGCCCCATCAATATAGCCGTCTCGCTCCCATTAGCATAAAACGATTGAAGCGCACCAAACGCCCAGTGCTTGCTTATTGGCTTATCAGTATATGCAAGAATCATAGCAAGAATTGACGGATTTTCAGTTGCTAATGTATAGTATAAAGCATCAATAAATGGACATTCTGCCTCAATTGTAACAGGAGCACCTGCCGACAATAACATTCCTATACGCACAGTATCTTGCAAAATAATTGCCTGATTGAGCAAACTTGGAATGTAATCATTTGGGTTTGAATCATTAGATTCTGCAAATGCATCTTTATCCAAAATCAAGCCAGTATTAATATACTTCAAAAACTTCTTATTATTTTTAGTTTGCATTGCCTTCCAAATCATTCTGTCTTGTTGCTCTTTTGTCATCATATCTTGATAATGTCTGCGCAAATAGAAATCTTTTAGCCCCTGTTTTTTCCACAATTTGTCCATATCTTTGCGCAAGTTTTCAAAATCAAAATCATCATGCCTAATGTAATCATTAAAATCCATTTCCAATTTCTCCACATATTGTTTTGTCTATTTTATCACATTTTTTTAAATTTGTAAATACACTTTTTAAAATCACTTGACAATTGCCACAAATAACTGTATATATTATTTATACACAGTTAAGGAGGCAATTTTGTTAAAAGTAAGAAATCTTTGCAAGCAATATCCCAATTTTTACCTTGACAACATATCATTTGACCTGCCAAAGGGATATATTATGGGTTTTATAGGTATGAACGGCTCAGGTAAGACAACAACATTAAAATCAATCTTAAATATTGTACATCCAGATAGCGGAAATATTCAAATATTAGGGCTTGACAATCTCAAAGATGAAACGCAAATAAAGAAAAGAATTGGCTTTATGCTGGGCACATTTGATTATTATCCCAAAACAAAAATTTCAAAAATCACTGCCATTTATCGTGATTTTTTTGACAATTGGGACGAAGAAAAATATAACCTATATCTACATAGATTTAAACTTGACCCTAACAAGAAAATCAGCGAACTTTCGGCTGGAATGCGCGTAAAATATGGGATTACTCTAGCACTTTCACATAATGCTGAACTTTTAATTTTAGATGAACCCACAAGCGGACTTGACCCGCTCGCGCGCGATGACTTGCTAGACCTTTTTCGTGAGATAATCGCCGATGGCAATACGAGTATTTTATTTTCAACACATATTACAAGCGATTTGGACAAGTGTGCCGATTATATACTAATGATAAAGAACGGAAAAATCATTCAAAACACTACAAAAGACGAACTCATTGACAGCCACGCGCTAATAAGCGGTAAAAAGAGTGAACTCACAGATGAAATCAAGGCTAAAATGATTGCATTAAAACAAAGTAGTCTTGGATTTAAAGGCCTAATTAAGCGCGAATTTATAAAAAATAGCGACCTTGTCATTGAAAAACCCAATCTTGAAGATATAATGATTTTTTACAATTTAGGAGGTAATCAATGAGCAATTTAACTAAATTATTCAAAAAAGAATGGAGACTCGCAATTGCACCGTCAATATTCGTCTTTATATATGCTTTACTTGGATTAACATTACTTGCTCCTAATTATCCTTATTTTGTAGCTTTTGGATATTGCTTAATAGGCATTCCTACCCTATTTTCATTTTCAAAAGGCAATCGCGACCTTGAATTTACCGCAAATCTCCCTATTTCACGTGCTGATATCGTAAAATCAAAATTTGTAACTATTTCTTTTATTCAAATTCTACAAATCCTTGTAGCAATTCCGTTTGCAATTTTGTCCGCGCTATTAATAAATACTAAAGGCAATATCATAGGGCTAGATGCCAACTTTTCACTTTTTGCTATTACTTTCATTGAATTTGGTGTATTTAATCTAATCTTTATGCCAACATTTTTCAAAACTGGCTATCGTCTAGCCCCTGCGACAACTTTTGCAATTTTGGGCTACCTGTTTACAACCATTTTGTTGGAAATCATAATAGCATTTATCCCCGCTTTAAATATTCTTTTTGATGGTTATTCTAATATTGTTGCACAAATTTGTTTGCTTGCTTTTGGTGTTGTATTTTACATTGCTTCTATGTTCTTATCTTTCAAGCTTTCAGTAAAAAATTTCAACAAGGTTAATTTATAATGGACATAGTCTTAAACAATTCAATATCAACTCCATTATATCTGCAAGTTTATGAACAAATAGTGGCGCAAATTATTTCAGGAGCTCTATCGGCTCACTTTTGCCTCCCATCAATTCGCAACATCGCACGTGAGTTAGATGTAAGTGTTATCACGATTAAAAATGCTTATGAAATGCTTGAACGCGAAGGATATATTTACACAATCACGGGAAAAGGTTGCTTTGTCGCTCCTATTAAATACGAAAGCATCAAAACAAAACTTATTGACGAAGAAATCCAACGAATTATAAGATTTTGCGAGCAGTATAATATAGAAACAAATGAAGTTTTGCAAACTTTTAAAAAATATTTAAATCAAAATTAATATAGGCAAAATGCCTATCTTTTTTATATAAAATCGCTTGTCAAATCAACCTTTCCGTGTTATACTCTCAAAAATTACCAAGGAGAAAATTATGCCAATTAGCATTGCTATTGATGGCCCTGCTGGGGCTGGAAAATCTACTGTTGCAAAAAAGCTTGCCAAAGAATTGGGTTTTACATACGTAAACACTGGTCTAATGTATCGCTGTATTGCTTATGTTTGCAATAAATACGAAATTGATTTAAACGACAAAGAAAGAATAGCGCGAATTCCTGAACTTTTTGGTTTTAAGTATATAGCAGAAAATGGGAACTTTTCCATTATCATTGCAGATAAAATTTTCCCTACACCTGAATTATATACACCAGAGATTGCATCAATTGTACCAAAAATTTCACCAATTGAACCTCTGCGCGCTTTTATGAGAGAAACTCAACGCGACATAGCAAGCAAGCACAATATTGTAATGGAGGGACGCGATATTGGAACTGTGGTTTTGCCAAATGCCACATTCAAATATTTTATTACAGCATCTATTAAAACCCGCGCCCAACGCAGATATGAACAACTCCTTGACGAAGGCATATATCTAAATTATGAAGATATCTATAAATCCATTCAACAACGCGACATTCTTGACCAAACTCGCGAACATTCCCCGCTTATACAAGCACACGATGCAGTTCTAATTGAAACTGATAATCTTTCACCTGACGAAATCGTAACCAATATAACTGATAAAATTGGAATGCATATTGACAATACACGAAGTCTGTGATATAATTTTTAAAATTAAAACGAGGTAAAATTATGATAACATATGAAGACGAAATAGGCGAAGAAATTGAAGAATCATCAATTACCCATTGCATTGCTATTGACGATAAAATCGTTAGAATTAAAGACGATAAGTTAGATGAGTTATTCCTAAAAAAGCAAGAACTTGAGCAACAGCAAGCGACATTGATTTCGGATTCTATCACAATGACTGCACTTGGGGCTACTTTCTTGGGCACTTCTCTTGGCACCGGAGCTATGGGAGTGATCGGCTTTGCAATTGCTTATTTTACAAATAGTTCACCTCTAACAGGAATCGTTGGCTTTGGAGCATCTGCTGTTTTAGCACTCGCATTCAACAAGCAACACGATAACACGCTTGAAATAGTTGAAGAACTCAATTCGATTAAGCAACAATTGGATAATGCATCAAATGATTATAACGATTTAATTGAGCATTTTAAAGAAAAATATACCGACAACAAAACATATGACTCAATATCATATTGCTAGGAGCCTTTGCTCTTTTTTTATTGCACATTTGACAATTTAGAACAAATTTTATAAAATATAACTACTACATTAAGGAGGAATTTATGGAGATACTTGCACCTTGTGGCGATGGAGAAAGTTTTTTAGCCGCAATAAACAACGGGGCTGACGCCATTTATCTTGGATTGGGCGACTTTAACGCGCGAGCCAAATCTACATTCTTTAATACAGAAAATATCAGAGATTACATCAAGCGCGCACATCTTTTTGGTGTAAAAGTTTACATTACGACTAACACGCTGTTATTTGATGATGAAATTGATAATTTTATAAACTTTATTCAAAAATGCGTTGAAGCAAAAGCGGACGCTTATATTATTCAAGATTGGGCAGTTGCACGAATTTTACGCGACTGTTTTGATGGTTTGGAGTTACATGCTAGCACTCAACTTGGCATACACAACTTATCGGGAGCAAAAATTGCAAAGGATTTTGGATTTAAACGTGTGGTTTTATCCCGCGAAGCAAAACTTGAAGATATTAAGGAAATCAAGGAAAACACCGGTCTTGAAATAGAATATTTTGTACAAGGCGCACTTTGTGTTGCGTTTAGTGGTAATTGCTATTTAAGCGCACTTGAACACAACAAAAGCGGAAATCGTGGCAAATGCCTACAACTATGTAGACTTCCCTATCAAGCATACATTGACAATAATTTGGTTGGCAATGGTTATCTTTTATCCGCTCGCGACCTTTGTTTGATTGAAAATTTACAAGAACTTCAAAATGCTGGTGTTGATAGTTTAAAAATTGAGGGGCGTTTACGCAGAGCTGGATACGTAGCACAAAGTGTTCAAAGTTATCGCAGAGCATTAGACGCCCTTAATCAAAACAAATCCTTGAATATTGAAAAAGAGAAATTTTTATTAAAACAAGTTTTTTCGCGTGGTGAGTTTAATACAAGGGCTTATCTTGATGCTGGTGTACCCGACCAAGTTATCAATCCACAAATTCAAAACCACCTCGGCATAAAAATTGGACAAGTTGTTAGCGTGCAGAATTTTAAAGATTTATACAAAGTACAAATCAAAACGAACACACCTATTCACAGTGGCGATGGTTTAAAATTTTTGGACGAAACCAACATCGAACGCGCAAGCATTGGGATTGGAAATGTTGAGATATTAGGAAATGGAAACTTTTATATTTATACAAAAAGCAAATTAAAATCCAACTGGACTATATATCGAACTCTTGATAGCATTCACGAAAAAAGATTACAAGAAAATATAAGAAAGTTAGGCATCAATGCAATTGTACACGCAAAAGAAAACGAACCGTTAAAAATAGAATTTCTATATAATAAAAACAATCAAATCATTCAAGCGGAAATTACAAGCGACTATATATGCCCTAGCGCTAAAAACGCCCCAACTACAGAAGAAGAAATTGAAAACCAAATCAGCAAATTGAATGATACTGATTTTATTCTTGAAAACATTGATATAAGAATGGATAATGTATTTATACCAAAATCAATACTCAACCAAGCACGCAGAGAATGTATTTCTATGCTAGAACAGAATATTATCAAAACACACGAAAAAAACCTAAAACACAAAGTTTTTAGTGAAAATATTGCATTCTTGCGCGATTTGTTAATTACTATGCATAGTACTATGCAATCAAATTTAAACAATATTATTATAATTAATGAAGATGTAAACTTAGACAAAATATCAATAAACGACAATGATATTTTAGCAATTGAACCAATAGTTTACACAAAACAAAACGTACTTAAAGTCATTGAAAGCGCAAGGCATAAAAGCAAAAATATTGCACTAGTACTACCCATAATCGCAAATTACAAAGACCAAAAAATTATTGATGAAATTGTTGACAATATTGATAGCAACATAACACTAATCATTAATAATACTTGGGGACTAAAATACATTAAAACACACAAGATAATTGCAGGTCTTGGAATGAACGTACACAATTTATTATGTGCAAATACTCTAAAAGAAATGGGTGTTTCTGATATAATTTTTAGCAAAGAAATCACGCATAATTATGCAGGATTTTATCATTTTACTTTTGGCAAACATTCACTAATGACATTTGCACACTGCCCATTTAAAACATTATTTAATAACGAATGCAAGCAATGCAAATTTAGTAAAAATTTAAAAATTCAAGGCGAAAATGGTCGAGTTTATGAAGTACATAGAACCACAATTTCACAATGCTACTTCACACTATATTCTAATACTATCACCAACAAACAAACAGGCGCTGGCGATGTGTTAGACTTGCGTTTTGTAGATGTTTAAAATAACAAATTTTAATAGTTTTATTGAAAAATTAGCATAAATATGCTATAATTATAAAAATTAAATACAGGAGATAAAAGTATGGATTGGAATTCAATTTGGCAATCTATTGTTGATTTTTTCACGACAAGTGGCTGGAATATTCTCTATGCAATTCTTGTCTTGGTTCTAGGTTATGTTGCGATAAAAATCATATATAAAATAGTTAAGAGAATTTTATCAAAATCAAAATTGGAGCGGATTACACAAGGATTTATACTTTCAATTTTAAAAGTAATCCTATATGTTGTGTTAATTCTAGCATTCTTGCAAATGTTGGGAGTGCCAATCACAGGACTTACCGCAGTCCTTGCGACCGCTGGTGCGGCTATCGCACTTTCTTTGAAAGATAGTCTTTCTAACATAGCAAGCGGAATGATTATGATTTCGAACAAGCCTTTTGACCAAGGTGATTACATTCAAGTTGGAAACCTTGAAGGTACAGTTAGTTCTATTCACATTATGACAACAGAAATCATTACAACGGACAACAAAAAAGTTGTCTTCCCTAACTCAAACATTTTAAATTCAAATATTATCAACTACTCTGGCCAAGGTAGTCGTAGACAAGAAATTTACTTCGACCTCGCCTACGAAACCGACATTGATTTAGCAAAAAAGATTATTCTTGATGTATGCCATAGCAACGGTAAAATTTTATTGGACCCAGCACCTGAAGTTAATCTAAAATATTTTAAAGAATCAAATCTTCAACTTTTCTTAACATGTTGGTCAAAAGCTCCTTACTGGGAAATTTATTTCTACATTATGGACAATGTGTACAACGAGTTTAAACGTAACAATATTAATATAGCATACAAGCAAGTTGAAGTACGAATGAGAACTGACGAGCCTGTGGCTCCATATCGTAAAAAAGGACTGCCAAAAAGAGTTGAGCCAAAAGTTGCAGAAATTGAAGAATTTAACATCTTTGATATTGATTCTTTTGAAACTTTACAAAAAAAGACTAAAATGCGTAAAATAAAAGCATTGGAAAAGAAACGCAAGCAACTCGATGCACAACTAAAAGAGTTGACCGCCGACCTGCCAGCATCTCGTATCCAACGCCTCATTGAGCAAAAATCAATAATGCTTAAAAATAAGAAATGCGTTCAAAAGTCGACTAAAAATATAAATTATTACTCTAAATTAACACAAGTTAAGAAAGATAATTAAAATAAAAAAAGATATATCTCACGATATATCTTTTTTAATCTTCTAACCCAACCAAATAATCTATTGAAACACTAAAAAATTGCGCAATACTTATCAATGCAGATATTTTAGGCTCACGTAATCCATTTTCCCAAAGGCTAATAATCCCTTTGCTTACACCTATCTGCTTAGCCAATTCTACTTGCCCTATTCCTTTTTCCAGTCGTAAAGACTTCAAATTAAATGCAAATTTATTTTCCATAACATTATTATGTTACAAATGTAAGAAAAATACTTGACTTCTTACAAAAATAAGAATAAAATAAATTTATACATCAAAAGGAGAAAGTCTATGATAGCTAAAAGGTCAATCGCAGTTCTAACTAATATGCTTGAAGATATCAAAAAAATTTGCTTTTGTTCATTAATTATCGTTCAAAGTATATTTATCATTTTTTACTTTTATTCAATATATAACAATTTTAATAATTTGATTTTTTTAATTACTTATTCTGTTTTATGCTTATTGTCTATTATTACATTTATTTTATTTTTAATAAAACACAAACAAAATCAAAAAATTAATAAAAATTTTTCTAGGTCTAAAAACTTTTTAAAATATATAGTTAATGTAATAATGCTAATAGTAAATATAATTGATATGCTTAATTTTGGTATTAACGATTTTAGCAAAGTTTTACTTGCTATTTCAGGAATTTCATTATTTATTCAGATTACATTTGAATTTATAAAAATTTTTGCTGAAAAATATATTCGAGATTTTAAATATGCTTTTGAAAAAGATTTTGAATTTTTTAATTTCAGCAAATGGAAAAGTAATACAATTAAATTAATTAATGTTCCTTTTGAAAAATTAGAAATACGAAAAACAGGACAAAGCAAAGAATTATCGAAAGAGGAATTAATATTAGAAAATCATTTAAAGAAATTTAGATTTATAAAAGAACAAAAAGCCATTGCAAAAATTGAGAAGAAATCAGAAGCAAAAAAACAAGAAAATTTAAGAATTCACAAAGAATTAAAAGAATTGAAAAATCACGTAGCTAATGTATTTGGTAAGAAAAACAATAAAGAACAAATACAAGAAACAGGCGTAAAATAATACAAAAATAACTCTGGCAAAATATATGCAGAGTTTTTTTTGTTTCACTATTTTAAAATCATATTTTTTTATTTCTACCACTTATTGTCGACTTTTTCGGCAAAACCAAGGAAGTCTTTTAGTTCTATTTTGGTACCATCATCTAGTATAGCAATTCCATTAAAGCGCCCAAACACTTGATGCTGATTACTACTTATCACAAGTGCAGATGTAAACGAATGTCTATCTATTATCGGAGTAAAAGTCGCCTCAAAGCGTCCATCACTGGAAGTAAATTTCCATTCGCTCATAAAATCAAGGTCATCGCCTTTCTTTGAAATCTCAAAGGTTACTTTATCCAATTTATGCGCAATACCATTATAAAAAAGCATATTCTCCGTTGCTTTTGACGTATCGCCGAAACCATAGCCTAAATTAAATCCAAATTGATTACCGTCGATTTCACCTGCCGCAGAACTCCAATACCACGTATTTTTATAAGTCCAAACACCACGCCCCCAATCTAAAATAGCAAAAGTATCTTGTGGGTCAAAATTAATATTATCGTCCCCAACTTGGGCAAAACCTTTTGCTCTAAATCCTACAATTTTTTGATTTAAATAAAAATATTTTTCCTTTTCAAACGGTGTTGCTATAACCATACTTTCTTTTGGTTCTTGTGTTAATTCAAATTCGCAAATAAAATCTTTTTTATCAACAAAATTTTTTATTTCCGCGCGCAATTTACGCTTACCATCGTGATTTATAAATTCAAAGTTTACACGCTTATTACGATATTTCACATCTCCCGTACGCGATGTTGACGGAAAATTTACCCCACCCATTGGAAGTAAAAACAATGGGCTAACAGTCTTCTCGATAGGTTTTGTAAAATCAATAACGCTTGCAGACACCAGCCCCATATAACTATTATCATCAATAGTAAGAGCGACAGCAAAACTTTGGTTATAAATTAAATAATAATCCCATTCCTTAATACGCGTTGCCCCTGCCTTTATTTGATTGCGGTCATACTCATAAAGCATTTCAGTTGCCCAGCCAGCTTCAACAAGTTTACCCTCATTATCAAGCAATTTCGTTGGTTTTGTAATTCTGTTCATAATTCACCCTCCGTATAAATTTAGTATAACAAAAAATGAAATTATCACCAATTATTTATCCAAAATTTTTTAAAAATTTTTTAAATCACCTGTAATTTTTCACATAAATTTCACATTTTTAGTGTATTATATAGTTGTATTTTTGGAATGGTTGAATACCCATAGTATTCGTATAATTTTTGGATAAGTAAAATATTTTCGCATAAGCGAACCCACTCAAAACACATTTAATCCAAGAATACACTCCTACTAGATGCTAGACATCTATTTATACTTCTTTCCTTTTTCACAAAGCACTTTAAAGTGCTTTTTTGTTTTTTTGAATACTATGCAACTAATTTTGCGCATAATTTGGTTGTAAAAAACTAAATTTTGATACGTAAAACAAAAAAATAGACCTTTTGGTCTATTCTTTAAATTCTTTAACTTTTTTCTCTCTTTTGTGTCCAAAATTGTATTTTAAAATGCGCAAAGAATTCAAAATCGCAAGCAAAGTTACACCAACATCAGCAAATACTGCTACAAGCATTCCTTCAACAATTACCCCACTGAGTTCAAGAACGATAACTGCAATTTTTGTAACAAGTGCGAAAATAATATTAGTCCAAACAATACCACGCGTAAATTTCGACAATTTGTGCAAATCTTTAATCTTGCCTGGGTCATCGTCAACCACAACAATATCACTTGCCTCTACCGTTGCAGGGCTTCCTGCCAACCCCATACTTATACCAAGGTCAGCGCGCGAAAGGCTTGGTGCATCATTTATACCATCGCCAACAAATGCAGTGTACTTGCCAATTTCTTGATTTTTTAAACTTTCTTCAAGCAAAGTGTATTTTTGTTCAGGCGTCAAACCTGATTTAAACTCATCAATACCGAGCGATTCAGCAACGTGTGCGGTAACTTGATTGTTATCACCGCTCAACATTTCGAGTTTAATATTTTGTGATTTCAAATACTCGCACAATGCAACTGAATTTGTTTTAAGAGAGTCAGCGAGTAAAATTTTTCCAATAGGTTTTTCGTTCAATATAACTTGAATACTCGTAAGCGCGTCATCAGTGTCGCGAGTAACATTTCCAACAAAAATAACATCACCGTTATAGGTGTAACTTACACCCTTTCCGCTATTTTCTACAAAGTCTTTAACTGGTTCAATTTCAATGCCGTGCGCACGGTGTTGTATTGCGCGCGCAAGCGGATGAATTGAGTTTTGCTCGCCAAGAGCTGCAAATTTCAAAATATCTTGTGTAGAATATTTGCTATCAAGTGTGATTATATCCTTAACCACAAATTGTCCTGTTGTGAGTGTGCCAGTCTTGTCAAAAATAACTTTATCAAGTTTTGCGGAAACATCAAGATAGTTGCTTCCTTTTATTAAAATGCCATTCTTGCTTGCACGACCTAGCGCGCTAAAATATGCCAAAGGCACAGAAATTGCAAACGCACAAGGACACGAAATAAAGAGCATAATCAATGCATAATACAAGCCATCTGTAAGAGGAAGTCCCAGCGCCCACGAACCAAAGAATACGGCAACAGCCAAACCAATAACCGCGATTGTATACCACTTCGCAAACTTGTTGATAAATGTTTCCGTTTTGCTCTTTTTGTCGTTTGCATTATCAATTAAATTCATAACGCGAGCAACTGCGCTTTCTTTATATATACTTGTAGTTTCAATTTCAAGCACACCGTCAAGAAGGATTGAGCCAGATAAAATTTGGCTTCCCGCTGACATACTGATAGGTAAACTTTCGCCTGTTAGGTGGCTAGTATCCACACTTGCACTGCCTCCACGAACAATTCCGTCAAGAGGAACGCGCTCACCTGGACGAACCTTAATCATACTGCCAATTTTTACATCTTGCGGTTGAACCTTATGTTCGTGATTTCCGTGCATAAGCATCGCAAAATCAGGTTGAATTTCCATTAAATTGCTGATACTTTTTCGCGAACTTGCGAGTACGCGCGATTCAAGCATTTTACCAATGCTATAAAGCAAAATAACCATCAAACATTCTTCAACACCTTCACCTATTGCCTCGCCACCTTCTTCAACAAAGGTATTAAAAAGCCCAAGGCCAAAAGCACCGAAAACTGCGATTGTAATCAGGAAATTTTCACCAATATTTCTATTTTTGAAAAGTTGAACCATTGCTTTATATGCCGTTCTCCATAAAAGCAAGCACATTCCAATAGTGATTAAAATTAGGCTAGCGGTTACAGGCATTGGCACCAAGAAACCCACAAAGCCAATCACAGCGCCTAGTAAAAATGATATTAAATCTAGTGGAAATTTCTTGTTTTTTGAAGTCTTTTGCGAATTATCGTGAATTATTTCCGCATCAGGTTCGCTACGTAAAACTGCACGCTTTAAATCTGGATAGAAGTCGTCTGTTCTATCCGTTTCAAACGTCAATTTCATTGTAGCAAAATTGTAGTTTACATTTTCAAATCCCTTTACACGTGCAATGCTGGTTTCCAAATGTTTTGCGCATTGCGCGCAGTCTATATTGCGAATTTCATAAGTATATTTTTTCATAAATTAACCTCAAAATATATATTATAATTTTCGTGCAATTAAGTCAATAGTTTTTTTTAAATTTTAAAGAAATTTTTCGAAAAGTAAAAAGAACCATTAGGCTCTTTTTTAGTTTCTCCGTGCCATAAGGGTACAATCTCGCCTCTTTGTCTTTTCGAGTAAGTCCGCAGGACGCATCGAGAAATCTCAGTAATTAAGATACTTCTCGCCTTTTGTCCCCCGTGGCGGCGACTTTGACGCCGAGATTATCGCGTCGCTTCGCTCCTCATAATACCACGGGGGGGGATATGTCAAATTCCCCGTATTATTGGTTTCCGTGTTCACTTGTGCATTCGTTTCACTGAATTTTGCAACTATTAATTTGTTATTTATTACTGATTTTTCAAGGTCAACACTCCAATCAGTACTTAATGGTATGGTTTCGCCATATATGTACCAGCCGTCAAATTTGTAGCCATTTTGTGTTATTGTTGCGCTTAAATGGATTGTTGTATCACTCGAAGCATAGCCGTTGATACGCGCTTCTCCGCCAAATTCAGCATAAACCGCAAGACCATTTGTTAAATCTGTTGCGCCACTTGGTGTTGCTCCATTTGTGGTTGAGAATATCGCGTTCACGCATTTGTGGGTGTCGGATATGGTTATCGTTAAGCCTGTGTATGTTGCGTTGTTTTGCGTGTAAATTGTTCCGTCCACAAGCCAGCCGTTGAGATAATAGCCAGTATATGGAACGGCATTAAAATTCGCCGAACCGTCCGCATTTTGGGATATGCGCACTTCCCCGCCCGCGTTGGCAGTTACGCAGGTGCTAGCAAGGTGGAAATATGCAACTGCTGTTAAATCTTGTGTTGCGGTAAATGTGTAAGTATTGCCTGTTGGTGTTGTTTCAACACCATTTATTAACCAATAACCCAGAGTATAGCCCGAGTTTGGTGTGGCGGTGAGGGTTACCGATGTATTGTAGTCATACGTTCCATGAAGAAAACCGGGAATACTTCGCTTGCTGCGATGGGCATGATCGTAATCATGCTGCCACTATTCTTTCTTGCCATGTATGAGAGAGAC
>JAFUJK010000069.1 GCA_017468205.1 Clostridia bacterium
CAAGCATTTTTTCTCTTTCTTCACGGTCAGGCTTTGAAAGAGTCAAGCAAGAAACTTCGGGATTTGCTTGATAGAAAGAAATGGGAAACATTGCGAGTTTGCTTGTAATTAAAATGATTGTGCTTTCATTGACTTCGGCATTGAGATATTCAACCTTTTTGTCTTTGATAGCTTTTCCAAGAAGTGTAAGAAGTTCTCTTTCATCAGGGGGAAGTTGTCCACCCGTAGTGAACAAATAATCAGCCCAATTAAGAACAAAAGCAATTTTACGATTAGGCTTTTTAAGGTTCTTAAAAATGATATTGAAAATTTCAGACGGTTCTTTGAAAAGTCCGCTCCCCGTTTTATCCTCTTCGGTTGAAGTAGTTTCTTCTTCATCATCGTCAAAAGAGTAGGCATCACCCTCTACTTCGACTTCATCTATAACTGAAAGACGGGAAACATCTCCATCAACACCGTCAATTCTATCCCAATACAAAACGTCATCGTATTCCATACCTTTGAGCATATCCATAAGATACTGCTTTAAGTCAACGATTTGCTTTTTCTCATTGAGATATACGTCACCAACGTTACCATCAACAATAACGCAATTTTTAATACCTATTTCTCTTTTTAATCTACTAAAAGTCGTATTTAATGCCATAGTTCTTACCTCCGATTCTTATTTGTATTAAACGTTTGATATTTCATAGTAGAAATCTTATCAGGATTGCTCCAAATTTCTTGTGATTTGGTTACGTGAATCCCGTAAACTTCTTCCAAGTCTTTCATAAAAGGTTCTATGTCCTTTTGACAAGCTTGTCCCTCGTATCCTCTAAAATCATAAATAAATCGACCATCAAGGAATACTCGAAACTCTGCTTTTTCTCCACTTGCTTTCAACGCAACCATAACAACTTCGTTGCTCTCACGATTGATTTTAATATTCTTTTTATCAACAATGAAACCACGCTGTTTGATTGCATCCATTATAATCTTCAAGGATTTTTGACGAACCTTTTCTCCGACTATTTCGGTAGTAGCGCTTTCACGCATTTCGGAAATAGACTTGCCACCATCAACAACCTTTTCGATTACGGTCTTTTCTACACGAGCAGATTCAAGTTCTGCACGAATTTTCGCACGTTCTTCTTCAATCCTCGCCTCGTAAGTTTTACCCATCAATTCCTTGCCGGCACTAATCAAAGTTTCACCCGATAGAGAATTGTCCTTGATATATGCTAAATATACGAATTGACGTAAAGCGACGTCAGAAATAGAGTCTAACAAACTTTGAATTTGTCCACTTATCGTCACAACTCCGTTACTTCTTTCCAACAACTTGCGGTAATCGTCCTGCAACTTATCACCAAGAAGAGTTCTTAACGTTTCATTAAAGGCAATTAGCTTTGTAGAAGCCAAAACATTGACCGTGTTTTGCAAATCTCTTGCAGCATTTATCGCTTCATCTCGCTTTTGATATAAAACGTCGTGGTTATTGGTGCGAATAACACCCTTGATTGCATCGCTATCTGCCTTATCTCTAACATTTTTTATCTTTTTAAGCAATTCGTCACGTTCTTTTTCTATTTGCTTTTTAAGACGTTCCGTTTCATCGTTCAAAAGTTGTGTTGACGTACTTTCAAGCTTCGCAATCATTTCGTCAAGTTCTTTCAAACGTGCTTCTGCAATATCGCAAATACTATTGCATTGAATTGCTATCTGCTGATAATCAATTATTACTTGTTGACTCATTCCTCTACCTCCTTTAACGAGAATACATCTTCACACCACGACTCAATCGTTGCCTTGTCAAAAGGAATTTGAGTTCTTTCGGGGTGTTGGAAACCATTTCGGCACATACGCAACTTATGAAGATTAGATGCTTGCTTGCCGTCTATCATTTTTTGACTACGAGCTTCTTCAATTAAATCGTGAGCAGATGCTTCATCTCCCATCGAAAGAAGTTCTCGCAAATCATATTGAAGCTTG
>JAFUJK010000070.1 GCA_017468205.1 Clostridia bacterium
AATCCAAGTTTTCAATTTATTCATAACAAACTCCTATTTTGTTTTCCTACAAATTTTAACATATTTCTACACAAAAGACAACAAAATGAACATATATGTACAAATATTATAACATTTTATGTAATTTTTACACTTTATATTTATTACTTTTTTCAAAAAAATTCATTTAATATTATAAAAAAACATAATAAAAATACAAAAAAATGCACTAAAATGTGCATTTTTTATTATACAAATTCACCTGTATTATCTGTTTCAGTGTTCACCTTATCGTTTGTAATTTTTTCAAAATTTGCAATAATTATTTTTCCATCAATTTGCGCTTTGGTAAAACGAACACTTAATGCAGAACCCAAGTTATTTCCTTCACTGTCAGTCCACTTCTCAAACTGATAACCTGCATACGCAACAGCCATTAAAACAACTTCGTCTGCGTCTTCCGCAAAATCGCTTCCAGTCATTCGCACCTCACCGCCGTTGGTGGCTTGTACGGCTACGCCTGTGATTGATGCGCCTCCACTTTCTTTGATTTCATTTTGCATATCCGCAACTGTTATGTAAATGTCAATAGTCTTGGTCAACTCAACACATTCCAAAATAATTGTATTTAATCCACTCATTGCATTGTATTCAATACAAAATACACCGTCCGCAAGAATATACCCGCTTGTCTTGTCAATGAGTTGATTTTCACCCGCACTTCCAACCTTAATCGAACTTACATACTTGCCCCCATCGGGTTTTATTGTAATTCTCGAGTTATAACCAGTATTATTCTTTTTTATTGAACCAGTCCCGCTTGAAAAATACACATTGACACCAACGCAATTCTCATTGAAATATAGTACATTTTCACCCGCTGGCAAGTTGGAAATCGAAATGTTTAACGCGTTGTTATTAAGAGAGTATGTATAAGTCGTGCTACCAAATGTTCCCGAACGAGTTCCAGTTCCCCAACTCAAAGGTTGCGCCGAATATGTGTTCAAAGATATCGCAGGATAAACATCTCCATTTTGAATTGTTGCCACAATAACAGCAGTTCCTTGCGCCGTCAATGTGTTAGAATCAATCTGCAATCCATAAATATTGTTTTGAATTACCAGCCCTTCATAGCCTGATAAAGTTACTAAATGTCCGAGGTATTGTGTGTAATCCATATTTGAAAGCGTGATTGTAACAGTATTGCCCGTAATTGTATAACTATAATCACCATACGCACACGAGCCACTACCCGAACGAGTAAGCGGGATGACCACATCACGAATTGTCATTGTTGGTGATAGTCCACCCTCCAAAGTCGCCGTGATTGTTTTATCGTCAAACGAGTTTATTGTAACCCCGTTCTCACCTTTTACCAAGAAGTTGTGGTGAAATAAAGTTGGATAACCATCATTTTCATTATAAACATTGTCTATATACCAATAATTTTCAAAATCCCACGTTGATGGGTCCAACCAAGGACGCTCAACAGCCCAGTTGTTAGGATTTGTAAAATAATCCATATCCTTCATATATTCAGCATCTTTTGTTCCGCTATATGTACCTGAAATGTCATAAAGGTTTGTTGTTGTATCAGAAGAATAATCAAAAGTTACTGCATCTTTTCCGTATAATGAGTTGGTTATTTTTACATAACAATCAGTTGCTGTAGCACTTGATGAATTAAAAGTTGGATATAAATATTCATTTACATAAGTAGTACTGGTAGTTATATCCATTATTACACCACAATTTGTAACCGTACCACTATAAGCTAGCCCATAAAAATTGTATGTTCCAGAAGCAGTAGCAGAAGCATTAATAGCCCCCACATATTGGCAATTTTTATTAGTGCCATTATATCCTAAGCCATACACATTAAAACTAGCAGATGAGACCGTATTTTTCAATGTTACATCCAAATCAACATAACAATTCTCAAATGTACCTCCATCATTTCCTACCAAACCTCCTAGCGCCGTACCCCTATTAGATGTGGATATTGTTGCACTTACACTAGAATTAACAATAGTGGAATTTATTCCAGAACCAGTATATCCAACAAGCCCTCCAAAAGTTGCTATGTCAGTAGCAACTAAATTAAGATTATCTGCTTTACAATTCTTTGCTGTACCATTATAACCAATAATTCCACCTAGCAGGCAAGGTTTTCCAACATCCATAGAGGATACAGTTCCTTCAACTACAGCATTGCTTATTGTATATCCTTTCGCATTACCAATATAACATCCAATTATTGTTGAATAATCGTGATTTGAGGAATAGCTATAATAAGAACTATAAAATGGATATTTTGAATTTATTTGTACCGTATTTCTTTGTGTAATATTTCTATAACAATACCCAATAAAACCACCTATTGACGCAGGTTCTCCAGAAACATTAAAATATATGGCAGCAGAACTTGAAGCACCACCCTCTATTGAAACAAAGTTATCATACAAAGATGCAGAACCGCCATAATATCCAATAAATCCTCCTAAATATGCATTGTCGGATGAACTACTATAAATTGAATTTGCCGCTTTTAAATAAACTTTGTTATTATATATTTCGCCACTACTAGATATAAAACCTCCAAAACCACCAACATAATGTGCTTGAATACTACCATTAACATTTATAGTATTATTAGCTGCATTTAACACTGAAGAGTAAAAACCAACTATACCACCAGCATAACCGTTAGAGCCAGAAATAGCACTTGATCCACTAGTGTTTACATTACACTCAACTATTGTTAAGGTACCACTTCCGTGTCCAGCAACCCCTCCTGCATAAGAAGCCCCATAAATTGAATAACCTGCATTGCAATTTATTGTACATTTAGATATATTTACTACTCTACTTACATATCCAACAAATCCCCCGCTAGCGCTGCTCGAATAAACAGAATATGTTGCACCTAGTTCTACTACATTATTAGTTAAAGTCAAGGTTGCAGTCGTAGATGGATAATGATAACCTATAAAACCACCTGCATAAGATGTACCATAAACAGAAAAACTACCACCAGAGGAATAGAAAGCACTATCTGTTATACTAACACTTGTGCCAACACAATATCCTATAAATCCACCTGCATGTCCACTTGTTCCTGAACGAATTTGATTAGATGTTGTAGAATCAGCATAAACATCACAATTTGTGATTGTACAAGTACCAGAAGCAACATATCCCGCAATTCCACCAGTTGAAGACCCCGAAGTAGTGCAATTATTATAAAAATAGAAAGATTTTAAAGTTAAATCTTTAATTGTTGCATTTTGTATACAACCAAAAAAGCCTAAATATTGATAATCTGCCCCTTTATAATACAACCCGCCATTTTCAGCCGTGCTTTCACCCTGTATAGTATAGCCACCGCCGTCAAATGTGCCTTTGAAATAATAGGACGTACTGCTACCTATTGGTGTCCACGCAGTACCTGACGGCACGGTAATGTTTGCAGTTACCTTTACATAAAGTCCTGAATATGTAGTTCCCGAGTTTACAGAATCACGGAATTCTAGCAAATCCGCCGCTGTTGCAATCGTATATGGGTTAGCGGCAGTACCACTACCAGACAATGCAAAAAGTGGCTCGTTGCCATTTTCATTTTTCGCCCCCGTAACTGCAAAAACAATCCCCAATGTCAACGCAATTAGAAGCAGTCCGATTACCCCACTCCCAATCCAAGTTTTCAATTTATTCATAACAAACTCCTATTTTGTTTTCCTACAAATTTTAACATATTTCTACACAAAAGACAACAAAATGAACATATATGTACAAATATTATAACATTTTATGTAATTTTTACACGTAATATCCTATTATATTTTAAGAAAAATCATTTATCATTATATATGAGGTGATTAAATGCTAACAAAAGAGGAAATTGTAACTAGAATAGGCATTATCCGTTCAAAAGCTGGGTTATCCGCACGAGAATTAAGTTTGCGAATTGGAAAAAACAGCGCATACATCTCTCGTTTGGAATCGAAAAACGATAGTTTTGAACCTTCTATCAGCGCACTTCTTGAAATTATAGAGGCTTGCGGGTCAACACCCAGTGAATTTTTCTATTACGACATAAGCACATATTCGGCAGACCAAGAATTGATTGATATGTTAAAAACAACTACACAAATAAAAAAAGAATCAATAAAAAATCTATTAAAAATGTAAAAAAATGCACAAAAATGTGCATTTTTTAATCTTTATTACGAATATAGCTCACCAAACTGATAATAGCAACAATAACTGTAAGTCCGCCAACAATTATAGCGATATAAACAACAAGTTGAACATCATTTTTTCCGCCATTTGTTGGATTTTTGCTTTCAGCATTTGAACCCGAATTGTGGTTATCATCTTCACTAGAACTATCTCCACCGCTTGGTGTATTAGTGTTGCCACCCTCATTTCCGCCTGAGGAGTCGTCGCCACCAGCACCGCCACCGCTTCCGCTACTATCAGCCGAAAGCAAGGTATATTTACCCGTAACCACTGTTACATCATAGTTAGAATTTTGCGTGTAACTTGCTGTAATAGCATAGACACCAGCAAGTGTTGACAAAATGTTTGCGCTTGGTTGAATATTCAATTCGTCATACAATGTTCCGCTAACCGTATAGGTCAATTGCGCCAATGCTTCGCCGATTTTGCTTGACTTATTATCCAAAGTTATAGTGATTTTTTGTTTTTCAATTTTATAAGAATACGTATTAGTTTTCAACACGTAATTAACTGATTTAGAATTAATAGTTACAACATAATCGCCCGCATTTACCGATGGTTCTGGGTAAATGATTTCATAAAGATTTTGGTCGCCATCAAGGAAGCCCGCAACGGTGAATGTTGGGACTTGGTCGGTGCCGTTATACGTAAACGTTTCGCCAATTTGTGTAACTGTAAGAGTGATAGGAACAATGGTTATCGTAACGCTTTTATCAATCGAAATATCCGTATAGCCGTCATTATATGTTATAACACATTTTAGCACATACTGCCCTGCATTGAGTTTGATTTTATTAGGATTAAACACAAGATTTCCGTCTGTGTACCACTTTACACTTTCAGGCACTACACCTTCGACATTGACCGTAGCCTTTAAACTTTCGCCATAATCAAAGCGCGTCGAATTGAGCCCGGACTCACCTACAACTCGTATATCCATCGACACACCTTCGATATATTCAAAGTGCAAAATGAGATAATATCTCACCGCTTCATAATAATATAAATCAGTAAGCCCATTATTTTCGCTTGCATATTGAACATCAAGTTCAGTAATATAGAATTTTCCTTGCTCTTCACTATACCCGAGGTTAACTTTTTGATTTTCAATGTTATAATAGTAAATACTCTTTACGACCTTTCCCTGCACGCTTGGATTATCTATATAAACTTTGGTATCAGTTTCGGATTTAATTGAAATATATTCAGGGTTTATATTTACGGCTTTATCGCCGACATCATACTGAACATTTAGCAAAATATTCTCACTATCCACGTCAACATGAATATTATACGTTAAACTTTCAACCTCTTAATTGAAAAGCGTAAGGTTATATATCTCATCAACATCATAACTTACGGCTTTAAACCATAGTCTCCAGTAACTAGAATTATCCACAAAACTAAACAAATCTTCATTATAATCATAACCAACATAATCGTTATAAATTGAAGGAACAATTACCAAGAAATCAGGCAATCGTGATGTTTTAACATATATATCAAGTTGATTGTTTGATGTATTGAAATTTTTATATACTGGAACAAACTCAAGTCCATCGAGATAATCAACTGAATCAGTATAATCAATATACCCCAATTCAAGCCCTGAAAGCACCACAAAACACTTATTAATAACAGTGCCGTCTACAACAAATTCAACTTTATATGTCCCGAGGGGACTAACATCAGCCTTTTCAGTGATTGTATAAATACCATTTGAATGCGTTATATCAAAGTCATATACAAGGCTATTGCTTTTATAAACATTCACGTCAACATTTGTATAGTTTAAATAATCGGAAAGTTTATAAGTTAATTCAATATCATTTTCTTCATAGTCATAGAGATTTGTATTCATTGTTTTAGCACTTGAAGTAGTATATCCTACATTCTGATTATGCAAGTTTTTTACATCAATAAAATAATCATTAGTACTTAACAATTCAATGTCAATAGTTGGTGCATTATATTCTATTTCATAAAATAAAGTTGAAATTTGCCCCTGTTCATATATGTAATAAGGATAATAGAATACACCACCATCACCCCAGTCTGACCCATAACTATTTAACACTATATACGCGCCCTTGTGTACCGAACCACTTATTTCAACTTCATAGTTGTCGTCCCAACCAATTATAGTTACAGCGTGCGCATACTCATTATCTGCATAAACAAGATATAATGTTCCATCTAACGGGTTAATGACATAAATATATTTATATATACTAACACCAACTGCACTATTGTTAATCAAGGCAGATTTTATTTCATTTTTATTGATGGCATCTATAACCAAATTGTTTGTGATATTTTTATCAGCATATTGCTTAATCTGGTCATAATATTCTTCGTAGTTGCTATTATTGATATAATTAAGTTCATCAAAGTTTAAATCACTTTCAAGTACCAAACCATATTCTTTTATAAAATTAAATCCAGCGGGGAAATGGCTACCATCTTTGCCCACAACTACCCCACCTTCAAGTTTCTGTGCAATAGCAATCCACGCATTTGAAAAATCGTAATATTCGCCTGTATTTTTTACGATTGAAGTTTCAATCATTTTTAGTAATGAAAATTGCCAACACTGACCATAAGCATATTGGTTTTCTGTCGGGATATACATTTCATCACGCAAGCAATAATAAGAGTCCGTCCCCGTAGCCGCATCGGCGATTTTTGTTGTATTCCCTCCAAAAATACATAGCATACCGCCTAAAAATAGCATTATACTTGCAAAAATTAATAAAAATCGACTATTTACTCTTTTGTATTCCATAATTTAATTATATCATAAAACAGTTTAAAAAACAATACTTTTTACTTGTTTTTCAATTATTTTAAACACCAATATTTACTATTTCAAGCCCCATTTTTTGTGCCTTTAAAAGTGTTCCGCCAGCGCCACTTTTTTCATCAACAACACAAGCAATCACAAGCGATGAGCACTCTAACATATATGCATTTCGCACTGCCATACACCCATTAAAATAATATCTTTTTGACACATAATTTACACAATCCGCTTGCTCCAAAATCTTTTCATAACGCGCAACTTGCGCCTCATTCCACCGATTAGTTTGATTAAAACAAGGCAACGCACATTCAAGCGTGATATTTTTATATTTCTTTTTCAATTTTAACACCATTTCCGCCGAAATCATATCAAACCCCATTGCACCACCAGAAATAAAATGAGTATATCCACGTTCAATAGCATCAATGATTGCCCTTTCTAATTTTTTTAAAAAAGCGCGAAATTGAGCCCCACGCTCCTCATATCCCCAAGGCAACTTTGCAGGTCTATGCCCCGTAAAACAACAAGTAATTTCTTTCATTTTCGCTCCTTTTTGTGTAAATTTTATCATTTTTTTAAGAAAAAGTCAATGATACGTGCAGAATATTTCACTTATTTTAAAAAATTTTGATGTTAGAATTTTTTAAAAATTGAGGTAAAAAAATGACTTTAAATAAAGCGTTCGCATTGCGCGTAAGTGATTTATTAATTGAGCATAATATGTCCAAATATCAACTTGAAAAAGAAACAGGCTTAACCCACTCCGCGTTGCGCTATATATTTAATGAAGTAAATCAAGACGTGCGATTTTCAACTATTGTAAAAGTTGTCGCAGCCTTTGATATGACGCTTGAAACATTTTTTGCCGACCCTGTTTTCGATTTATGCAAACTTGATTATGAATAAGAGGCTTTTATGGATATATTAGAACGCATAAAGCAAATTAGAGAAACACGACAAATGTCAGTATATGAACTTGCAGAGCGTAGCGGTATCGCACGCAATACAATTTATAGATGGTATTCGCACAATTTTACACCATCTATAGATACTTTGCAACTAATTTGCGAGAAAGGTTTTGAAATTTCGCTAGCTGAATTTTTTGCCATTGATAGCGATGTCGTTGTAGCAACTCCTGAAAACAGAGAAATTTTTGAAATTTGGCTTTCTCTATCCGAGCCTCAACGCCAAGCAGTAAAACAAATTATTCAAAGTTATAGGAAATAAAATGAACATTGTTGAAAAGATTGACAAAATGCGCGTCGCTCGTGGGTGGACAATTTATAAACTAGCACAAGAAAGCGGACTTGCGCAACAAACAATCCACCAATGGTTTGAAGGTGGCACAATTCCCTCTATCCCTGCCCTCAAATCCATTTGCGAAGCTTTCAACGTTACGCTCGCTGAATTTTTTGCAGAGCACGAACTTATTGAAGCAACTCCTCAAATAAAAGAACTATATTCCAAATGGTGTTGCCTAACTCACGAAGAACAAGCATCAATACAAAATATAGTCGATAACTACATAAAAAGCAAACAATAAAAGCCTTGAAATTCAAGACTTTTTTGTTATTTTCTTTATTTTTTAGTGTTTTTTGATGTTTTTTGGCATTTTTTGCTAAATATCATACCAACTATCGCCAACATCGATTTCAACTTCGAGAGGCACATTCAACTTCACGACATTTTCCATTTGCTCACGAACTAGTTTTGTTACAACATCAATTTCATTTTCAGGAACGTCCAAAATTAATTCGTCGTGGATTTGCAAAATAAGTTTAGTTTTTAATCCTTGTTTTTTCAATTCATTATAAACATTAAGCATTGCAATTTTAATAATATCGCTTGCAGTACCTTGCAAAGGCATATTCATTGCAGCGCGTTCTGAAAACTTTGCATCTCTGGCATTCGCAACAACGACATTATCAAAATTTCTAATACGACCAAATAAAGTTGAAACATATCCCCTTTCTTTATACATAGCAACACTACTATCCAAAAACTGCTTGATTGTTGGATAAGTTTGGAAATATCTTTCGATATAATCTCGTGCTACCACTTGCGAAATTCCTAAATTAGACGCTAAACCAAATGGAGATATACCATAGATTATACCAAAGTTTACAGCTTTTGCACTTCGGCGCATATCAGAGGTAACATCTTCCAAGTCCACACCAAATATTTGTGAAGCGGTGGTGCTGTGAATATCCCTCCCCTCGGCATACGCACTACACAAAACAGGGTCGCCCGAATAGTGAGCTAGCAAACGCAACTCAATTTGACTATAATCGGCAGAAAGCAACTTGCAACCTTTTGACGCTATAAACAATTTTCTCAACTCGCGCCCTTCTTCACTTCGTACTGGAATATTTTGCAAATTTGGCTCATTGCTTGACAATCTACCAGTTACAGCCGTAGTTTGATTAAAAATTGTGTGGATTTTTCCATTTACGATATATTGGCGCATTCCTTCTATATAAGTTGAGTATAATTTTGTTACCGTACGATAACGCAAAATTTCTTCAATTATTGGATGTTCATATTGCAAAGACATTAGAACATCGACCGCAGTTGAATGCTTTTTATTATTTTTATCAGGTAATCTTAATTTTTCAAACAATATAGCACCCAACTGCTTTGGACTATTGATATTAAACTCCTCTCCTGCCATACTGCAAATACGTTTGCGAATCGTTTCAATTTCATATTTATATCTAGGTGCAATTTCATCTAACAAAGTAGTATTTACGCAAATACCTTGCTTTTCCATATCATAGAGAACATAAACTAGTGGTAATTCGATTTCCATATACAATTTTTCAAGTTTTTTTGCTTTTAACTCTTTAAAAGCAATATTATTCGCTTCCAAAAGCCCTGTTGCCCAGTTTGCACTCGGCAACCCCAAGTGTTCCAATGTTCTTACAGGGTCGCCCTCTTTAATATTAGAATTAACTAAATACAATGCCAAGGTTACATCAATTGCATTACATCTAAATTTTGCATCAAAAGCATCGCAATAATGCAAAATTTGCTTTAAATCATATACAAATAATTGCTTTGTTTCGTCTTCAAAAAAACTTCGGAAATAACTCAACGCCATTTGTACAGAAATGCCAAAAAGATTTATCACATAGTTCTTTTTATCGTCTACACAAAAATGAAATTCATTTTCATTATACACTATTGCAAGTTGCTTTGCATCATTTAAAAATTGTGATGTAACAGTTGCGCCAATATCGTTTGGAGAAACAGGCACAACCGCACTTGTTGGAGCGTCTACTAACGCCATATTCCCTGAAAACAATTCTTTGCGCTTTAACAAACTTCTGAATTCATATTTTTGCATTAATTCATAAACATCATTATCCCAAGGAAAAGTATAAACACAATCTTCCAGTTTTACGTCAATTTCTGCATCAGTTTTAATTGTGGCAAGAGTATAACTCAATTCACACAAATTGCGACCTTCCTGCAATTTTTTGAGTACATTCCCGCTAATTTTGTCAAGATTGTTGTAAATATTTGCAACTGTACCAAATTCGGCAAGTAAATTATTTGCACCTTTTTCTCCAATCCCCGGAACACCTGGAATATTATCACTTGAATCTCCCATAATTGCTTTTAAGTCAATTATTTGAGAAGGACGCAGACCCCAATCTTGCTTCAACTTTTCTTCATTCATTTCAACGACATCAGTAATTCCGTGCTTGGTCAACCAAACATAAGTATGGTCGTTTATTAATTGCAAGCAATCGCGGTCTCCCGTAACAATGATATTTGTTGTGCCATCAAATCTATGCGCAATCGTACCTATTATATCATCAGCCTCAATCCCAGCCTGCTCTATAATGCAAATATTCATTTTTTTAAGTAAATCTTTCAATATAGGCAACTGCGTTGCCAACTCATCAGGCATTCCCTTTCGCGTCGCCTTATAATCAGCATACAAATCGTTTCTAAAAGTGTGTCGCCCAGCATCGAATGCTACACACAAAAATTGGGGGTCATAGTCAACTATCATTCGCGCCAAAATATTAACAAAACCAAAAACAGCGTTGTAATTATTTCCATCGCTCGCCTTTAATGGAGGCAATGCGTAGAACGCGCGATTTATAAGACTGTTGCCGTCTATAATCATAAGTTTAGCCATAAGTTCTCCTAAAAATCATTTGTATTTATTATACCCCAAAATGACAATTTAGACAATTAAAATTTGACTAAATTTTAGTTAAAACATCATAAAAATCAACTTTTTTGTGCAATTTTAGCAAAAAACTACCTAAAATATGCCTTTTTTGTGCAAAATTAGTAATTTTTACTAATTTTTTATTTTATAACACCGCAAGCAATACGTTCTCCCGAATTTCCCGCTGGCTGTGTAGTAAAATCGTCTGGTTGAGAGTGAATTATAATAGTTCGCCCTTTAATTTGATTAATCGTAAATTTATCAATCAACACAGCCATAAGAGCGTGCCCATTGTTTGAATAAAGTGGGGGCAAATCTCCCAAATGATTAGGATGAAGCGCATTGGTTGGATTATAGTGTCCTCCCGCCTCGCTAAACTTATTTGGCGGACTTGTAGGAGAGCAAACTCCATTTTCGTGTATATGAAGACCTAAAAATTTTTGTTTTGGAAGCCCCTTGACATTAACTAGGCACACTACACCATATTTTGTCCCCCAAAATTGAGCGCTACCATTAATCTTATCACCAACAATTTTAGCGCTCAAATCAGGTGATGACCGCAAATTTTTAAAAATAGCAATTAATTCCAAATCTATCATAAAATCCTCCTAAAATTTAAAAAATATATGAAAAAACACGTTTTTTTGTGAAAAAATGCATAAAAAACAAGAAAATTATCATTTATATTTGGAATTTTTTTGAAAATAATATATAATACTAATATTATGAAAAGAATTACAAAGATTATATGCACACTCGGGCCAGCGTGCAACGATGAACAAATATTGGCCTCAATGAATTCAGAAGGAATGGACATTTCGCGACTTAATATGAGCCACGGAACGCACGAAACACATCAAGCACTCGTGGATAAAATTGCTCCACTTCGCAAAAAACACGGCTTAAAACTTCTTGTAGACACAAAAGGGCCTGAAATCCGTATTGGCACGTTTAAAGACGGAAGCATTATGCTTGAAGATGGCGCAACTTTTACTTTCACAATCAAAGATGTGGTTGGCTCCTCCAAGCGTGTTAGCCTGAAATACAAGAACCTAATTAATGAAGTTAGGGCGGGCAGTCGCATTTTCGCAAATAATGGAATGTTAGTGCTTGAAGTTATGGAAGTTACGGACACAGACATAATTTGTCGCGTGCTTTTTGGTGGCAAATTATCAAACAACAAAGGACTAAATGTTCCAGGTGTAATCCCAAGCACTCCTTATCTTTCAGAAGTCGACAAAGCCGACATTTTATTTGCCATTAAAAATCAAGCCGATTTTCTTGCAATTTCATTTGTTAGCAACAAACAAAATGTGCTTGATGTGCGTAAATTCCTTGCAGAAAATGGCGGAGAAAATATTAAAATTATTTCAAAAATTGAAAACGCAAGCGGTGTCGAACATATAGAGTCAATTTTAAGTGCCAGTGATGGCCTTATGGTAGCACGCGGAGATTTAGGGGTGGAAATTCCGCTTGAAAAAATCCCTCCTATTCAGAAAAAACTAATTTCTCTTTGCAACGTTAATCGCAAAATGGTTGTTGTAGCTACCGAAATGCTTGAAAGTATGACCACATCAACCCGACCTACTCGCGCCGAAGTTAATGATGTAGCAAACGCAATTTATGAGGAAGCAACGGCAACCATGCTATCAGGAGAAACAGCATCAGGCATCGACCCTGTTGGTGTAGTTAGAACAATGGCAAAAATCATCAATGAAGCAGAAAAACATATTTATGGAATTAAGGTTAAATTATAATGAAAAACACGTTTTTTCCGTGTTTTTTTATATTTTTAATTAATTTTTGCCAAATTTTTCACCAATTATTGAACATATAATATAATATGATTTGTATTAAAAAAATATTTCGATTTTTTCTATATTTTATATTAGCGATACTATTACTTGTTGTGGGATATATTTTTATTTGCAAGATATTTTTTAAACAAGATGTTCCTATGTTTTTTGGCGTTGGGCTTGCTGTAGTAAGCACGCAGAGTATGTCCCCCGAACTAAACGAGGGTGATTTGCTGATAGTCAACAAAAGCGAAAGCTTTTCAATAGGCGATGTCATTACTTACGCTAGCGAAAATGGATTAATTACACATCGAATTATAGATATAAATGATGAGCAAATCATCACCAAAGGCGACAACAACGCATCGCAAGACACACCTATCACTCCAAACGAAATTATTGGCGTCGTATCAAATTCAATTCCCGCGATTGGCAACATAATTACATTTGTGCAATCCCCTATTGGAATAATATTATTGCTTATTCCAATCACAATATTTGTATGTATTAAAATGTTTAAAAAAGAGGATATCGTAGAAAAAGAAGAATAGTACTATGCATTTAAATCATATGCATAGTACTATTTTTTTGTTATTTTTTGTTGATTTTTTCTTCTTTTTCCTTTTTGTTTTGCTTGATATTTCTAATCAAGTAGAACATAAACAATCCAGTTGCCCCCATAAAGGCTATACCCAAAACTAGGAAAACTATTTCTTTAACACCCACAGAATAGTGCGCGTTTTCAAAGCTTGGAAGCTCCATATAATTATTATTAGCATCTAAGGTGTATACACCAATCAATACCACATCTGCCGAAGTATCAGCCGATATTGTTTTGCTCCAATAAGCGGGTTCATTTTTACTTACATCAACTACTGTTGTTTGCTCGTAGTAGTCGCCATCAATAGTATATGCGTACATAATTTTGAGCGTTTTATTTTCATTTGATTGCGTGTAAATATGACTACCAATAATAATATTGCCGTAATTAGTTACAACTGATGTTTGGTGCGAATCATTGTATTTAGGATAAGAGTAGTCAGAGGTCGCAGCAAACACCGCAAACAATATAACAAACACTAAACTTATGCCCGCCATACACGATGTTCCTGTTATGAACAAACGCGTTTTTGTTTTCTTTTTGCGTGCTTCTTTTTGCTCGGGAGTAAGTTCTATCACAACTTTTTCGGGTGCTTCTTCCCTTTCTTGCGCTTGAGCGGATAGAAGCAATGCCAACGCATATGCAAACACTGCAGTTATCACAAAATAACCTATTGCCGATGAAGAGAATGATGCACCTAATATCATTCCCATAAGACCCGAAATATTTGCAGAATTTATTGTCGCACCAGAGCCAACAACCAAGCTAACAACAATAAACGCCAAAATCGCCACAGCGCCTATAATGCTGAATACTAGCATTGTAATGTTTATCGCCTTTTGAGCGTTTGGGGTTACAAGGCTTCGCGTAAGCATAAGCGAAAGCAATATAAGGCTTATTCCCGCAACCGCAAAGGTAAACGCGCCTATCAACTCGTCCCCGTGGCTTGTAAAAATCTGCACACCACTTACAATACACGAAAGCAAATTGCCTACCATTAGAATGGTGCAAACGTAAATGGTGATTTGCGCTATTTTCTTTTTAAAACTATTTTCCATTTTTTATTCCCCTGAAATTATTGTATATTCGTTGTAGCCGTCCGCGCCAACTACTTTTGTAAAGTTTGCATTTAGATAAGTGTTTGAACCATCATCAATACTTGTTTTTATGTAGATTTTATCTTCGTAAACTAGGTTATTATTGCTAATTTTTTCGTAAATAGTTGCACTGTCTATATAAACATAACAATTAATCGAAAATATATCTGAAATACTTGTTACATTTGCTGGTATCTTTACTTTTGTCAAATTATTACATCTTTGAATCATTAATGTACTAAATTGGTTTAATTGAGAATTTTCTGCAAATATAATTGAAGTCAAATTATCACAACGATGTATAGCATAAGACTCTATAATTCTTACTGTTGCAGGAATAGCAATTGAGGTTATATCATTTTCATTAAAAGCATATTGCGTTATTATTTGTACTTCATATTCATTTTCATTGTACAATACTTTGTCAGGAATCACAATTTCCTCTGTAGTTATATTCTCGTTACCATACAGCACTGCTATTTTTTCTGGCAATAAATAGTATTTCAAACCTAATTCATCGGTATAATCAATGAAACTAAATTCAGCATAATATGTTGAAGCTGAAGTATCGTCCAATGTCAGTGTATAATTAATTTCAGTGCTAATCAATTCACCATCTATACTATCTTTGTGCCACCCTACAAAACCGCCATAATAATTATTAACTTTTAAAACTAATTGATTTTGATTATAAATATATTTATAAATACTACCTAATTTTTCACTATTCGTAAATACATCTACTCTTTCATAAGTCTTATATGTTTTATTTTCAAGTATCGTATCAGCACGTGGCATAAAATAATTATTCATACTTGGAATTATATTAGAATAATCAATGGTGTTTAAAATATAAATTTTCTTACTATTTTCAAGTGAATAACTTAAAATTCTTGAATCAGAAAAAATTTCACCATCAATTATAACTTCATCTAATGAAGCTGTCAAGAAACAATGAATATCAACAAATTTCACACTTGATGGGAAATAAAATTTTTTAATAGCTGTAGAAGTAAACGCAGATTGTCCTATACTTTTCAGTGTTGGCGTGCCACTATAATACACATTTTTTAATTTAGGACAATAACTAAAAGCACTATGCTCTATGCTAATTATTGTCGAGGGGATTGTAACTGATGTAATACTTTGATTACTGTAGAACGCATTTGAACCAATGCAATTCACTGTATATATAACTTCATTACAAGTAATGCTTGATGGAATGACTAAATCCCCCGTAATACTATCGCTATCAGAAGTGATTTTTGCAGTTTTGTAATATGTGCTATATTTAAATGTTAAACCATCTATAGTTATTGATTTAGTTGTATCTACTATCGCGTAATATTCCGTTGCCATATTTGCGGTTATTGGTAAATTAAAGGTGTTCAATGTACTCAAAATCTCATTGCTATCTTTAACCTGCCACCCAATAAACGAATAATTTGAAGCGGTATATGTGAACTTAAACTCAACTATCTTGCTTACATTATTTATTGTCATTTTATAATATGAACTTGCAATATCACTTGAATAAGTGAGATAAATCTTTTTAAACACGCAATATGAGCTCGTGCTTTCCGTTAGCGCCAAATTTTTATATAAATAATCACTATCTTGCCAAGTTCTATATGGAGTTTTCACGACATCAGCATAATAGAATAGATAACCACAACTTGTGTTTGATGTAAAACTTGCCAAGGCGGAATTTTTTACTTCTACATTTTTTAATGATGTGCAATTTTCGAAAGTATCATTATTACTTACTACAGCTTTTTCTGGGATAACGATACTAGACAACTTTGAGCAATAAAAGAACGCATAATCGCCTATTGATGCTAGATTTGTACAAACTTCTAAATTAATGCCAATCAAATTTGAGCACCCCATAAACACGCTAGCACTCAACACCTCAAGTTGTGAACCAGTTTGGAATTCAACATATTTAATTGACGCACCAAAGAATGCTCTATCCCCGATTGTTTTAATTGTTGCAGGAATCGCTACACTTTCGATTGTTGCATATTTGAATGCACCATTTGCAATTTCATCAACAATATAAGTTACGCCGTCTTTTGTTACTTGACCAGCAAAGGCAGGGTCATTACTACTTTTTAATATCGCCCTTGTTGACCCCTCTTTCAAAATATAGGTTGAGGTGTAACTTCCGCTTGTGATAGTGTGTTCTATTTCCTTTGTTAAATATATATAAACAGTAGGTTCCACACCTATTTCAACGTTTGAGCAATCAAAGACACTTGAATAAAATTTTTCGCCATCATTAATTTGGCAGTAGTATAATTCTAATCCATCTAATAATGATAATTGCAAATATCCCTTTGACGAGCCATAATATTTAACAAAAATCGAGCCATAATTTTCTCTATCAACCAAAAGATTTACAATACCATAGTAGTAATAGCCACCTTTATTTAAGCGGAAATAATTATTATCTAAATAAGTATTAGGGGTTATTGTTGAGATGTTTTTTGCATTGACAAGCATTCCTTGTAACGCCATTAAATCTGTAATGCTTTCGACATCTTCGGTTTTATTTATTGTTACACTATAAACTTTGCTATCTTTGAATGCATCTGCACCCAAAAAGTCCGCATTTAACTTAAAACTTTGGAACGTACAATTTTGGAATGCGCCAACACCAATTTCTTTGATTTTTAAAGTATCCACGCCCGTAATGGTTGCGCCATTAAACGCGTAATCTCCGACACGCTCAAGCGAATCTGTAAAAATTGCATTAAATTCACCACATTCGGCAAAGGCATATCGCCCCACTTCGCGCACCGCTGGCGCGTTCACCTCAACAAGATTGTTAAGCCCATAGAATGTATAAGGTAAAATTGTTGTGATAGTAATTGGAAGGGTGATTTTTGTTGTGGTTGCAGGAAAAATATTTTGCGTAAAATCACTACCATTAAAATTCGTTTTATAGTCAACTTGAATACCTACGACCGTTGCGCCGTCAATTTCACTTGGAATAACAATTTCAGTTGCGGAGCCCGTGTAACTTTTCAAAACAGCGACTTTAGCTTCGCGATAAATCAAGAAATCAAAACCATTTTGTGAAACTTCTGTGGCGGTTTTTGCAAAAATCGCCTTGTATTTTTTCGTGCTATCCGCTGATATTGTAGAAATAAACTTATTATTGTTCATTTCGTCGACAAAATGCTCTATTCTTTCAAATTTGCGTGCGCTGATTTCGCCGTTATCTTTCTTCGTTTCCGCCTTACTTAATATTGATGACATCGCAGATTTATAGCTAAAATATTTACTTTGCTTAAAGAAATTGCTTGCAAGTTCATAATCAACATAATGATAACTGTAGAAATACCTACTATCCAAGTCAACCAACTCAAAATAGTCGTCATCAATCGTATTTAGGCTAACAATTTCGCCCGTTGAAGCATCAAACAAGCCAAGAAAAAGATTGTTTATTGATGCAGGTTTTGCACTAAATGTATCGCCGTCGATTGTCGCACTCCCCAACGAATCTTTATTCACGCTCACCTGTTCAAGTTCGGCAAGTTCGGCGTAAATTGTTATATTTGAGGCTGGCATTGTAAAACTATTATTGAAAATATGTATCTCACTTTCACCATCTTTGAGGTAATAAGAATAAGACACCTTGTAACCATAGATTGGTTCAATATTTACGCGCACCAATTCGCCTTCGATATATGATTTATTTGTTTCTAGAGAAATCGTGCAATGCTCATTTAAGGAACAACGCACAATATAATGTGTTGGCATTGTGTTGCACCCTGAAAACAGCCCAAAACAGCCTAAAATTAATAGGCAAAAAATAAATGAAAAATGTCCAAAAAATCTTTTTGACGCAACCATAACAAATCCCTTGTATAATTTTATAATATCATTATAACGCAATTTTATAATTTTTACAATATTTTTAATGTAATTTCTTGGAATTTTAAAAAATGTATTACGACGATTTCATCGCCGAGATTGTCGCGTTGGGCTTCGCCCGCCTCGCAAAACATAAATAATTAAACAATAAAAAAAACGAGCCAATTAGACCCGTTTTTTAATTATATATTACACTTTATTTTCTGCCCACCAAATAGTCAATGGAAACATCAAAATATTCAGCAATCGCCAAAATTGACGAAACTGTTGGGATATGCATTTTTGCTTCCCAACGACAAATATCTACGTGGTCTACGCCACAGATTTTTGCCAAATCCTCTTGCGTAAGACCGTGGTCCACTCTCAAATCTCTCAATCGCTCGTGTAATTTATAATTCATTTCTTTCATAATTCATCCTTTGCATACTAATCTTGATTTTGTTGCTTTTCTTCTTCCGCTTTACGTTCGTGATAGTTCTTATAACCAGCCTTGCCATTGTCGCCTTCGTCCCATCTTGCTCCACCTGTTGCAAAGATAGTAAGCACAAGTCCAAAAGCAAGAATAATCGCAATGATTGGAAGAATAATGCTACCAGGAAGCGCGATTGCAGACACAAGGCACAACAACGCACCAATTAACAAACCAGCGCCAAACCAAATTTTTAATTTTTTTATTGTTGAAATATTTTTTTGGAATAACCCTTGAATTAACATAATTACACCCAAGCCACCACATAAAAGCACACCAGCCCAAGCAAGGTTAAAGAAACCGAACGATTCAGGCATAAGCACACCCAAAAGCCATAGTACAACAGCTGCGAGTACTACGAGCGCGCCCAAAAGCTTATACAACATATTTTTACTCATAATTTTCCCCTTATCTTAAAATAACATTTGCTGAAACAGCAGAAATTTCATCGCCCTCTGTTAATACAACAGACGAAAAGTGCTTATATTCACGCACAAGACCGCCAACGCGCATATTCACAGCATCGAGATTCTCATCCGCCAAAAGCACAGTAAACTTACCCGCAAGCAAATCTTTGCCCACAACATAAACTTCTCCACGTTCAAGCATAACGTCGCCTTTGTTAAGAGTAACTTTCACATCACCCTTTTCATCAACAACTTCCGAACTCTTTGTGTAACGCACACCGTCCTTAACATAGACGTCATCAACGCGATTTTCCGCGCCTTGCCCCTTGCGTTTTGCAACAGACACCGCCCACGCAATAACCACAATAACAAGCACAACCGAAACGCAAATTAGCGCAATTTCACTCCAAATCATATTACCCTCCTTTGTACAATAATACTACATTTTAATCTAATTTAGCAATAATTTTAGCCTATTTTTTTTAATTTTAGTCCAAATATGCAATTGCAAAAATTCCGCCTATAATCAAAATCCAGAACAAAACAGTCATACAAACTTTAAATACTGAAAGCGGAGTTTTGCCCGTAACTTTGCCAGTCGAGCCATTGATGTAGAAGTTGTAAACCTTGTTTCTATACTTACAATGCCCCACATAAACAGGCACAAGTACATATTTATATTTTTGCTTCAAAAATGAGGTGGTTACATTCATTGATTGTTTAACATCGTAGTCATATTTTTTCAAAATTGCATTCTCGATTTCCTGCTTCATCATCGTTTGACACTCCGACCAACATTGATTGCCGTCTTTATTATAAGTACTTGCAGAATAGCCACGCAAATATTCCGTTTTATACGTTGGCGCATCATTTGTTGGGAAAGGCGCAAGTTGCCTTATTGTGTCATTTGTCATATTAGACGATGCCTGTACTGGGAAATCGTCAAAATTAACATTTTGTGAACCGCTAATCTTGAAATATCTAGTTTGCGTGTACGTTTGAACGTGTCCATTCACAATACGTGTAGATGTGTAATTCTTCCCAAGTGTTCCAGTATATGAATTTCGCGTTTCCGTGTCAAAAGTAAACACTGGGTTATAAATTCCCGCAATATTTTCTGGTTTTGCGCTCTTTTTAAATGCGCGAGGTGCATAATGGCTACGCTTCATCCAGTTTTGAGCGATTACACCAGCCTTTTCGCGGTCAATCTTAAAAGGAACAATTCCCTGCGGTTTAAGCCCCGGCAATTCCTCAATTTTAACCACATTGCTAGTACCACAGAAAGGGCAAGATAATGCCACTTCTTGTTTATCCAAAATCTCTTTTGCGCCACACATTTGGCACTGATAAACCTCTGCTTCTTTCCAAACTTTCGCATTGCTCAACAAGTCGCCGAGTTCCTGCTCTGAAACAGTGCTATCGCTCTCAACATCGAACATACTTGAGCAATATAAACAACGCATTTTTTGCTCTTTCGCATCAAATTCAGCCTCACCGCCACAATTAGGACACTTAAAGGTCGTTGTCGTCAGTTTTTCATCAGAATAAAGTTTTTCTTTTGCTTGTTCTGTCATTTCAACTTACTCCCACACTCTGGACAGAATTTCGCATTTGCCCTAACTTCCGCGCCACAGTTTGGACAAGTTGGCTTCAAGTTTTGTCCGCATTCAGGGCAAAATTTAGGGTTTCCATTCAACTGCGCCCCACAACTTTGACAAAACTTTGAATTTTGCTGTTGATTTTGCATTTGTTGCATATTATTTGAGAACATATTGCCAAGGCCCATTCCCATTCCAAGCCCCATACCTGCGCCCATAGTGCTACCTGCTGCGCCAGGGTTTTTTGCTGCCTCTTTCATTGCTTCAAGTGTTTCCATTTGGGTGTAAACGTCCATATTGTTACGCATCATTCCAAGTGTCGTATTCTTGTCAAGTGCCTTTTCAAGTTCTTCTGGCAATGAGAAACTTTCAAATACAAATTTTGTGAGTTTCAAACCGATTTGCTTAAATTCTTCAGCCATTGTTTTTTCAACAATTTTAGAAAGTTCTTGCAAATTTCCCGCCATATCAAGCACTGGAATTTTGCATTCGCCAATAGCATCAGAAATTCCCGAAAGCACCATACTGCGAAGATAGTCAGTAATTTCGTTTGCATCAAAACTAGAATGAGTACCACTCAAATTTTGCATAAATATATAAGCATCATCAACCTTAAATGAATATGTACCAAAACCGCGAACACGAATTGCGCCATAATCCTTATCACGAATCAAAATAGGATTTGCAGTACCCCATTTTTGGTTAGTAAATTGCTTTGTATTTACAAAATAAATATCTGATTTAAATGGGGTTTCAAAACCATATTTCCAAGACATCAATTTTGTAAGTGCGGGCATATTTTGCGTGTCAAGCTTGTAAAAACCAGGCAAGAACACGTCCGCTAGGCGTCCTTTGTCAACAAAAATCGCCACCTGACTCTCACGAACTGTGAGCGCAGAACCTTTGTTTACGTGGTCTTTATTAATTGGATATTTCCAAACTATAAGATTACTATTCTCATCAGTCCATTCAATATTTTTTAAAATTGCCATAATTTTTTCTCCTTGTATGTTTTGAATATATTATATCATATATGTCAAGTAAACTCAACTAAATGAAATAAAAAACTATCATTTTTATATTATGATAGTTTGTTTTATTTCGCCTCTGTGTCATTTCGACCAAGTCCTCAAGGACGCGTGGAGAAATCTCAGTAATTAAGACACTTCTCGCCTTTTCCCCCGTGGCGGCGACTTTGTCGCCGAGATTATCGCGTCGCTTCGCTCCTCATAATGACACGGGGGGCTATGTTAAATTCCCTGTGTTATTCGTTTCTGTGTTCACATTAGCGGAAATTTCGCTGAATTTTGCAACTATTAATTTGTTATTTATTGCCGATTTTTCTAGGTCAACACTCCATTCCGTGCTTAATGATGTGGTTTCGCCATATATGTACCAACCGTCGAATGTGTAGCCCTTATATGCAACCGCGCTAAAATGTATGGTAGTGTCGCTGTCAGTGTAGCCATTCATTCGCACTTCTCCGCCCGCCTCTGCAACACAGGCGATACCATTAAGAAGGCTGTCAGTAAAATAGGCTGTATATGTTTTTTCGCTTGTTATAGTAACAGTCAAAGGGTTTGCATATATCCGTGTATTCGGGTCTGAACTATCTATCCAGTATAGGAATGCACAGCCTGCCGTTGGTGTGGCTACAAAAGTATACGCATTGCCGTGTACATATTGCGCGCTAGTGTTAAAAATCGAGCCTAAATTTGCGTCATTCGCAACAACCGAAACAGTATAAGTTTTTAATTCAAAAACTGCCGTATATGTAGCATCATCGGTAACAGTTATTGTATATGGATTTGCTGTTGAAATTATAGTATTTCCGCCATCTATGCTCCAGCCTTTAAGTTGATACCCTGCGTTAGGAGTGGCTGTAAGTGTTGCAGGCGCACCATTTTCGTAATCACCACCACCAGATACTGAGCCATAAGAATTATTGTTTGAGGTAACAGAAATTGTTTTAGACGAAGCACTTTCCAATAAAACTCTTAATGAGATGTGAGCGGCAGGACGGACGCCGCAGCTATTGTACACACCGTTGTAGTCAGCGGAGCCGCCCAAGAAGCCCACTAGCATCGCATCGTCGTCATCGCAAGATGAGCCGGAGCGCAGCCAGCATATATATGGATAGATATAACTGCTACTGTTATATGCTGTTCCGTCTAAGGATGTAATAGTGCTTGATGAGTCAGTGCCGTCATTGAAACCACGCTCCGCCGCTGTTAAGCCCCATAAGCCGCCATCTTGCGAATTCAAACCTCCTACTGTACTTGTTTCATAACTTTGCTTATTAAAAACTTCATAATATGAAGGTATCCAAAATTCGTCATTATATGGAGGATTTGCGCTATCCCAGTTGTTGTTTGACCAACCTGTATATGCACCACTATAACGCTTCAATCCATTATGGTGGGCTATATAATAATAACCTGTAATTCCACCAGTTGTACTTGATGAACCTCTGCGATATGCATTTATATCTTCGGTCTGAGTCGCCTGCCAAGTTGCTTTTGCCACGCTTGGCGATTTGATTATATCAGCCATTACTGGATAGTCATCAACCATATCTAGATATATTGCATTTGTTAAATCTCTTAATGAAGATTTTGAATAATTTGAATAACAATCATATTTATTATATGTTGGATAACTAGAATCTATATGTTCTTGAAGGAGCGCAAGATTTCTTGATTGAATTGGATAATACGAACTACTTGAGTTAAATCTATCACTAGTGTAACAATCAGTCATCCAAATTGTAACATATTCGCCAAACTGATACACAACTTGCCAATAAATTGGATTTCCGTTAACCTTACCCATTTGGAATACAATTGGATTGCCACCATTTGCTGTTTTTATCGCCGCAGCATTTCGCGTGCTCGTGGTGTCGTTATCAAGAGCAGTAAATATAGCATTAACCACGGTTGAGTTTAATCCTGTACCACTTGTATTTAATATATTTCCATATGAAGTGTAATTACCATCTATAAATGCATTTGACTTATTTATATGATTAACAATCAAAAATACACTACCACCAACTAGGGCAGTAAAAAGAAAGATTATAGAGAGAATTAGGGCGTAGATTTTCGCCTTTTTTTGTTCTTTTTTTAAAGGCGAGATTGCCACAGCAGAGCCTTGCTCTGCTTCGCAATGACACAATATTTTATTGTCTACTCTCTCCGTGTCATTGCGAGGCGGGCAAAGCCCAACGTGGCAATCTCGGCAACTTGTTGCCGCCACGGAGAGTGCGTTTTCTTCCTTGTTTTTAGAGTTGTTTAAATCGCTGAAAGTGCCGTTTTTATCGGCTTTTTCAGCAATTTTTTCGCTATTTAGCGCCCCCCCCCCCCTGCGGAGTTTTCAACGTGGA
>JAFUJK010000071.1 GCA_017468205.1 Clostridia bacterium
CTCATCACGCTTCCCTGATATGCCGTCATATCAACATTTTTAAAGGTGGTATTATTAAAAATTGATACGATTGAATATCCACTTTGAATTACAGAACCTTCTGCAACACCAATAACTCCACCGAGTGCGTGAACAGTGCCGTCAACAGCCGTTGAAACATCAACACCATAAGAACCATTTAATGTAATGTCGCCACTTGCCACAAATGTGCTTATTGTATCACCATAGGAGAATCCAACCAAGCCACCAACAAGGAAGCCATTACTTGCACGGCTAACCGCTTTGAGGTCAAATAGTGTAAGATTTAGGTCGCTTGCACTATCAACATTTGATATTGTGCTACCCTCGCTTGCTCCAACAAGTCCGCCAAGATATACTGCGCGTTGAATATTATCAACTTTCACTTGCATATCACTAACCACGCCATTTATTGTTGCGCCATTAGTCTTACCAAACGCACCACCGACATAGTGTGAAATTGCAGATGTTGCCGAAGTGCTGTTGGTCATTGTAAGGTTTCCCTCTGCATATGCATTGGAAATTGCAACATTACCTGTAACCGTTCCAGCAAATCCACCGACAAACGCATCAACATTAGTCATATCTCTATACACATTGTCTTTTGCATTAATATCAACATCGACATAGCAATCCATAATGGTACTAATGCCATCGTCAGTTGCATAAATACGTCCGAACATTCCGCCGACATTGTTTGCGCGAGTATCAATTCCGTGATATGCACCAATAACTGAATCATCTCTGGTAATCGAAATTTGGCTAACAGTTGTGTTACGAGCAACACCAATCAAACCGCCGACATAGGCATAAACACCTTCGCTAAGGTTTGTCGAAATGTAAAGGTTAACAATCCTAACATTTTTAATAGTAGCACCATCAGTTGCACCAAACATACCAGCATTTGTCGCCCCCGTCATTGCCATTGGCAAGTTCTTGATGACGTAACCATTACCGTCAAATGTTCCAGTAAATGGTGAACTTTCAGAACCAATTGGAGCGGCTGGTGTGTTAGCCTCTAAAAAGTCTAGGTTTTTAGTCAAGATATAATTTTTGTCAGGGTGCCAATACATTTGTTGATAGTCTGCAATCGAATTAATGTAAATTGTATCACCTGTAAATTCTTGGACATCAATTTGTGGTGTATTATTATTTTGAGATATGCTATATTTATCCCAACCACCAAAAATTTCATCATAATTATTCAAGATATATCCACGAGTATGTCCTGTTGCAATATTTGAGCCACCAATATCATAATAGTTACCCACTGCGTTTAAGATAATTGTAGAATCACCAGTTTGTGGTGCTGTTACAGTGTTTTGAACTACACGGTTATTAATCTCATTTACAAAGTAGTTAATGCTATTAATTAATTGATAGTATGGTTGACTTGGGTCGCCTGAATCTACCGTATGAGTTGTGTAAATCATATTTGCATCGTAGCAATAACCCACAAGTCCACCTTGCGCACCCGCAAGTGAAAGTTCATAAGCCTTACTCAACTCTAAGTAATAGTTATAATCTGTCGCGAGATAATTGTTAAGTGCTACACAATAGTCTAGTGTAGTTGTCGTGCTTATATAAGCATTGAATGGATTTGAGATTGAAGAAATGATGTACTTATCTTCCGAGAAGTTACTAATCATTCCGACAATACCACCAAGATATGATGTTCTACCACCGACAATTCCACCAGTAGCGAACACTGCACGGAATTCACCACCATACGCAACACCAGCGATTCCGCCAAGATATGTACCATTAGCATTGCGAACGCGTAGCGAACTAGAACTATAATAGATTGAGCCACTTGTCCAGCCCGAACTTACAAGCCCAATATTCAAGCCCACAAGTCCACCAGTACCAATAGTATTATATCCGCCTTCAAACACTGTATCATTAACTATAATTTCATTTCCATCTGCGTTTGTAGTTGGATTTTGACCTGTATGTGCATTATCAAGTGCTGTTTGAACATCATCGTTATACGATACAGTACTATATCTAATCACACCATTATTCTGCCCTACCAAACCACCAGCAAACACAGAGCCACGCAAGGTTGTATTTGTGTCGATGAGTTTTGTTGCGTAATTTAGAACAGTATGAACGCCAAGCGCACCAGCAATTCCACCAACAGACTTACCCACAATGCTTGCGTTACCGCTTGAAGTTATATAACTCAACACTGCTTCGTCTGTTTTGGTTGTTGTACTAACTTCGTCAAATTGAGTTAAATCCGCAAGACCAAACACACCGCCAGCCAATCCCATTGAATTAATTGAATTTGCTTCGCTCATACTTCCATAAGCGCGCAACAAGTCCGCGTTATACAACTTTGAAGTTTCCGCCTTATAGTTTGCAGTAACTCCAACATTTGCGCTAATATTATGTGCACGAGATGTACCACAAATTTTTCCTACAACACCACCAACAGCATTGTTACCAATCACACGTGATGTTGCACCTGTTACTGCTATATTGAAAATATTTGCATCCTCAACCACACCAGCAAGCGCGCCGACATAATCAACTTGACTACACGAAACTGCGTTTACTCCAATTCTGAAGTTCTTAACTGTTCCGATTATATTCATATCCTTAATGCTTGAAATCGTGCCAAATAAACCATATCGGGTTGTGCTTTCGTCATTTATTGTAAGGTTAAGATTTGAATAAGTAAAGCCGTTACCTTCAAAGATACCCGCATAAATTGTTGTTGGGCTCAATAACGCAGTATTGATTGAAATGTCATTTTGGTCAATATTACGTGCAAGACGAATATCATCAATAATTTTTACAATCACCCCACTTGTGGTGGTTGGATTAGATACGATTGCGCCTGATGTGTCAAGATAAACCTTGTTTACGCTTGTGCTATTTACATCAAATGCCTCGTTAAATTGTGTCGCAGTTGTAACAGCCACAGGGTCATAAGCATAATCTGTTCCAAAGATTGTGTTGTTTAGTTTTGTAAAGTGAGCAGTGAATGCTTTTGTATAATGATATTCAACCACTCCTGTATCAGGATTAACGCTAGTATTTTCGTTGTCAAGATACATTCTTGGGGTTGCAATTAAACTAGCACTCACAAGTTTTGGTCCAAAATTGGTTTGTGCTTGGGTTGTTGTACCAATATTTGAAGTAAATCTATTTGGCGTGAAATATTGATTTTCTTCATTCACAAACACCCATACACCTGTAAATTCACTTCCATCTGTCCCATCGCGTGAGAATAGGAAACTTGTAAACACATTACTACCCGAATTACCCAGAATTTGGTCAAGGGTCAAGCCTATTGCTTCTTCACGTTCGAGTGCCTCTTTACTAAATCCTTTGTTAAGGAAGTAACAATTTGTAATGCCGTCAGGGTTAAAGTTGTTGTTACCTGCTTGTGAACTATCTGCACCTATAAATGGCATACTTACACTTGTTGTGCCACCACTTTCAGGAGATGTAAGCACACTTACCGAATAGCAACGAGTTATGGTCGCTATTGTAGTGTTTGTGTACACGAAGCCACTTGCTTCGATTGCTTCAATGTCCATAGCAGAATAACAATCGCTAATGTTACCTAGATTTCTGTACACAAATCCTGCGGCAGTAACGTTTGAAACAATGCTACCATCGCGAACATTTTCCAAAGATGAATCAACAACAACCGAGCCGTCTACATAATCAGTAAAACCACCACCTGTGTAACTACCGAAAATTGTCGCGTTTGATTGATTTTCCACAACAAGTCCCGCAGTTGCCACATTTGTCCCTGTCGTACTTGCCACGTTTGTGATAATACCACCAGAGAAGAATGATGAAGAGATTGTTCCCGCATTATTTGACGCAACACCTGCAAGCAAACCAAAACCAGTAATATTTAAATAAGTTACTCGACTGTTTGAAATCGCACCTGTTGGGCTGTTTGTACCTGCAATTCCACCAATGTAGAAGTTTGCGCTCGTATCAGTTGGAGCAGGAATTGCAACACCGCGCGAACCTTGAATATCGTGCCAGCCTTGAACGTGACAGTTGTAAATTGTACCTTCGTTCACGGCAGTGATTACACCGAAGTTAAGAGTATCAAGAGCCGAAACCTCGCTTGGAAGTGTCAGGCCTTCCGAACTAAATTTCACTGTTAAGTTCTTAACAACCATATTCGCCGTAACTACACTAAATAGACCATAGTTCTCACCCGCTATTGATTCAAAACGCGCTGGCATTGTGATTGAATAACCATTTCCGTTAAGACTACGAATTTCAGTCGTGATTGGTGTCCACGCAGTAGTCAACGTGATGTCGTTTAATAAGATATAGTCAATTCCCTCTTCCATATTTAACAAATCACGTTCGCTATATATAGGTTGTGGGTGTTCTTGTGATGTCATTTGATAGAATTCAATCGTAATATCCCTTGTTGTGTGTCCACGACTAGTATTTTGCATTTCTGCCGTCTGAATGAGTTTGAACTCACCATTTACATAATCAAAAGCCATATTGTAGTAAAGTCGAGAACTGCTAGACACTCCATTACCTTCAATGGTGTATCCGTTAAAGATTTCACCGCTTTTTCTGTTATATAAACGATAATTTCCATCAAGCCA
This sequence comes from Clostridia bacterium, assembly GCA_017468205.1. Taxonomy (GTDB): domain Bacteria; phylum Bacillota; class Clostridia; order Christensenellales; family UBA1242; genus UBA7867. Next base: position 4,620 of record JAFUJK010000071.1, read on the forward strand.
TTCGTTATCAGCATAATCCTTGAATGTTACTTGCTCCCATTCATATTCGCCGTTTTCACCCACAGGCAATAGAGCGCGCCAACCTAGATACCTATCTGTACCAATACCATTTAATGCGTTGATTGTATCTATAATTTTTTGTCTTAACGCATCGTTTGTTGTATCAAATGTGATTGCGCCGATTTTGTCAAGATTTTCTAATGTTGCGCCCTCAAATATACGTAAATCATAAGTTTGTCCCTTAACATAAGCATAACGAAGTGTTGCACTTTGTTGCGCACCATTTAAAAGGTTTGCATCTATACTTGAAATATAGAAATCAACAACATTAAATACTAATTCGCGCTTTATTTCGTTGATATAGCCCGACATATTTTGTTGTCCAATAAGGGTTACTGTAATAGTTTCGCCGACTGCAACATCTCCTGTATTCAAGAAATATCTTCCGTCAATGTTGACAATTCTAGGTGCGCGAGTGTATGTCCCCGTTGCACTGACTGTCAAATCGTAATCAGCAAAAGTACTTCCAACAGAAACTAGCAACTCGTTTTGATTTTGTGTTGGTGTAGTTGGGTCAATATACCCAGTACCACTTGCAACGTAAGCGCGATTTATGTCGCTGTTATAGTTTGCATAGCCGAGTGATAGAGTGTCTTGTTGATGAACTGTCATAGTAAGACTTTGTTTATAAATCCTGTTGCCTTGATAAATCTTAACAGTTACAGTAAATTGAGAACCCGTAGCGTGGGCTTTTGAAATTAATGTACGAATGTAGTATGAACCATCAAAACTACCAGTTAAACTTGCACTATCACCAATTAAGTTGCTCACCTTGTAGAGTGCAAGACCATTTTCGATAATTTCTACACCACGTTGCCAACTCCAATATTCCGCCTCATCGCCATTCATAAGAAGCGCACGTTGGTCAAATGCAACATACTCTCCATTAGTCGCTTCACTCACAATTTCTATGCGGTCATAACTAGCATAATCAGGTGCAACCTTAACCATAAGCAAACCATATTGTCCAGCAATCATAGTGTTTGTAGGTAATTGTCCTGCCTGTTTTAAGATTGACCCATTATTAATTGCATCGCTATAATGCGCCAAAGTTATCAAATTAACTTTTTGAGGCAAATATGTCCAAGTAAGAGTTGTTTCCATATTTTCAATGTACATACCATAGGTGTCATTTGCCCAGAATGTTATTGTATAAGTTGTGGCAGTACTAAAATTCTCACGCAAAAGTGCGCTCAAACTTATGCTAAATGGAATTATCAATCTATTTTGTGCTTCATTATATTCCATATTTCCAAAATTAATGCGCAAGTCGCCACTCATTGTTCCATCGCGCGAATCAATGATATACTCATCACTTCCCTCGACAGAAATTGCATAACTAATATGCTTGTCTATTGCATCAAGTTCATCATAGTTATCAGTATTCACTGTAACCGCACTTGAAATTGTTTCGCCCGCATAAAGGCTTGTACCATTACCCAAACCGATTGCGATTGAATTCGCCCCTTTGTATATTACGGCATCAAAGTTAAGTTTAAGTTCATCAGCAGTAATATCTAGAATGATATTATTGTTTGTTGCTACAACATTTCCGTTATCGTCTAATTCGTAGAAGTTAACCTTAATGAAAGGCGCAACCGTCAAAGATATTGGATTTTGCGCAAAGTTTGTCGCTGTAAATGTGAATTTATTCAATCCGCTTAAATATTGATAATACAGATAAGATGTCGCGCCATTGTTGTTAATTTCCTCTACTTGCCAGTCCTCTCCAAGGTTTAGAGCAATTTCGTCTGCATTCAATTCCGTAGTTGAAGTAAATCCAAACTTTACTCCCCCACTCACACTTGCTTGAACTTCACCATTCACAAGATATTCAACATATCCTTGTGTTGCGCTTCCGTTCTTAATGCGAACCGCTTGTGTTGGAGTTGCATTTTTAATTAAAGTACCATCATTTGAGCCTTCATAGAGTTTAAATTCCTCAAAACCATTGATTACACAAATTTGAACATAATCGCGAACGGCAACGTCTTGCCTGCTTACAAAAGTGATTATAGCCGTACCTGTTCCAACTACGCGAATATAACAATCGTCAAATGTAGAGCCAGAATAAACCTCGACAACTGATGTTGCCGAACTTGATACATTTATGCGAACATCGCGAGAATCAAGTACTGGCGAACTGCCAAACTCAAACAAACTCGAAAGGGCAATTTCAGTCATATCTTTTTGATAAGACATAATCAATTTTTTATTATCGACATTACCCGAAGCATCAACCATATTAAGGATACTATTTAGTGTCGAAGTACTTGAACCATTTGTCGTAGCGGTGGTTATTACGTCAAACGCTTTTGTGGTGATATCTAACCCTGTAATGATAATGCGTACAAAGCCCTCACCATCTTTCATCAAGTATGGATACCCGCTATTAATTGAATCGGCAGTATTCCAAATTTGCGCATCAAATCCATAATTTGTATACGTATTAAGTGCGGTTGGCGCATTTTGCGTTGCTGACTTATCAAGATAAATCAAGTTGCCTTCACTTGCATATCCGCTTGCGCCATTTGTCCAAATGATTGTTTTTGCAGAGCCTGCCGTGATTGTACCTAACCCACTTGCCTGCAAATTGTTTTCTTGCGAAAGTTCTGCATAAACAGAGTTTGTTGTAAATGTGCCACTCACCCTATTGCCAAGCAAAACTCCAATATTTGTTGTTTCTCCTGCAACAACACCACGAACATAAGCATTAGTTATCACAACGTCAGCATTCGCCTTACCTACCAAGCCACCCAAAGCCTCGCCTGAACCAACAAGTCCCACATTAACAAATGCCTGATTAATCGAGATAGCCCCCGTTACACTTCCGACCAGACCGCCGACAATGCCTTCACCCACAATATTTGGCAAGTCCTCCGAACCATTATAGCCTTGAACCATTGCCCAAGACAAACTACCGCCCGACATAATTCCAGCGATTCCACCTAAAACTCCTGAACCAGAAAGTCCACGATTTGTTGTGCTTGAACTAAAAATTTCAAAGATTACATTATCAATTGAACCGCTTGATGTTCCAACCACACCACCAGCAGTTCCTTTTGCTTCAATAATACTTGTTGAAAGCGCACGTGTTAATGTTCCGTTGTTAATCGCAACCACACCACCAACTATCAATTTTTGTGCACTGCTTAATGCCAGTTTTCCGTCAGCGCTTACCCCATAGATTGACGCTTCATTTTTACCAACAGCACCACCTATTGTACTCTTTGTTGGAATAATTGAAGTGCCAGTTGATGCTTTTATTGCAACATTTGCAACTGCATAGTTTGTATATTCCGCGCTTGTGCTTTCCCCAATTAAACCTTTGTTTACTGCGACCATCGCACCAAAGTTTACAGGAAGTACAGTACTTGAAATATTGGCTGTAATGTTGCTTGTAAAGTTGTTTACCCTTGCCTCTGCATCAACAACACCGATTGCACCAAGGTTGAACCACCATTCGTTAACATTGCCACTTAAATTTGTACCGTGATATGTTACTCGACTACAACGTACAGAAACATTTTCAATCACACCAGACTGACCATTACTTGTCATCAAACGACCTGCGAGCAAACCATAAAAATAGTTTTGATTTTCAGCACTATCTCCACGGCTCGTAGATTGATTTATGGTGTAACTATTAAACGAGAAGTTAATATGACTAATCGTTCCCGACACTGCACCAAAAATACCATAGTACAACAAGTGCGATTTGCTACTCATCGGGTTTGCTTCGTTTAAAGTACGTTCAAGTGTCCAACCTACAATGCTTTGAGCAACACCATCACCAGTATCACACCCCATTGAAGTAATCGAACCGCTGAATGGCTTTGATGGAGTACCAATCGGAGTCCAATTTGGATTTTTGTTTAGATATGTACTCATATCAATAGAGTTCATAAGATAATAGTTACTAGTAAGCCCAATATCCGTTGTTCCAATACTAGCCACATCTTCCGCAGTATATAATCTAAACGGCATAGTTTTACCATCTGCCACTACAATCGGAATACGACGAACAGAAGAAGTGTTTGATGGAGATTGAAGAATTGAAACACGTTTTAAATCCGTGATTGATTCAACATCGACAGGCAAAACGTCCTGCGCAACAATATAAAGGAACGCATAGCCCGCATTTTTGCCAGACACAGAGTATGTTCCTGTTTCAGCATTTAATGTAACCGATGCAGTATAACATTCGCGCGAAGTTGGGTTATCAATTTCATTTCGCTCAATAATACGATAGTATTCATAAATTTTTTGATTTCTATCATCTACTCGGCCTGTATCATGCTTAATAATATTGCTGTCAACCGAACCTGTATAGTCTTCAAGTTTTTCCGCATCAAATATAATGTATTCAACATTTTTATTGGTTGCACTTGATGGGGAAACCGTAATATTTAACTCAAATGACTCATTTTTATATGGCTCAAAATACAACCCTTCGTTGTTTTGGTCGCCGTATTGGTCAATCAAAATTTTGCTTACGCGTTCAATTTGTGTAACTGTTATACGCACAACTTTTGAGTGAACAATACCATTGATATCACGAACAGAAACAGTTATTTCCGCGCTCAAACGTTTTTGTGTTGGAAGCACATTTCCCGCAGCAATTTGAATACTTGCACCTGAAACAATATTTCCATTAACATCTATACCCGTATCCGTACGCATTTTGATAACATTTTTGTCGTCCTTGGTTTTTGCCCATTCTGCATTTGTAGCTTGAACTTCTGCTGAACTTGGATAAACAGACACGTTTAATTTTGTTTCATTGCGTTTTAAGTCGTAGTAACTTTGTGTTCCACCGATTACATTTGCGAGCAATTCAACGTCGGTTTGATTAACCTCAATGCTTGTAATAGGTTCAAACACACGGACAGAGAATTCGCGGGTTATCTTTCCTGTTTCAACCTCAACGCTCTTTCCCGAACCAGTTTTTAACCTTGTATAACTTATTTCAATTTCAAAAGTAAGCGACCCGCGCTCGCGAGCGTTAAGTTCAAGGGAAGCATAACTTTCTTGATATATAGAAGCCGAAGGAATATCACCAGCATCAATACGTGGCGTTACTTTCAATCCTGTTACCATTGAAACAGCACCCAATGGATAGTAATTTGCTTTTAAATGGATTCGTGCGTTTGTAGCAAGGAATACATAGTCAAGCATATTATACCAAATACCACCAATGGCTACCCTGTTCATATTGTATGGTCCTAAAATCGCCATTCCCTCTTGCGCATCGTCACCAAGAGTTATTGTAAAACCATTAAGTTCAGATAATACTCTTACTTCAATTTCAAGAATTTCACCATTTTCTGGCGTCAAGATAAGTTTTGTGCGTCCCGCCTTAACCGCCTTTACAGTAGGAATACCATACTCATTTTGCAAAACAGTTGCTATCGCTGGATTTTGTATTGTCGCAGTAACTGTCTTTTTGAGGTCGTCATCAGCAGGCACTACATCAAAATCTACAATCTCATATGAGTTTCTGCTTGTACCTGTTTGCAAGTTAAGAGTATCCGTAGAATCAAGTATATTCTCTTTTACCACAATACTTGTAATACTTTGCTTTAACTCGACAACCAATCTTCTAGACACAGTTATACCAGTGCCTTCTGTATCACTAGCAATTACATCAATTAAGATTGCCCCCGTACCGCCCGTACTGCGAAGATATAAGACTTCACCTGATTTTGTATCATAGGTACCTTCAAAAACCTTACCATTAATCAACAACTTTTGCATATTAGCAAGGCTGTCCACATCGCTTGCAACAACAGCAAGACGAACATTATTGTAAATGTTACTATGTGGCGAAAGGTTAATTTCAAGCCCAGCGCCCTCAATTACACCATCATACTTATTGAACACGCGCAAAGTATAGTCTGTGGTCGCATCACTTCCATTAATCACAACGCTTTGAGGCATATCAACAACGCGCAATTTTAGTTCTTTGGTTATTACTCTCGCATCAGAAACACCGCTAACTTTTATGTCGAAGTAAATTGAAGTCAACTCATCAAGCACTTCGATACCTGTAATCGAAATCACACGATTTTTTACAGCAGGCAACAAAATATTTTTGTTAATAATTCCGCTAGGGTCGCGAACGGAGATATCAACCTGCTCCCCGCTTGGCACTTGAACCATAAGCGAAAGTTCATTGTTTGATGGAATATTTTTAACAACTTCTAGTTGCTTTACTTCTTCATTATTTGTCATTGCGCTAATGTATGTATTTTCTTCTGTTAAAGCGGTATACACGCGTACGTCATTCATTTCAACAGTAAGCGCAGTAAGTTCTTCTTCGGTGTATGCATTTCTGTTAGTAGGATAAGCAACAATGTCAATTGTTCCGCTTGCTGGACGTGTTGACAAAGTAAACACTTCGTTAGACTTCTTTAATTCACCATTAAATGAAAATGTATATTCAGGGATAGTTGCGTTTGCTGGTTCAAAAGAAAACAACTCTTGTGGATTTAGAGAATATGCTTGTCCTATCGGAATACCGAATGAAGCCATATTTGCAGCCAAACTTGCTTTTGTTGGTTTTACCTCAACATCAACAATTAGTTTTGCAAAAATTTTCTCACTTTCAACACTGCAAACAGTTACAATCGTACCATTAGTTGTTGGTTTAAGTCCCGAAATGACGGCAATGTTTCCATTCTCCTCGGAAGGCACTATGGACAGGAAATAACTATCATATTTCCATTCTACACCATCAAGCACATCACCCGAGACCCCCTCAACTATTGCCTCAACCGTAGCCTCAGCCAAAGTCGCATCGTTGGCATCTTTAACCAAAGTCAAGTGATATACATCTTCTGAAAATGTTAGCAATTCGCCATCAAGTGTGACTTTGAGGTTTGCAAGCGGGTCGCTACATCCAGCAAGAAGCCCCAACGTTCCGCAAAGCATAACAAGCATACTACATAAATACAAGCGCAACTTTTTCATTTTGTTTCCCCTATTTTTGATAAAATTATTGTGTCTAATTTTTTTATTTTTTATGTTTTAAATTACATATAAATTTTGCGTAAATTTTCTACACTTATTATTTTATAATAAATTGTCGAATAAAGCAAATAAAAATAGGCCATTAATCAAAATTTATCAAATAAAAAAAGAGAGAAAATTCTCTCTTTAATTGCATTATCTTTCACAGATTTCCTCACGCTGTTTACTCACTTCTCCATTAAAATCTGCATTCAAAACACCATCTTTTGTTTCAACATAAGCAGTGCCACTAACCGTATTGTTTGCCCTTCTCAATGCGTGATATTCAACTACTGGCATTCCGCCATCATCTTGAATTTGCACATCTTCTATACTTGAAGTATACTTTAAATCTTCAATAACAGCAGTTTTTGCAAGAATCTTTTTCTTATTTGTGTTATTTTTATAGTCAAAGTTTTCGATATATAGGCGTGCAACATCATCGTGAATGATGTCATAAACTTTATATCCCTGTGCCTCATATTTCTCAACAATACTCGACATCCAACGCTGATAGTTTAATTCATCTTTAATTCTATATGTAGCCACCGCCCAATGCCCTAGTTCGATTAATCTTCGTTCGTTATCAACATATTTAACAAGTACATTATCTCTAAACCCCAAACTTCTATCATCAGCCCAACGTAAAATATTGCCAGAAGACTTCACTAACTGACGATAATCTGCATATTTATCAACCGTCATAACCCACAAATCCGAATCATCACTCTTTATCAACTGTAATTCTGGTTCAATTTTATAATAACGTCCAACAACAACACGAACAGCCTTTGCAAAAATGCCATAAAACGTGTGAGAAGCATCACGAATTACAAAACAAGGAATTTTATCCCCAAAATCATAAGACAAAACCGCCTGATGGTCCTTTTCTCTCAAAGTTCTATCAACAACTTTTACCATTTTTACACTTCTTCCCTTTTTAATTTTTTAGCAAAATCCCCTATTATAAGACAAACTATGCGCAAAATCTGTAATTTTACCACTTTTTCTTTATAGAATTATTATATCATATTTTACAAAATAATACAATATTTTAGTTTAACATTAATGTTGAATTTGGCTTGAATTATTTAATACTCTTTCTCTTTTATCTTTTGGACCAATTAAATCATCTGCAGAAGACAACCCCTGCATTCTTTCAGTCAAAAATTGACAACTTTCCGCATTTTTACAAATTGTTAAAGCATTTTTTAACAAAGCTTTCTTTAAATAATAAAAACTATCAACAAACGAAGTGGAATTCGTTGACTTAATCACGGCATACATAATACGCGAACATCCATTCCCATCTAAATATAAGTCTATTGCTTTATGATATTTATTAAAATTATTTGCTCGTTCAAGAATTTCTGTTTTTTCATTATCCGCTTTTTCTTCACTTTCAAAATTTATACGCATAACAGGCAAATGCCCCAATTTCATCAAATCGCCTTCTGAATTAACAGCGCACACTTCACAAAAACGCGACATTTTACCAATTTTATTAGAAAAAACTTCAAATCTTTTTATTGCATTAACGGTGATAAAATTTGCAAAAATCAAATTATCAACACTAACAACATAATCATTTTCTTTATTTGGGATATTATAATATTTCAAATCCACCCTATCATTATAAATTGACATCGCTTTTTTAAATGCTACAAACGAATAATTATTAAATCCAGAAAGATATAACAAAGGTTCACCTTCCAAAGTAGATAGAAAATCTTTATCCAACTCATTTATATTTTTAATCATTAAAAATTCATCTCCCTTTCAGACTCCCTTGATGTTTTACCATAATTCTCATATTTGATTACTCTCCCCCAATCATCAAGTGGTATGCAATTATAGCCAGCTTTATCATTCTCAATAAAAGCTTTCATTAATCTTTTCTTTTTAGCACGAACATCTAGTTCCATATTAGAACTGCTTGTATTAGGAACAAATAACATCAAATAACAATCATTGTTATCTATCATCACACTTGTACTATATGTTGTTTTAGCCAAAACAGATTTTGCTTTTTCGTGAATAAAGATTTCATTGCGCTGGGCCTCATCTTCATCAAAAAAATGAACTTTCAAAACAGGAACAACACCAGCACTCACTACATTTCCCTTTGCATCAATTACATAAGTGCCCCTTTCCTTTTTTAATACACTCGAAAAATTATCATTAAATCTTTTGAAATTACGTTTTCCTGCAACAAATAAACTTTGCACTTCTTTTGTGTTTCTAGTATAAACAATAAAATCTTCATCGTCCACACAAACAAAATCAAGTTCCGCATTCCTTTTGAATTTATTTATATATTCACAGAACTTCTTAACTTTGCGTTCATTGAATGCACCCATATAATAAACAGGGGCTCCCTTTATTTCGCTCAAAACGCCATCATCTAATTCTTTTATATTTTTTATCATAAACACCTCTATATACATATTATAACATAAATCTACAATTTTTTCAATATACAAGTTCAAAAATCCATAAAATAATCGCCAATTAAAAAATTTTTAGTATTTTTTTAAAATTTTTGCTAAAAATCATTGACAGAACGTTTTTATTTTGATAGAATAAGGGTGTTCTTACCTTGGAGTTTCAATAAAAACATACATCTTCCTTTTATTGACCAATCCCTTCAAAAAGGCTTAATCCATTTAAGCGCCAAGGTAAAAACTTATTCCCCAATAGCTCAGTCGGTAGAGCGCCCGGCTGTTAACCGGTAGGTCGTAGGTTCAAGTCCTACTTGGGGAGCCACCAAAACACGACATAAAGTCGTGTTTTTTGTTTTCTTTCAGAAAACAAGCACGCAATTCTTTGCGTGCAGTGGCTCCCTCATGCCAGCACTTTATGTGCTGTCTGGGGAGCTATTCATTCTAGCACAACAAAACTTAATTTGATACAGGGAAATAGCCTCGCACAAAGTGCGTGGGGCTACCCAATCCAGCGCCTTGTGCGCTGTCTGGGGAGCTATTTTTTTATCACTTTCATATTTCTTTCAGAAAACAAGCACGCAATTATTTGCGTGCAGTGGCTCCCCATGCCAGCACTTTATGTGCTGTCTGGGGAGTTGTTCACTCTAACACAACAAAACTTAATTTGATACAGGGAAATAGCCCCTTTTAATAAAACAAAAAAGACTAGCGGTGGTTTTGCTAATCTTTTTTATTTTATCTATTGTGAATTGCATCAATTGGTTTTTTACGACTAATCTTTGATACAGGGATAATACTTGCAACAAAAGCAGCAAGCAGACTCACACCCAAAATCAAGAGAATTTGTCTTAATCCAACGCCGAGTAGTACAAGTTCAATTCCAAGACCTGAAATTATTGCACCATTGATAAAGAATGCCGCAACAAATGTAGCAATCGTTGCCAACACAAAGTTAATCAACGCAATAATGCAACTTTCGTTGAAGAAAATTCCAAACACATCGCTTCCCCTTGCACCCAACGCGCGCAAAATACCGATTTCTCTGCGCTTATATGAAATACTAGTACTAATGAAACTCATAAGCAAGAATGACGCAAACACTGCGAATCCAATACCCACATACAAGAATACTTGCGCAATGCTTTCAATAGTACTACCAAAAGAATCAAGAATTTCAGTTGAACCATTTTGTACAGTGAATTTAAAGCCATCGCTGTTAAATGATTCACACTCGTAGATAAATGACTTGTTCTCGCCCGCATTCTCTCCAAGCAACGCAATCATATAATCGCTAACATTTGTAGCAGGAACAACAACGCTATTGTAAGTACTATCACTCATTACAATATTATAATTATCGTACATATAACCAACAACGGTGTACTCTTGTAAATTGTTTTCTGATGCCCCGATTTTAATAGTCAAACCAGAGTCAATGGCACTTTGAAGATTCTCTGTATAACTAAAACAATACTGCGACACAATAACCTCATTTGCTCCTAAAACAATGTTGTTTACATCACCATTTTTATAATAAGTAATATTTGAAGTATAATTGCTTAATTTATAGAAATTGCTTACATTGCTACTTTCAATATAGTCGTTATCTGTTTTAACTTTTAAATAAGCACTGCTATTTTGTACTTTAACAGTATTGAACTGACTTTCAGTAGTATAAACCATTTTCACGAAACCAAAGTTTAGTTCATTTGCAAGTTGATATACCTGCATATAGTTGCTTCTAATTTCCTCTTCTGTCAATTCAAATTTAGAAGTATCAATTTTATCGTCAACAATTCCGACCAACTTATAATCTTTATTCTCAATTACAAAATTACTTCCATAAGTATCAACAAGGTCAGCGTAACTTGTTATTTTATCTGAATTGTTATATTTAATACACTCATAGAGATATTTTGAAATACAAATTTCATTATCTGCCTGTGGCAATCTACCATATGCTAACGAAAAGCCCAAATCATTAAGTTTTGTATTAGTGATACCAACCATTCCCGAAATGCTTGATTGCTTTAGTTCATTGCTACCATAACTATTCAAACCACCAACATAAATCGAATTACCACTACTAACGTAACCATTAGCCAACTGAAAACCAGTTCCGACTACCTGCAAGAAATCAATATTCTTATATTTGTCAACAAAATAATCATAATCCGAATCTTTAAGATTTAATGCTTCGTTTGAATATTCGCCTTTGCTTTCTTTTAGGATACTAATTTTATCCTGTCCTGTTTCAGTAATTGTGTTGTAGACTGCGTCTGGACGATTGAAACTTGACAATGTATCCACAAGACCAAACATTGCAAATGCAATAAATGAAAGGAAAATAGTAAATATTAGTTTCCCGACCTTATTCTTTAATGCGCTTGCACCCATTTTAAATGAGTCCGACCATTTAAGGCGAGATTTTATCAATTTAAAATCATTTCCATTATAATTGCGACTACGAATATCCTGCGGAGTCGTGTTCAAGAATATCTCTTGATTACCACTATCTGTTATAGAATTTGCCTTTTTAACAGATTCATTTGAAGACTCATCAAGCGATATTATCGTATCGCACGTTTTTGAGTTTTGCACAATGCTGTAACAAATATTTTTCAAATCCTCATTAGTGATTTGCTGTCCCTTGCGAATGTGAATTACCTTATTTTGAATAAAACTAATACCCGATTCAGTTCTGTTCGCCTCAACTTCTTTCTTTGTTACATCACTGATAATCTTTCCGTCTTTCAATTCAACAATTCTATCACCATAAATTTCAGCAAATTCTCTATCGTGCGAAACAATTATAATAAGTTTTTGCTTGGACAAATTTTTTAAAGTGTCCATAACCTGTTTACCAGTATTACTATCCAGCGCACCAGTTGGTTCGTCTGCCATAATAATTTCAGGGTTTTTTATCAACGCACGAGCAATAGCGACACGTTGCTTCTGACCACCACTAAGTTGATTTGGCTTTCGATTTGCAAATGACAACATATCAACTTGCTTTAAAAGCGCATCAACGTCTTCCTTGTTCGCCCTTTTTCCCTGCAATTCAAGTGCAAGACTCAAGTTTTTTGCTACTGTAAATTCTTCAAGAACATTATATTCCTGAAATATAAACCCAATAAATGTATTTCTATAACTATCAAAATCAGCTTGGCTAAAATTCTTTGACGACTTACCTTTGATGATAATTTCACCGCTATCAAAGCTGTCCAATCCACCGATTGAGTTTAGCAACGTACTTTTACCACTACCACTCTTACCAAGCAGGAATACTAACCCAGTTTCGGGGAATGTTATTGAAACATTATCCAAAGCCCTGACCACGTCATTTGATTTAGAAACTTTATAAGTTTTTACTAAATTTCTGACCTCTAACATCTCAATATCCTTTTAATTTAAAATACACTAAATAATACCACTAAATGCGAAGTATGTCAAATAATATACTATATTAAACAAAAACCCCCAAATATTGGGGTTCATTTTTTACAGCAACTCATTTTTCACATTTTGCAAAATTTTGATTGAATTTTTAAGGCTTTCGCTATCCGCTTTTGTTAACTTCAAATCAATACACTCCCTAATTCCCTGTCTATTGATTATTGCTGGCATACTATAACAAATATCATATTTTCCATCATAGCAACTAACTGACATTATCGTGTTTTCGTTTTGCAAAATTGCCTTTGTAATTTTCAACAAGCAAGCACCTATTCCATATGAGGTGCTTCCCTTTTTCTCAATTATATCATAAGCACTATTTTTTACATCAAGAGCAATTTGATTTTTCTGTGCCGACGAAAGCATACTACTTATAGGATTAAGCCCCACCGTTACACTATCCCAAGGAATAAGTTCGCTGTCCCCATGCTCGCCAATTACATAGCCGTGAATATTGTTTGGGCTGATTTGCAATTCCTGTCCCGCCAAAAAACGCAACCGTGCTGTATCCAAAGTTGTTCCGCTTCCAATCACCCTGTTTGAGGCAAACCCCGAAAGTTTTAGAGTAATTAAACTCATAATATCAACTGGATTGGTTGCAACTAGGTAAATCCCCTCAAAACTTGTTTTGTTAATCTCGCTAATAATGCTACTAAAAACCTCGTAATTTTTATGAACCAAATCATTACGAGTTTCTCCAACATCTTGATTACGTCCAGCAGTTAAAACTACAAGGGTCGCATCTCCACAATCAGAATAATCCCCAGCAAAAACTTTCATATTTTTACCAGAATAACTCAACGCGTGATTTAAGTCCATAGCTTCGCCTTGCGCCTTATCTTGATTGATATCAATCAACACAAGTTCATCAACCCCTGCTCCATTCATAACAAGTGAATATGCATAAGCCATACCCACATTTCCACAACCTACAATAACTATTTTATTCATATAGAAAACTCCTTTAAAATCATTATACGCATATTTCAGTTTTTTAGCAAATAATTTGGCTTATTTTCTCAAAAACACCAGTGAGAACTTGACTTTTAAACATTAATATTGTACACTTTATAGCATAAAAATTAGTGTGCGAGGTTTATATGACAAATAAAAAATTACCCGTGTTCATAACTGGGGATAGACCCACTGGCAAACTTCATTTGGGGCATTTAGTTGGCAGTTTAAGAAAAAGGGTTGAAATGCAAAATTCGGGGAAATATCAAAACTATGTTTTTGTTGCCGATATGCAAGCGTTGACGGATAACGCAAAAAACCCTAAAAAAATTAGGGAAAATGTATTTGAAGTTGTACTTGACTATCTTTCTGTTGGTGTTGACCCAAATAAAACCACGATATTCTTGCAATCACAAATTCCGCAATTAAGCGAACTTACGATGATTTATCTTAACCTTGTAACAGTTGCACGATTGGAGCGCAACCCAACCGTTAAGAATGAAATCAAAGAAAAGAATTTCCAACGTGATATTCCCGCAGGATTTTTGATGTACCCTATCAGTCAAACAGCGGACACAACGGCATTTATGGCTGAATTTATCCCAGTTGGCGAGGACCAAGAACCAGTAACCGAGCAAGGACGCGAAATTGTGCGTACCTTTAACTCAATTTATGGCGAAGTCCTAATCGAGTCAAAGAGTGTTATGCCTGACTCAAAAAGTTGCTATCGCCTTCCAGGCACTGACGGCAAAGGTAAAATGAGCAAATCTCTTGGCAACTGCATTTATCTTTCTGATGACACCGCGACTGTTAGACAAAAAGTTTTTGAAATGTATACCGACCCTGACCACATAAAGGTAAGCGACCCGGGAAAAATCGAAGGGAATATCGTATTTACCTATCTTGACGCTTTTGTTGAAGCTGATTCCTTCGAAAAATTCTTGCCCGAATACAAGAACTTGGACGAATTGAAAGCACATTATAAGCGTGGTGGTCTTGGAGATGTTAAAGTTAAGACATTCTTATTCAATGTTATAGAGAGCACACTCGCACCAATTCGCGAAAAACGCAAGTATTATGAGCAACATCTTGACGAAGTAGTAAAAATTTTAAAAGAAGGTTGCAAAAAGGCGCGTGAAGTGGCTGGCGACACGCTCAAAAAAGTGCGTACTGCAATGGGAATTGAATATTTTGAGGACGATGCTTTACTTGAATATTATAAAAATAAGTTTAACAACAAAGAATAGTTTTATATAAAAACCACGAAAAAATCGTGGTTTTTGTTTTAAGCAAGTCGATTTAAAGCAACATAAACATCGTCATACGTTATTGTTGCATCGTTAGTGGTTTCCAATATCAAAGTTGACTCCGCCAAAACTTCATAGATATAAACTCCGTTCAAATCAAGCGTCCCATTTGCAAGCCCTGTTCTTGTACTTGGGGTTAAAGTTGTAGAATCTATATTCAACGATATTGTTGGAACAATTGCAGAGGTAGAAGTTGCACGACCTCCATAAGTTATTTGATATACTCCTGGTTGTAATGTTATGCTATTAGTCGCTGTGTCAAGCACAATATCTGTTTCAGCCGCTGGATATACTGTTGTGGTAGCCAACACTGGGTCAACATCAGTTGCAGATGCTTCAGACTGAAATAATGCTGAAGTTGTAGCAACACTTCCAGTCGGTCCAGTAGCACCAGTAGGTCCTGTACTTCCTGTTGGTCCTGTTGGTCCTATTTCGCCAGTCGCTCCTGTTGGACCTGTTACTCCTGTGACACCAGTTGCACCAGTACTTCCTGTAGGACCTGTGGGTCCCACTTCCCCTGTACCACCAGTAGGTCCTGTTGGACCAATACTTCCAGTTGCACCAATCGGGCCAGTTGCCCCCGTTGAGCCTGTAGCACCGCGAGGAATTGAAAAGTTTAAAATTAAATCAGTTGGTGTTCCTACATTTTGTACATTTGCTGGCGTGCCAGGTTCACTAGTAGTTGTTGTCCCAACAATTACCGTACCAAACCCACCCCCAGGACCAGTTGGTCCTGTTGGCCCAATAGGTCCCGTTGGTCCCGTTATTCCTCGTGGCCCTTGGGTACTTGTAATTATTGGAAATTGATTAAACACTCTATAACAACATCTGCAACTATTTCTTCTTTCGCAATCATCTTGCCCATCGTGAAATCTACACATAATGACTCCTTGGTATTTTAATAAACAATGCGAATGCATCTATTCATTATATGTTACTTGAAATTTTCTGGTTACAAAAAGAAAAAGCGCTATTAGAGCGTTCTTCTTATAATGTAAACATATATAACATTTGTATTTTTGTTTTAAATATTATATTATTTTAACCTTCAAGGCTGACATCATCGCATTTACCATCTTCAAAATAGCACACAACATTATTGTCATTAAACATTTCTTCAGAAGTAAATACAACTTCCAAATTATCAAGATTATCCCTTACAATTATGGAAATTTTTTCCATAAGCAAGTTGTCTATAAATTCTTGTTTTGTAAGATTTGGGTTCTCTGTCCAATCTTTTGCGTCTTCAAATAATTCTTTAAATGCAGCATCAAGTGCCGTGTTAATAATTTTATCTTTCGATTTCTTTATTTTATTTATAATTTTTTCTTCATCACACGAGTCTTCGTCATCACAATCTATAATAATTTCAAATACAGTATTTTTATATGAAAAGCTTTTATTTTGGTGTTTTTCACTAACTTTTTTTATTAATTCATCAAACAAAGCAGCTTCGGCAAGAGCTTTTTCACATCTTTCCTCTTCTTTTTTCTTTTCTTTTATGAATTCCTTTAAAAACTGTTGTTGTATCGTTTTATTTTCACACTTTTCGATTTTTTCAAGCATAAAACTGCTTGGATATTGATATCTTACATCTGATTTATCAAATATTTTAAAATCAACTTCATAAACTGTTTCAGGTTTAATATCATTAAATATTTTTTCATCACTCCAAAAAGCAACTTCTTTGAATTTTATATCTTCATCTTCTGTTTTAACAAGAAGAGAAGATACAACTTGGCTCTTTTTATTTTTATCATTTGGATTATCATAAAAAAATGACGCTTGGTTTATTTCGAATGGTGTCATAATCAACATTTTACAAATATTACATTTATCTTTATTAAACAACATACTATTTTTCTCCCTTTTAACAAAACTTCATTTTAACATATCATATCTTTGTATTAAAGTCAATATTAATCTAAAAATTATCTTATTACTAAAAATTGCAAAGCAAAAAGAATCCAACATATATTCGTTAGATTCTTTGCTTGTTTTTCCAAAATAATTAAATTTTACCCGCTCAAAATACTATGCAATGTCCGAATTTTCAAGTTTTAGCTTAATTTCTTCTTGGTGAAGAGCTTCGAGCATTTCCTCAATATCACCCTGCATAAAGTTGTTAATTGAATGCAAACTTAAACCAATTCTATGGTCTGTAATTCGCCCTTGCGGGAAGTTGTATGTTCTAATTCTCTCACTTCTGTCGCCAGTTCCGACTTGGCTTTTTCGTTGTTGAGCATTGTCATTTATCGCTTTTTGACGAGCCATATCTTCAAGTTTTGCCTGCAAAATTTTCATAGCGCGGTCTTTGTTCTTAATCTGACTGCGCTCGTCCTGACAAGTTACAACAATTCCACTTGGCAAGTGAGTAATACGAATTGCAGAGTCTGTCGTGTTTACACCCTGCCCACCATGTCCACCTGCACGATATGTGTCAATTCTCAAATCCTTGTCGTTTATTTCAATATCTGAATGCTCAACCTCAGGCAATACAGCAACCGTTACAGTACTTGTATGAACTCTGCCCTGCGATTCGGTTTCAGGTACACGTTGCACGCGATGTACTCCACTCTCCCATTTTAACCTACGATAAGCACCCAAGCCGTCTATGAGCATAATGCCCTCTTTGAGTCCACCTACTTCTGTATCGCTGTATTCTATTATTTGAGTTTTCCAGCCCTGCTTTTCAGCATATTTTTGATACATTTTAAATAATTCCGCACCAAAAAGAGACGCCTCATCTCCACCAGCAGCAGGACGCACCTCAACATAAACACTTGAATCGTCATTTTTATCACGAGGCAACAGCATAATGCGCGCTTCATCCTCAATTTTTTCAAGCATTTCTTCGGCTTCTTTAAGTTCAGCAGTTGCCATTTCTACAAAATCGGGCTCATTAGTTTCTTCTAGCAACTCACGAGCAGACTTTTTCTTGCTGTCCGCCTTCAAAAAACGCTCATACAGTTCATTATACTCTGTTAAACTTGCGTGTTCTTTTGCAACCTTTGTATATTGCTCCATATCTGCAATAAGTGCAGGGTCGCACATTTTTTCACCCAATGCCTTGTATTTTTCAACGAAAGGCAATATTTTTTCAATCATTTTTTACTCCTTGCTATAACAAATCTATCAAATCCATAGTAATCCGCAACAATGCGACAATCAAAATCGTGCGAGAAAATTTCCGCCACTTGGTCGGCTTGTGTATCGCCAACTTCAAGATACACTACACCGCCAGAATTTAAATGCTTTGGAACAACTTCGACAAGTCTTCGATAAAAATCAAGCCCATCATCACCACCAAAAAGCGCCAAATGTGGCTCATAGTCCTTTACGCTTTGAGGTAACGTATCCATTTCGCGCTTATTCAAATATGGAGGGTTTGACACAATGACATCAAAAACACCTTCAACGCGTTCGCACAAATCTCCCACAACAAAGTCCACTTGCGCAAGGTTCGCAAGCGCATTTTGTCTTGCCACACTCACCGCATCTTCGCTAATATCGGTTGCCAACACATAAGCAGGTAAATTCTTCGCAAGCGCAACAGCAATACAACCGCTACCAGTACAAATATCCAAAATTCTCGTTGGAACACCCTCGTGTTCATTTATAATTATTTCACAAAGTTGTTCGGTTTCGCTTCTTGGAATTAGAACATCTTTTGTTACTTTAATTTCACAATCCAAGAAAGGAACAAAGCCTAAAATTTGCCCCAACGGTTCGCCCGCAAGCAAACGCTTGATTTCTTTCTTTATCGCAGTTTGTTCGCGAGTAGTGATAGGTTTTGCCCCCCACTCGATTGGCTCCGCTTTCAATCTTTCAACCAATAACCACGCAAAATCACGCGCCTGATTTTTATCCATTCTCTTATTGTTTGCGGTAAAAAATTCTTTTATTGTCAAAATAAACCTCTTTTTATAAAATAGCAAAAATAGATGTCCTACACGACACCTATTTTAATACCCTCAACTAGTTTGCACTAGCATTGCCACGATTGAATTTTTTGTTAAATTTCTCAACACGACCTTGAGCGTCAACAATCTTCTGGTTACCAGTATAGAATGGGTGACACTTGTCGCAAATATCGACTTTCATAACGTCATCTTTGTATGTTGAGCGAGTAACAAAAGTAGCACCACAAGCACATTCAACCTTTACGTCACGGTAATTAGGATGTATGTTTTTCATAGTTTGCACCTCACTAAATTTAATAGTAGGTAGATTATATTACATTTTAAAATAAAAATCAATAGTTTTTCGCAAATTTTCATAAAAAGGTTAAAAATATTTCCCCACTTTCAACAATTTTCAACGAATTGGGTGAATTTTGAATGAATTTTTTGAGAACATATTGACGAAATAGTGCTTTTTTGATATACTTTCAAAAACCACAGAGGTGTACAAAATGATGGATTCTAAACGTAATATAAGGAATGCGGCAGATGCTTTCGCGATTAGTTGTAGATATGGTTTGAGGGAGTTAACCGACAACGATTTGGCATTTTATGTTCACAAATTCGATATTATCATCGATGATGATGTAGCCAATTATTTGAGTAAAATTCGCAATCCAAAATCCTCCCCAATCGAACAAATTCCAGAGGAGCGATTTGTTTCGCAACTCAACGCGCTCAGCGGAATGGATATTTGCGCTTTTCGTCCGCTTATTTACCAAATTATTAGAAATCGCTTGTTTTTTGCAAATGAGCATACCGACACTCGCAAAACAATAATTAATGATTTTTGGAAGGAACAATCAGACGAGGAATTTAAAGCTGACAAACATAAAGATGTTCTGATTAACTATCTTCGTTGCACCGTTGCTCCTGAACTTCTTCTCACCTATCCACAGGAATATTCTCGTAAGTATTTAGGCAACTCAATTGCTGCAAGTTTCATTTATTCTTGCAAAAATATTTATCACGAACACCTTGATGATTTTGTTGAAAAATTATACTCCGATATGAAGACAATTCATAAAATAGATAGATTAAAAGCGCAAATCAATCCTTATCATAATGACCATCTGCAAGTGAGCAATGGAACAATTTTTACGCCTCAAACAGAAAGTCTACACAGAACAACACAAATGCATTTGGATAAATATTTATAGAGCGAATCAATCGCTCTTTTTTTCTAGCATTTTATTGTACTCGTCCGCCCAAGAAATAATATCCCCTGCACCAATCCATACAACGCAATCACCAGCGCGTAAATTTTGTTGCAAATCATAAGTCAACGCGTATATATTACTTAAATATGCGCACGGTACGCGTCCGTTAATTTTATAAAATATATCAAGCGCATCTCCACCAATTATATATTGTTCGCGCGCAGGATATGTTGGCAAAATATACAAAAAATCCGCCCCATCAAAACACTTGCTAAAATCATTTAATAATGCACGGGTACGCGAATAAGTATGCGGTTGAAAAATAGCGATAATTCGATTATATTCCCCATTATTTTTTAATAGTTCCAACGTCTGCAAAGTCGCTTTTATTTCAGTTGGATGATGTGCATAATCGTGGAAGTAGTCAATTTTGTTCGCATTTTTTATATGATTTAGTCGACGTTTTACCCCTTTAAATTTTGTTAATCCAGAAAAAATATCACTAAAATCAATCTCATTACACCGAGCCATTGCTACACAAGCAAGAGCATTCAAAATATTATGTTTTCCCAACACATTAAGACTAATGCGTCCTAGATTTTTACCCAAATAATAGCAATCAAAGGAAAATTTTCCACGCTCGTGTGCAATATTTTTCGCCACATAGTCATTTGAGTCTTTAAATCCATATGTGATAATTTTAGACGCATTTTTAAATATTTTTTTATCAACGCAATCTCCGCAAATAATCACTTCATTTGAAGTTTTTTGTGCAAAAGATACGAAAGCATTTTCAATATCATTTAAGTCTTGATAAGTGTCCATATGGTCGCACTCAATATTAGTTATAATTGATTGACTAGGCGAAAGTTTTAGCATACTTCTATTGAATTCACACGCCTCTGTTATGAAAATTTTCCGCCCACCAATTCTTAAATTACCATCAAAATCAAGAGATTCGCCACCTATATGAATTGACGGATTTCTACCTGCAGTAATAAATATTTGCCCAAGCATCGCAGTCGTTGTAGTTTTTCCGTGAGTACCCGAAATAGCGATAACTTTTTCATAATTTTTCGAAATTTCACTTAAAAAATCCGCGCGCTCTAAAATTTGTTTGTTTTTGCTTAATGCGTATTGCACCACCTCATTCTGTTGTCCAACCGCTATTGTGTAAACAAAAACATCACAGGCATCAATCCATTCATAGTTTACACCAACTTGTACCTCAACCCCCTCTTGTAAAAGAGCATCGAGCGCAATGCTTTCAGCATCATCACTTCCATAAACTTTCGCGCCAAGATGTCTAGACAACTTTGCCAGCGCGCTCATACTTATTCCGCCAATTCCATAAAAATAAATTGAATTTTTCATAAAATTATATATGAAAATAGGTAAAAAATCGTGAAAAATAAAAAACCCCGCAAAAACGGGATTTTGAGTGTTCAACTACTCATTGGCAGCATTAGCCAAAGCCTTCTCATACTCTTCGAGAATGAGCTTCTCCATTGTTTCTCTTGTACCAGTGTCAAGAGGGTGAACAATGTCCTTAAAGTTTCCTTCTGGAGTTTTGCGGCTAGGCATTGCAATAAACAAACCTTGGTTGCCGTCGATAACCTTAATGTCGTGCACTGCGAAACAATCGTCAATAGTAAGCGACGCAACTGCTTTCAATTTGTTGTCATCTTTCTTAACGATACGAATGCGAATGTCAGAAATTTTCATCAAGTCGGTGTACCATCCTTTTTAAATTTAGCCAAAAGTAGTAGAGCCACTATTAGCTTAATTTTAGTATTACACATTTAAATATTAAATGTCAAACAAAATATGCCCCTTTTTAACAATTTTTAGTCATAAATTTTATAATTACAAAAAATTTGAAAAAATTATGCATAAAATTAAACAATTCAGTCTATAATAACAATGCACAGACGTATTGAAATGTTTTTTGAAGAAATTCAATCAACTACACGTCTGTGTTTTTTGTTATTTATGTTAAATTTTCTGTATTATTCGTGTCAGTATTTATATTTTCATTATTCAAGTCAATAAAGCGTGCCACAATCACCTTGCCTTCTACCATATCTCGCGCTAAATCAACAGACCATTCAGTGCTTATTGCCGTACTTTCACCATAGATATACCAGCCACTAAATGTATATCCCGCATTTGCAACGGCGCTAAGATGAATCACTGCATCACTTTCATTAAAGCCATTTATTCGCGCTTCTCCGCCAATCTCCGCAACTACCGCAAGTCCATCAAGTATTCCATTTAGAAAAATTGCAGTAAGCGTCATATCTGTTGTAATCGTTAAAGTTAAAGGATTTGATGTGTATGTATTTCCGTTATCGTCAATCCAGTACATAAAGCCACAGCCAGAGATTGGACAAGCATAAAATGTTTGTTCAGTACCATAAACAAACGTGCCACCACCACTAACATCACCCATTTCGCTATTATTGGTTGCTAGTGTGATTACGCGAGAAGCTTCTGTCCACAAAGCATAAAGATTGTAAATTCCGCCATTAGTACTTGTCGCACGCGTAACTTTTCCGCCATCTGAATACGCCTTTGTTCCTGTCGCACTAACCGCCCAGCCTGCAAAATCATATCCCTCACGGGTGAAAGTATTTAATGAAAGCGAAGAAGACGTTCCATATATATGTGTAGAATTTTCCATCGTTCCGCTTCCGCCATTAGCATTATACTTAATGTAATAGGTATTCCCCGTCCATTTTGCATATAAAGTTGTGGGACCATCGCTGTCTGGATAATTATTTGCACTTGTTCC
>JAFUJK010000072.1 GCA_017468205.1 Clostridia bacterium
ACCTCTAGCAACAAAGTCAGTTTCACAGTTCAATTCAACCAATACGCCAATCTTACCACCAAGGTGAATGTATGCTTCTACAATACCTTCAGCTGCAATACGTCCTTCCTTCTTCGCAGCAGCAACCATTCCCTTCTCGCGAAGCCACTTAACAGCCTCGTCCATATTACCATTGCACGCTTCAAGTGCGTTCTTGCAGTCCAACATACCTGCTTGAGTGCGCGCACGCAACTCTCTAATGTCTTCAGTTAAACTCATAATATCCTCCAATAATTTTTAATTACGCTTGTTCTTTGTTTTCTTCAGCAGTTTCTTTCTTTGCAGTTTTCTTTACAGGAGCTTTCTTTGGCGCGTCAGCCTTCTCCTCTTTCTTCTTGAAAACGCGCTTAGCCACAGCTTCGCCGTCCTCGTTGAAAGTTTCAGTAACTTCTGCTTGCTCTTTCTCTACTTCAGGAACATTACCGTTCTTTGCCTCAATTACAGCATTAGCCATAACTTCAGCAATCAAACGTACAGAACGGATAGCATCGTCGTTACCAGGGATAACAACATCAACAAGTGTAGGGTCGCAGTTAGTGTCAACAAGACCAACTACAGGGATACCAAGAGCTTTTGCCTCTTTGATAGCAATGTGCTCTTTCTTGAGGTCAACAACAAACAAAAGACCAGGAAGTGAAGTCATATCCTTAATACCACCCAAGTTCTTTTCAAGTTTGTCGCGCTCTGCCTTCATTTGCAAAACTTCCTTCTTTGGGAAGAATTCAAATTCGCCAGTTTGCTCCATCTTGTTGAGTTTGTTAAGACGCTCAACACGAGTGCGAATTGTCTTAAAGTTTGTCAAAGTGCCACCCAACCAACGAGTGTTCACATAGTACATACCACAACGTTCAGCCTCTTCCTTAATTGCCTCGCTTGCTTGCTTCTTTGTACCAACAAACAAAATAGATTTACCCTTTGATGCCATATCACGAACGTATTCATAAGCTTGCTCAACAAGCACTACGCTCTGTTCAAGGTCAATAATGTGTGTGTCATTACGAGCACAGAAAATGTACTTACTCATTTTAGGGTTCCATTGTCTAGTAGGGTGACCAAACTGAACACCAGCTTCGAGTAATTGTTTAATTGAAATTACCACTTAAAATTTCCTCCTTGATTCGTTTTTTCCTCCCGCTCGCTTAAAAACTCTGTGGCTCAACCCCGCAAAAAGCAAGGCAACGGTGCCACAAATGGCGAACGGTGTGTAATTCAACTTGGGTAGTATATCACAACTTAACAAAAAAAGCAAGGGTAATTCCTCACTTTTTTAAGATTTTTTTGTACTTTTTAAAGGCGCTTCCCTTCCTTTTTAAATGACGAAATTATTTTATTTACTGAGATTTCTCCACTCACTACATTCGGTCGAAATGACAGGTTTCTGTTATTCACGCGCGAACTGATACTAAAATATTGTGTCATTGCGAAGCACGAAGTGCTGTGGCAATATCGCCTTTTTGTCATTTCGAGTTAGTGTAACGCATCGAGAAATCTCAGTAATTAAGATACTTCTCGCCTCTTTTCCCCCGTGACGGCGACTTTGTCGCCGAGATTATCGCGTCGCTCCGCTCCTCATAATGACACGGGGGACTGTTATTCACGCGCGGACTGTCATTTCGAGTAAGCAAAGCGCATCGAGAAATCTCTGCAATTAAAAACACTTCCCTTCCTTTTCTAACACTTTTATTATTGTGTCATTGCGAAGCACGAAGTGCTGTGGCAATCTCGCCTTTTTGTCATTTCGAGTAAGCAAAGCGCATCGAGAAATCTCAATATTTAAGATACTTGTCATTGCGAAGCACGAAGTGCTGTGGCAATCTCGCCTCTTTGTCATTTCGAGCGTAGTCGAGAAATCTCTGCAATTAAAAGCACTTCCCTTCCTTTAATCAAGTGGCGCGCGTGCGCACATATGCGCACGGCACGCGCAAAAGCGCGTTGCGAGAGGTTTGCGCCCCAGCACAAGCCTCTGCGCGCCCCGCCTAAACTAACTCGGCATTATTATCCGTTTCAATATTCACGTTCGCATCAATAAGGCTAAATTTTGCTACAATAATTTTACCTTTGATTGTGTCGTCATACGCAAGACGTGCGCTCAACCCCGTACTCACGAGCACACCATCAACGTACCAGCCATCGAATTGATAACCATTGAGTTTCTGCCTCGCCACAACCGTAATCGTGTCGCCTTCAACAAGTTCATCAAAACTATCCCCCACAATCTCCGCACTTCCACCAATTGTAGCAACTACCGCAACATCATCAATGCCACCGCTAGCCTGTTTCAAAACTGGCGCACTTGTCGTTGTCGAAATATTAAATGTAATATCGCCTTCGAGGAACAAAATTGTAAACACAACCATACTAGAAGTATCACTCGCAGTGTAGTCTATCGTGTACGCGTTTCCAACGTTTCTTAAACTTCCGCGATAGTACACAATGTCCTCATTGTTCCCGCCATCAATATTTACGTTAGTTACATAATAACCACTATTTGGCTTTACGCATACTAAAATTTCATTTCCGTCATACATCACTTCATATGCCGAATTTGTCGCATTCACCGTTATATTAAACGCATCAAGCCTGTGTGTCGTCAGCGCGAGCGTTGGAATGCTCGTGTATCCCGTTGGCAGTCCCGAAAAACTCAATGTCAATATATTATCCGCAAATGTATAGTCATATTTTACCGAACCTATGCCACCACTTCCAGCGGCAGTCGAAATCTTCATATTTGTTCCAGAATTATACGAAAATTGTGGGTAAAAACCGCTCCCAAAGGTCGCGGACACGGTTGCCGTCGTCGTGCTACACGTTGCTCGTGTCATAGAAACCGCACTGATGTTTGAGCCACTCGACACCGTGAATGTACTCGCCGCATTTCCCACTATCGTAATAGGTTTTGTCGCCTGATTTATTATCACAATCACCGTGTTCCCACTGCGATACGCCTTGTATGTGCAGACGCTCGCCCCAAGGGTCGAGTACGAACTCGGCGCCGTTGTGCCTAAACTTGGGGTTGTGGTTGACGACCCATCTGTGGCTTTGATTGTTATTGTATTTATATAATAGTTTGTACTTGGAGTGTATGTAAATGAGTGGTCTGTGCCTGAATTTATGATATAAAATGACGAAGTTTTTGAAATTTGCGCCCTATCGGTCGCGCCGCTCGCCAGGCTCGCGGTGATTTGGTAGCCAGCGTAGCTGGCTAGTGTTGAGAGTGAGATGTGAGCGGCAGGACGGACGCCACACACGCACAAAACCCAGAAATAAAAAAAACGCGCCCGAGGAGAACCCCGAGCAACCAACCGACTACAAAGAGCCGGAGCGCAGCCAGCAATATTGCGAATATCCCGTACTACTACTTGAACTAGACGCGCCAGTATCTATACGCGTATTGGTATACGCGTTATCAGTGGCTGTTAAGCCCCATAAACCATTAGTATCGGAGCCATTACCGCTACCTGTTGTTGTGTTAAAAATTTCATAGGCACTTGGTATCCACATCTTGTCCGCTAAACAAGATGACCAAGCCGTACCTGTGCTACTACCCCAACTATAATCTCCGCTATATGTTCCAAGTCCGTTGTGGTGTGCGTAATATGAACTAGAATATGCTGTGTATACATCATCTTGTGCACTTTGCCAAGCACTTATTGCACTCGTGCTTGGCGCAACTATGATGCTATCTAGCCCTGTGTGTTTTGCTTTAAGCAAATTATATATGTTTTTTGTTGTGTCGCGCAACTGAGACAGTGAGTAGTTTGAGTAATAACTTGTACTACTACTTCCTGAATGGTCTGTCCCCGGGTCAAATGAGTTTGAGGTTGTGCCGTTGTTGTTATAATATGCACAGGTATATGGCTGGGTTAACCAAATTGTAAGGTAACCGCCTCGTTTATATGTAGCCTGCCAATACAAAGTCTTGCTTGTGTCCATATTTCCACTTGCATCAACATAATATCCCATTGGAAATATAACCGTTTTACCATCGTCTGCTATTTGGCTTGACTTGTATGTGCCTGTGTCATTTGGGTTGTCCCAGTAACCCACAGCATCAAGTAAAGCAGTCGCGGCATCTGGATTAATCGTCCCACTTTCCGTGTATAAATTTGTTGTCAAAGTCGCACTTGCTGTTGTCGCGTTTGGCGAACCACTAGAAGTCAGGAAATATATGCCTGTTCCCGTCCCCGCGAGTACCGATAACCCCAGCACTATGCTGGCTATTATTACCGCCAGCCGTACTTTTTTTGTCATATTTTATCTTATTTCACTCCTTTTTTTGTAATGTACAACTCTATTCTATCATTTTTCTTACACAAATGTAAACTAAATTAACCACCTATTACCAAAAAAAGTAAAGTTTTTTCATTTTTAAACAAAAAAATAACCCACTAGGGGTTACTTTTTATGCTCTTTCAACGTACTCACCAGTACGAGTATCAACTTTGATTTTCTCGCCGTTACCAACGAACAAAGGAACTTGAACTACAAGGCCAGTTTCCATAGTTGCAGGCTTGTAAGTAGCCTTTGAAGTGTCGCCTTGGATAGCAGGTTCTGTGCTTGCAACTTCCAAGATAACAAACAATGGAGGGGCGATTGAGAAAACTTGCTCCTTAAAGAAACGAACAGAAACATTCATACCATCAAGCAAGTATGGCAAGCAGTCCTCTACCAAATTCTTGTTGTAAGGAACTTGGTCAAGTGTTTCTGGGTCAAAGAAGTAGTAAAGGTCGCCGTCGTTGTAGAGATATTGCATTTCTTTTTCAACAAACTGAACTTTTTCAAACTTGTCTGTTGGGTTAAAAGTGTTCTCCACGTTTGCGCCACTTGCAACGTTGCGCATTTTAATCCAAACAACAGCGCCGCCGCGACCGTGCTTGTTGTGCTCGAAGTCAAGAACGGTGTAAATTTGACCATTCCATTCAAAGCACATACCTTTTCTCAATTCTGATGCTGAAACCATAAAAAAATTCTCCTTAAATCTTAAATTATTTATAACAATATAATATCACAAAACGCGCAAAAAAGCAACTATTTTAGCGTTAAATATAACTCCCTCATAATTTTTGCATCTTTTGCCTGTGTCCCTGCGGATTCTGAAATAATGACTGGTTCGAGTTTCAACTCGTGAACAGCCTCCAAGAAAGGCAATGGTTCTGGTCCAAATTCCTCATCGTCAAAGGTCAAATGTTTTAATTCGCCTTTTGCGCCGTACATAATTTTAGAAAAATGGATATGAACATCTTTCATTTTTTCAAAACCTATTTTATCAATACCCTTTTGCAAAATCGCTTTAAAGTCGTCTTTTGATTTGAGAGCACCCTGCATAACGCAATTGATATGCCCAAAATCAAGTGTAGGAATTAGCCAATCACTCCAAGTGCAGATTTCAAAAATTTCGTCGACAGTACCCATTTGAGTATATTTGCCCATAGTTTCGGGGCATAAGAAAATCCCGCTTTCTTTCTTTTCAAACTCGCGCAAAAACTCGTTAAAATTCTTTTTAATATTGGCAAAAGCTTCTTCCCTTGACATTTTCATTTGGGAACCGATATGCAAAACGCAATGTCTACCGCCCAATTTTTTCAAGCCTTCAATGCTGTTAAACATAAATTTAAAATTATTCTCGCAAGAAGTTTCGCTATTATTAGCAAAATTAATGTAGAATGGTGCGTGAACGCTTATTTCAATGTCATACTTTTTAGCTTCGGGAGCAATCTTTCCTGCGGTTTTATCACTTACGAACTGCCCCAAGGTGAAGGCATATTCAAAGGCATTCAGCCCTTTTTCGTGAAGCCACGCAGGTGCTTGTGCGGTTTCTTTAAACCCCTCGGCATAGAAAGCCTCACTATTCCCAGATGGTCCAAATCTAATCATACATACCTCTTAAATCAACCAAGTTTTCATCTTTAAACAATTGTTTTCGACCTGTCCAAGCCCTACAAGTTCTCCATTAAAAACTTTATAAAGTCCGTTTTGCTTACTCATCTCGACACGTTTACCTTGAAGCAACATTTCCTGCTGTTGTGCAGAAATATTCAATTTTTCGAGCCTTTCTAACACAATTTCACACGGCAAAAGTGCACTTGCAGTTACATCTTCAATTTTTACGGCATTTTCAAGCCCAAAAACGCCAACTTTTGTGCGTTCTAGTGCAGTCATAGTAGCAACCGAGCCCAATTTTACAGCCAAATCACGGCAAAGGCTACGGATATATGTACCACTACCGCAAGTAATGCGAAAAGCGAACTTATTTTCCTCTCTTGCTTCAAGAAACTCAAACTCTACAATCTCGACAACGCAACTTTTGAGTTCTACGGCTTGACCTTTCCTTGCCAAGTCGTAAGCGCGGATTCCGTTTACAGATTTTGCGCTATATTGTGGAGGCAATTGCTCAATTTTTCCAAAAAATTCAGGCAAAACAGCCATAATTTCCTCTACTGATGGTATTTTTTCCGCAGTTTTCACAATTTCGCCTTCGCTATCAAGAGTATCCGTTTCAAAACCGAAAGTGAACTCCGCAACATAAGTTTTATATTTTTCTAACATAAAATCAAACAGTCTTGTCGCCCTACCGACAGCGATTGGCAAAATCCCACTAGCCATCGGGTCAAGCGTCCCAGTATGCCCAACTTTAACATTTTTTGGCAATTCAAGAGCGCGTTTTACTCTTGCAACTGCTTGTGCGCTCGACATTCCAACAGGTTTGTATAAATTTATAAAACCTTTCATTTTAGCAACCCCAACACATTTTTAGTTTGATTTATTAGAGCGCGTAGAGCCTTTTCGTAATCGCCGACGAGTTTCATACCACTAGCGCGTATATGTCCTCCGCCATTAAATTTTTTGGCAATTGCAGAAACGTCCACATTATCGCAAGCGGTACGTAACGACACGTGATAGTCGCCCTTCTCTGGTTCAAAAATACAAATTGCAACCTTGACATCTTTAATACGTTGCAGATAGTTAGTAATCAATTTACTATCATTGTATAATGCTTTTGTTTCCTCAAAATCTTTCAAACGAAGCACGGAAACGGCAATTTGACCATTTTCAAAAAACTCAACACTAGCCATAGCGCGACCGAGCATTTCAAAAGATTTTGGGGAAATGCTCATAAAGCAATCGCGCACAATTTCATCTGCTTTGATGTCATATTTAAGTAATTTTGAAAGAATATCAAAAGTTGTTGAGTGAGTATTTGAATAGATAAAACCGCCAGTATCGGCATAAATTCCTATATAAAACACGGTGGCAAGATACTCATTTAATTTAAAATAAGGCTCAAAAGTTCTAAAAGTCACCTCGCAAGCGCTTGATTCACCTGCCCAAACTTGGCTAAACTCCATAAAGAGTGAATTATCGTGATGGTGGTCAATACTAAAAGTAGTTTGAGCCAACTCACGTTTTGCGTTAGCGATTGTTGGGAGCATATTTTTTTCGGGAGTATCAACACTAATAACAACCTCATATTGTACATCAGTTTCGCAAACAAAGTTACAATTTTTTATAGGCTCATAAAACGAATCGTCGAGAGGACGTTCAAGCAAAACATCGGCGCTAATGCCGTTTTGTCTTAAAATTTCCTGCATCGCAAGGCTTGAACAAATGCAATCGTAGTCAGGGCTCTTATGACCGGAAATAGCCACGCTGACTGCGTGGCTACATCTTTGTAGTAATTTTTTTGCAAATGCTTTACTCTGCACTCTCTTCCTCCTTTGGGATATTGAGTGATTCAATCAATTTATTCATTTTTTCACTATTTTCAAAACCTTCGTCAAGTTTGAAGTGCAATTCAGGAGTTATGCGCAAATCGACCCTTTGAGAAAGCAATTTACGAATAAAACCAGCGCTTCGAAGAAGAGTGCGAAAACTCTCATTCACGACGTTTTTATCTTTATCATAGATACTAACTAAAATTGTGCAATGGCTCAAATCATTGGTTGTATTCACATCAACGATACTAATCATTGTGCTTAAACGTGGGTCGCGAATATCCTCGGCAAGAATACTTGCCAAAGCTTTTTTAATTTCGCTGTTCACGCGTTGTAATCTATTTGCCTGCATATTCCCCTCCTAATCTCTTTCAATTTCGACCATAACGAATGCTTCGAGAATATCTTCAAGGATAATGTCGTTGTGGCCGTCCATTTTGATACCACATTCCATACCCGCAACAACTTCTTTTACGTCCATACGGTCGCGTTGCAAAGTAGTGATGGTAGTTTCGACAATTTTTTCGCCCTTACGGAGCAAACGCAATTTTGCGTTCTTTGTAATTTTACCATCTTTTACGATACAGCCAGCAACAGTTCCGATACGGCTAATCTTAAATGTACGGATAACTTCTGCGTGTCCGATAACTTTTTCTTCAAAGACTGGTTCACGCATTCCTTTAATGGTCTTTGTAACAAATTCACTGATTTGATAAATAATCTTGCTCATAAAAATTTGCACTTTATCGTGCTCTGCAACAGCAGAAGCCTTTGAATCTGGTTTTACATTAAAACCAATAATAATTGCGTTTGCATTCTTTGCGAGCAAAACATCATTTTCATTTATAGTTCCAACACCACCGTGGATACATTCAACGCGAACTTCATCGTTTTGAATTTTGTTCAAAATTGCGGTTAATGCTTCAAATGAGCCTTGAACGTCAGATTTTACGATAATATTAAGAACTTTCTTCTCGCTATCAACTGATTTTGACAAGAATTCTTCCATTGAGAAGACGTTTTTCGCGTTGATTTTATCTTGTTGGATTTTACGTTTACGTTCAGCAAGGACATCGCGACTAAATTTAGCGTCAACTGCATAAAGTTGGTCGCCTGCATTTGGCACGCCATCAAGTCCGAGAACTGAAACCGGAGTACTTGGAAGCGCTTGACGAATATTTTTTCCTTTATCATCAATAAGAGCACGGACTTTACCTGCGTGGACACCAGAAATAATCGTATCGCCTACTTTTAGCGTACCATTAAGGACGATTGCTGTCGCGATTGGTCCTTTACCCTTATCAAGTTTTGCCTCAATTACCATACCCAAAGCTTTACGTTCTGGATTAGCGCGCAAGTCATTTACGTCTGCAACAAGAAGCACCATTTCAAGAAGTTTATCAACCCCCATTCCCGTAAGTGCTGAAATTGGAACAAAAATTGTATCTCCGCCCCATTCTTCTGGCAAAATCTCCACTTCCGCAAGTTGCTGTTTAACGCGTTCGAAATTTGACTCCGCCTTATCCATTTTATTAACTGCAACAATCATAGGAATTTTTGCTTCCTTGATGTGCTGAACTGCTTCAAGAGTTTGAGGCTTAACACCATCGTCACCAGCAACAACCAATATTGCAATATCAGTAACGCTAGCACCACGTGCACGCATTGCACTAAATGCCTCGTGGCCTGGGGTGTCGATGAATGTAATCAAACGATTATTAGTTTTAATTTGATATGCGGAAATATTTTGAGTAATTCCACCAGCCTCTTGGCTTTGGATATGTGTTTTTCTAATAAAGTCAAGAAGACTTGTTTTACCGTGGTCAACGTGTCCAAGAATTGTTACGATTGGAGGACGACCGATACTGTTTTGGTCGTTTGCGCCATCAACTCCGCCAAACTCTTCGGCCAACTTTTCTTCATATGACTTTTCAAGTTTTTGTTCAAGCACAACACCCAATTCACTTGCAACAAGTTCGGCAGTTGTGTAATCAATTGACGAGTTTACATTTGACATCATTCCAAGCACCATAAGTTGCTTTAAGATATCGGCAACAGACCTTCCTGTTTTCTCGGAAAGTTGCTTAACAGTAACTGTTTCTGTGGTAATCACTGCGTGGTCAATAGGTGCTGAAACAACAAAAGGTTGCTCCGCTTTTTTCTTGTTTTTAAGTTTACGGCTACTGCGAATTCTCTCTTCAATTGAATTCTCTTCAAGCAAGCCCTTGCGCATCATATTACGTTTGTTATTGCGCCCAAAATCGTCAAAACTCGACCCTTTTTTGCGGTCGTCTTTGCGTTTTTCAAACACGCGTTTGTTTGCCTGAGGAAGGTCAACGTGAACATTCACACTTCCAGTGCTTGGTCGTGGCTTATTTTGCATTTGCGCATTATTATTCATCGGTTTGCGTTGAGAATTCTGTTCTCTATTGCCTCTGTCCCTATCTCTTTGCTGGTTGCCGTGATTAAACTTTTCTCCCTGAGGTTTTCTTTCACCTTGTTGAGGACGTTGTTGCTGTTGCTGGCTACGTCCTCCTCGATTATCAAACTGTCTAATCATAGTCTTTGGCTGTTCTTTCTTTTCCTCAACTTTTGGCTCAGGTTTAGCAACCTTTTGTTGTTCGTTTTTAGTGTCAATATCGCGCAACAAAACACGGATATCTTTGGAGATAGCCTCTAATTCCGAGCGCATAACTTCAACCTCTTTATTCATACGGACAAGATTGCGGTTGTTAATTTCGGAAAGCGCGCGCATATTGTCAAATGTAAATTTTTTAGTTTTATTTTGTTCGGTCAAGACTAATTCTCCTTATCTAAAATAAATTTGATTTGTGATGCCAAATGTTTGTTTGTAATTCCGATAGCCTTACAGTTTGTTGTATTCAAAATTTGGTCCAATGTGATATATTCCATTTTATGCATAGGAATTTTTTTGCTAACAGATATAAAGCAAATCTCTTCATATAAGTTATTCGATGCAGTGTCGCACAACAAAAGCAAATGAATGCCGTCTGTTTTCTTTATATTATCCAATCCGAACACCACACCATTTGCATTTTGTGCAAGGCCTACATATCTACTGATTTCTACTTCCATTGGCGAGTTCCTCCAATTTTAAATAAATTGCGTTGTCGATTTCGCATTTAAAAGCACTATTTAATGTCTTGCGTTTTTTTGCAAGTGCGATAACTTCAATCGACCTAGTAATATAAACGCCTCTACCTGAAAGCCTCTTTTCATTGTCAACCAAAATTCCTTTTTCGGTTTTCACTAATCTAATTAAACCAGATTTTGGCAACATTTCCCTAGTAACCGCGCACATACGCAACGGTTCTGTTTTTGTTTTTGGCATAGCCACCTCTATTCTATAGCTTGAATATCTTCAAAAATGTCAATGTCGTCATCCATTGATGCATCAAAACTTGGTGTAAACTCCTGAACTTGTCTACTTTGCTCTTCTTTAGCATTTGTAGATTCGCTCTTCACATCAATCTTCCAGCCTGTAAGTCTAGCAGCAAGACGAACATTGCAACCTTCCTTACCAATAGCAAGACTGAGTTTGTTGTCAGGCACGATAACACGACTTGTCTTTGATTCTTGATTAATTTCAACACTAATAACTTCTGCAGGGCTTAATGCGTTTGCAATATAAACAAAGTCGTCCTCACTATATCTAATAACGTCAATTTTTTCGCCATTAATTTCTTCAATTACAGCATTAATACGAGCGCCACGTGCACCAACACAAGCTCCAACTGGGTCAACATTAGGGTCAGGACTATACACACTCAACTTTGTTCTGTTTCCAGCTTCTCTTGCTATTGATTTAATTTCTACCTCACCACTAGCAAGTTCAGGAACTTCAATTTCAAAAAGTTTACGAACAAAAGATGTTGTTGTACGGCTAACTTGAACCTCTGCCCCATAGCCATTATCACGCACTCTCTTAATGATAACCTTTATTCTATCGCCAATCTCAAGTTTCTCACCCGGAATGATATCTTTTTCACCCAAAACACCTTCTGCATCAGTGCCACTAAGTTCAACGTAAACATTTGTAGCGTCTTTTCTACGAACAACGGCAGTAGTGAGTTGGTCGCCTGTTGTATTAAGTTCATTACTCAAATTCTCACGTTCCGCTTCTCTAAGTCTTTGCATAACAACTTGCTTTGCCGTTTGAGCAGCGATACGTCCAAAGCTCTTTGGTGTAACTTCTTCTGAAATAGTGTCGCCAATCTTATATGTTGACTTAATTTGTTTAGCATCTTCAAGACTAACTTCCTTGTCAGGGTCCTCAACTTCCTCAACAATAGTCTTATATGCATAAACTTTAATTGTTCCCTTTTCAGGGTTAAGTTTAACAGTGGCGCTACGTGCCTCGCCAAAGTTTTTCTTATAAGCACTTGTCAATGCGCTTTCAAGTGCAGAAATGAAGAATTCTTTATCAATCTTTTTCTCTTTTTCGAGTTGGTCCAATGCCAAAAAGAAATCTTTACTGTTAATCATTTAACGATAAACTCCCATAGTCTAAATTATTAAAAGTTATGAGTGGGTCGCCCCACTCATAAGTCTTCGATGTATTATAACATAGTTTATCTAAAAAATCAATAGTTTAGACGCAATTTACAAAACTTTTTAAATTAATTTAATAAACACTTTGGCAGTCGCATAAGCATCGGCTAGCGCGCGGTGCGCGTTATCTAGTGTAATATTCAAAGCCTTAACCACAGTACCTAGTTTATAATTACTCAAACTTGGTACTTTATTACGAGCAAGTTTTAACGTATCAATTTGCTCATTGTTAAATAGCAAACGCAATTTTTTCCCACCCAAGTCCAAGAATTGATAGTCAAAATCAATATTATAAGCGCTCAAAACAGAACCGTGAGTAAAGCGATAAAAATCTGGCAAAACCTGCTCAATCGTAGGCGCGTCAACAACCATACTATCGTCAATGTGGGTTAAATTGGTAATTTCAGCAGGAATAGGTTGCCCAGGATTTATAAGTGTTTGGAAAGTTTCAATAATAGAACCATTTCTAATCTTCACTGCCCCAATTTCAATGATTTGGCAACTTTTAGCATCAAGTCCAGTTGTTTCAAAGTCGAAAACAACAACAGACTCGTGCTCGTCCCAATATGAAGATTTTTTATCAGTCATACTAAACAAATCCATTTGCGCAACTTCACTAACTGGTTGCGGATTTACGTAATAATATTTAGAATTAACTTTGCGATATACTTTTTTCAGTTCCGTTGTTTGAATTTCACAACGCGAAAGGCTGTTAGCCTTAATATTAACTCTGTTGTTAAACACGCTAACCGAGCCACCAACCGCCACAACATCTCCCTCGGCGATTTTTTCAAGTTCCTCAATAGTTTTATCGCTTGGGAAAATAACCACATCAGTTTTTCCGCTAATATCCGTTAAAGTAAAAGTAAATCTTTTGCGTTCTTCGGGTTCTGCCCCAGCCATTTTTGATTTTCGCAAAAATGTTGAAAATGCAGGATTGTTTACCGTTCCAGCAAGCAAAATCGCCGTCCCATTTTCTTTTGGTGCAGACGAAATAAAAACAGGTTCGCCCCCAGCAAATTTGCCGTAAAAACATTCGCCTACTTCAACAAGATACTTGTTGATTTTCTCCTCTTCTGCCAAGCAAGCCGATAATGTATCTTCAAGCACTTCACTCGTCGCCAAATCACTAATATCTACGACATTTTCTTTCGCAACCAATTTAATTTGAAAATCAATAAAGAATTTATGCGACAAAAACAGCCTCAAATCGTTCACAAAATCCTTGTTATCAAGCACTTGCTTGGTCATCGGGTCACAATTAAAAACAATCGTAGCCCCTTGCTCGGTCGGACTAATTTCTATATCAGATTTTTCAAAAATCATTGTTAATGCTTTGTAATACTGCTCAAAATATTCATCAACACGCTTGCGCACCACGTCTTCATCAAAACAACTTTTGTTGAACTTGACGGTTGTCTTGCATAAATCTCCCAAGTCTTGCGCAAATCCTTCTCTAATTTTCTCACGTTCCTCATCGTTTAATGGCTGTTTTTCTGAAAAAATCAAATTAATCACACACTCATCATCATTTTCAGAATACACAACATTATCCAATTTTATCCTATCTTCTCTAAATCCCAAGTCCTTTAACTTTTGCAAAGTTTCCAAATCTCACCTCAAATAAACAAATGATAGATATCGACAAACAGCACAAGCGCAAATAACACAATTAAGCCCACAAAATGAATATATCCCTCAATTTTGCGATTTATCGGCTTGCCACGTATCCATTCAATGGTGGTAAACAGCATTCTCGAACCATCAAGAGATGGCAACGGTAAAATGTTGAATACAGCAAGGTTCGCAGCAATGAACGGCAAAAATACAAAGAGATTTACAATATTTTGTTGCGAATATTCCGCAATAGTTGAGATAGTTGTAAACGGACCTCCTATATCAGCAAGCCCAATCCCACCAGTCAACAGCATCCACAAGAACACAAGCACTTTCCACGCAAAAGCGGCCGCCAACGGCACACATCTTGCAATCGCCTCTCCGAAAGTGTGCTGATATGGAGTTGTTGTCAATCCCAGCACAAGCTTCGTAGATTCATTACCCTCTTTGTCGATTTCGACATATGTGTAGAGATTTGCAACAATTTCCTGGTATTCACCATCGCGCTGAACTGTCAATTCAAGGTTATTGTAACATTTATATTCGACATCGTCAACAGTTACAAGCGTATAATTTGCTTTTTCTGCATCGGACATATTGTTATAATGCTGATTAATCAAATTATTCGCCGTGTTGTCAGTTATAAAATCAACTTTAATACCATCAATTTCTCGAATAATATCATTTTGTTGAATATTTGTTTGGAAATCCGCATCAACACTAGATACCTTTTGAATATCGTAACCAAAACACAAAAGCAAAATAAACGCGAATATTATTGCCGAAATAAAGTTGAAGAACACACCACCAAACTGCACTATAAGTCGCTTCCACGGCTTTTTGTTGTTAAATGCGTTTGGGTCTGGGTCGTCCTCATCTTCTCCCGCAAACGCACAATATCCACCCAGCGGGATAATCCTTATACTGAAAACCTCACCAGATTTTAGCGTTTTTTTGAAAATCGCCTTACCAAAACCAATCGAAAACTCTTCAATTTTGAACCCAAGCCACTTACCAAAAAGATAATGCCCAAGTTCGTGAATTGTTATCATTAGCAACAGAACCAGCACCGCTAATGCAATATAGCCAATCGTGGTCATCACACTAGCAAAACTAGCAAGCATAGAAATCAAATCATTCCCCTCCATAATGTAACAAATGCGCGCAAGATGCCCGCATTTGTAATATATCTATTCAATTTAAGCAAATAGTATGATAAAGAATACAAACACAAATACCGCATTAACAAGAAGCCCGTTACATCTATCCATCACACCACCGTGCCCCGGAATAAGTTGGCTGAAATCTTTTACAACCGCTCTGCGCTTAAACAGCGAACTAAACAAATCGCCACCCATATTAAATAAGCCACAGAACAAGCCACCCAACAAGAATGTCCAAACACTAATTTGAAGTGAATTGAACAAGTCAGAATATCCACCAAAACAGTTGAATATTGTGAACACAACAACGCTTGCAACCATTGCACCCACTATTCCGCCGATAAAGCCTGTCCAAGACTTGCCTGGTCCCAACTTTTCAAGGTTGATTTTTGGACCCTTGATAAATCTACCAGTGAGCATTGCAAATGTGTCAGCGAACATACTCGAAGCAAACAAAAGCACCAATCCCATTAAACCAAGGTCAACGCCACTATTAATATAGTAGTTTGCCGTTTCAGAAATACCTAATTGAGTGAAGTGGTTAATGATAAATGCAAAACTAAACAAGAATGTTGGCCACAAGCACACAAAAATTGTGTTCATAGACTTGCTAAAACTATAATAGCCAAGAGAGCCTATAAACCCCTCGCGCACCTTCATTTTGTTTCCCAATTTTGAAAAAATCAAAGGGAACGCAAAAAGCGCGATAAAATATAACACCAAGATGCCCAGATTAATTAAAATAAAGTGATAGAAATTTAAGTTTGTATTAGCAGATATAACTATCATTGCAAAACACAATATCGGATATAGCCCAATCGGGGTTGTCCAAGTAGGTCTATCCATTTTGTGAAGCAGGTTTTCTACTTCAAAGGCGCAAAATACCATAATTACACCAATTAGCAAGTCAAAAACGTACTCACTTAATTCGCGCAGGAAAAAGCACCCAACAAGCGCCACCAAAATAATCGCCCCCGAAATAATGCGAGGCCACCATTTTGCTGGCGTGTTTATTGATTTTTTGTTCTCCATTATTTTTTCTCCTATGTTAAATACTGCCATAACGGCGTTTTCTTCGCTGGAAATCGATCAACGCAAGTTGCAAATCCTTTTCACTAAAACTTGGCCAATATGTTTTTGTAAAGTAAAACTCGCTATATGCCATTTGCCAAAGCATAAAATTACTGATGCGCATCTCCCCACTTGTGCGAATGATAAAGTCAGGGTCAGGCAACTCCGATGAATATAGCAATTTGGAAAAATCGTCCACACTCTCCAATTTCTCCCCCGATTCAATCGCCTTGTTCACCCCGCGCAAAATTTCATCACGCCCACCATAATTAATGGCGAGATTTAACGTAAATTTGTCGCAATTTTTCGTTTTTTCAACAATTCTACTGATAGAGTCGACAAGGTCGCTTGGCAGTTTTGTATAATCGCCCGAAACCACCACGCGCGCCCCGCGCTCCAAGAAAGAATCCCCGTCCTCGTCTAAATAATCGCGCACAATGCTAAAAATGCCATCAATTTCTTCCTTGGGGCGCTTCCAGTTCTCGGTAGAAAATGTGTAAAATGTTGCATACTTGATTCCCAAATCATAAATATGTTGCACAATACGTTTGAGATTCTCACACCCCGCTTTATGCCCCATATTTCTTGGCAACCCTCTACGAGTCGCCCATCGCCCGTTTCCGTCCATAATGATGGCAATGTGCGCAGGCAATCGCGACAAATCAAGATGTTTATTAATTTTTATCTTTCCAGCAAACACTTGCCACCTCTTTTCTATATATTATATATAATACTTTCCTAAATGCTGTCATTTTAAAAGTACTATATGCGAAAAAGCAAAATAAATACACAAAACAATTAAACTTCGGTGATTTCTTTCTCTTTTTGCTCTAACAATTTTTCAACCTTGTCAGTAAAGCTATTCAAAATCTTCTGAACCTCGTTTTCCGCTGTCTTCATTTCGTCTTCGGTGATTTTTTTGTCGTTCTTCAACTTCTTAAACTCGTCAAGGCAGTCGCGACGACCATTACGCATAGTTACGCGTGTGTCCTCCGCAAATTTGCGTACCATCTTCACAAGTTCCAAACGACGCTCCTCTGTTGGAGCAGGTACAAACAATCTAATTACCTTACCATCATCACTAGGGTTAAGACCAAGGTCGCTTGCTTGAATTGCTTTCAAAACCTCTTTAAGTTGTGAAATGTCCCAAAGCGAAACAGCAATAGTTCTAGGGTCTGGCGCACTGATGTTAGCCATTTGGTTAAGCGGTGTCATAGTTCCATAGTAGTCAACCATAATTTTGTCCAAAAGTCTAGGATTAGCCCTACCAGCACGCACCGAGCCCAACTCACTGTTAAAGTGGTCAAGGCTCTTCTGCAACTGCTCTGTTAAGCCGTCGTACAAAGATTGGTCATATTCATTTAACATAATAAAAAACTCCTCATAGTTAGTAATACTTATATTGTACTTAATTTTTTGCATTTTGGCAAATGTTTACAACACATTTAATAAACAAATTTATTAAATATGAATGAAAAAAAGACCCAAACGGGGTCTTTTTTAGGATAATTAGTTACCTGATGCTTGTTTAGCAACTTCTTCTGCGAAGTTGTCGCTTCTCTTTTCCAAGCCCTCACCCATCTCATAACGGGTAAATCTGCGGAGAGTGATTTTCTCACCAGTTTTAGCAACGGCTTCGGTAATCAAATCGCGAATTGTCTTTGTAGGGTCGCGGAAGTACTCTTGTTCAAGCAAACAAACTTCCTTGAAGTACTTGTTAATACGTCCCTCAACAATCTTTTGAGCAACTTGCTCAGGTCTACCCTCGTTCATTGCTTGTGTAAGGTAAATTTGACGCTCGCTCTCAAGAGCAGCCGCATCAACATCTTCCTTGC
>JAFUJK010000073.1 GCA_017468205.1 Clostridia bacterium
CAGCAATTTTTTCGCTATTTAGCGCCCCCCCCCCCCTGCCACTTTTGGGGGGTGGAAATCGGGTCTTTTTTCATATGTTTTCCTCCAATTTTTTAAAACTACCTATTCAATTTCCAGCAACGAATTAAAACTTTTTAAATCTCTGTTATATCTCAACTTGAAATTTGCGCGAATTATTTGTCTAAACTCATTTATTTCAACTTCAGTAAGCACGATTTTTTCCAGTTCATCAAACTGCAATTTCACCATATTTTGCATAATTTCGAGCGAGCGCGCGGATACTGGAATAAAATCATTTTCTGAACAATGAATGCAAGACAATTCTCCCGTTCCAACCTCAAATCGCACCAAATCGTTTGCAAGCGGTTTTTCACAACTTTTGCAATTTTTAAGATTTAGCGCATAGCCCGTAATCTTAAAAACCCCAAGAGCGAAACGCATCAAAATCACATCAGGGTCGGTGTCCGAATTTGCCAACGTGCGAAGCGCGCTCGTTAGCCCTGTAAAGAGCAAATGGTCAGGCTGTTGCACCACACTCACAGCGTCAGCCATTTCCAAAATCGCGCTTCCCGCGACCATAGAGCGATAATCCTGTGTAATATCGAAAAAACTCTCGATTTCCGTTGCGCCAGCCACTGTAAGCATATCCCAGCCCCCAACCAATTTAAATTGCGCATAGCAAAAAGGTTGAGAAGCAAATTTCATTTTTGCAGTTACTTTTTTGACCCCACGAAGAACGGCGGAAAGCCTGCCATATTCGGGAGTTACGATAGTTACAATTTTATCCGCATCGCGGTAATCAAAGGCGTTAAGCACCACCCCTTGTGTGATTATCTGTTGCATCTAAATCATTTTCCTCACTCAATTTTTTGTACAGCATATACGCGCCAATTTCGCCCGTCTCACAAAACGCGTCCCACGCTAGTTCAATTGCATTTTTTTCTTTTTTATCCATAAAATCACCCCTTTTTTTGTACTAGTTTATACATATTTAGAGCAATTTATTCTCTAATTTACCTTGACCCTATCTCGCCAGTTAAGTTTGACCTTAACAAAAAGTTCGAGATAAACGGATTTTCCTAGCATTTTTTCCATTGCCTGCCTACATTCTGTGCCGATTGTTTTAAGCATTGCGCCTTTTGCGCCGATAATTATGTTTTTATGGCTAGCCTTTTCGCAATAAACCGTTGCTCCAACGTATGCAGGAGTTGCGTTCGTGTCTAACCCCGTTATTTCAACTCCAACACCGTGCGGGATTTCGTCGTTTAGCAACCATAAAATCTTTTCCCTAATCAACTCTGCCAAGTTAAATTCCAACGTCTGCGCACCGTAGACATCGCGAGGAAAATATTCAATATTATCCGTCAATTTTCCCAAAATTGCTTGTTTTAGGTCGCCTAAATTTTTGCCCGTTTTTGCAGAGATTCCAAAAATCTCCTCAATTCCCTCAATTTCATTGAGAACAGCCAAGCGCGGATAAATACTTTCAAAACTACCCAAATCCACCTTGTTTACAATCACAAAAAGTGGAAAACCAAGTTTTGCATAATGTTTCAATTTCGCGATGTCGTCATCGGCAAAA
This sequence comes from Clostridia bacterium, assembly GCA_017468205.1. Taxonomy (GTDB): domain Bacteria; phylum Bacillota; class Clostridia; order Christensenellales; family UBA1242; genus UBA7867. Next base: position 1,583 of record JAFUJK010000073.1, read on the forward strand.
TTCTTGCTACCGTCCATCACATACAAAATCAAATCTACATCAACGGTCGCATTATTAATATGCTCCTGCATTTGCCTATCTAGGTTGTTTTTCGCTTTGTGAATTCCTGGGGTGTCAATGAAAATAATTTGATAGTCTTCCCCGTTGTCTACCCCCAAAATCTGGTCGCGCGTAGTCTGTGGTTTAGGGCTAACTATTGAAACTTTTTTGCCTATGAGCGCATTAACAAGGGTGGACTTTCCAACATTTGCCTTACCCACAACAGCAACAAAACCTGACTTAAACATAGAACTCTCCTTTGGGGTTATTATAACATTTTTATGCAATAATAACAACTAAATAAAGGCTAGATTTAAAAAATTATTTGAATAAAAATCTCGCTCGTGTATATAATATTTAAAACATAGGAGCTCGATTTTATGGAGTTTTGGATACCCATTATGCTTGGGCTTGTTCAAGGAATAACCGAATTCTTGCCAATAAGTTCGAGCGGGCATTTGGTTTTGCTTGAACATTTTTGTGGGCTTGAAGGCGATTTCCTTTTTTTAAATGTATTGCTTCACGTCGCCACTCTTTTTGCCGTGATTTTATACTATCGCAAAACAATTTGGCACCTAATCACCCACCCGCTTTGCCAAATGAATAAATATCTCGTTATTGCAACAATTCCCGCAGTTATATTTGTTGTGTTATTGGGTGGAATTGTCGACACCGTACTTTCAAGTATAACATTCGTTGGCATCGGCTTTTTACTAACAGCCGTTTTCCTAACAGTTGCGGTGATTATGTCAAAAAGAACAACAACACCTTCCCAACTTAACTATAAAAACGTGCTTGTAATGGGGGTTAGTCAGGCTTTCGCAGTCTTCCCAGGTTTAAGTCGAAGCGGGACAACTCTCGCATTTGGTCTAACAGCAGGCATCGAGCGCCAAACGGCCCTAGATTTCAGTTTCTTGATGTCTATTCCAATAATATTTGCTAGCCTTGTCTATCAACTAATTTTTGCCGATTTTTCAACAATCTTTATAGATATTAATTTAATCGGCACAATAATCGCTTTTGTAACAGCATTTTTCAGCGCGTTGCTCGGGCTAATCCTGATGAAAAAAGTAGTTAAAAATATAAATTTAATTTATTTTGTACCTTATCTAATCATACTTGGCTTTTTAACTATGATATTCGCGTAAAAAATATTAAAAAATAATGAAAAAATACAAAAAAATGCACTAAAATGTGCATTTTTTATTATACAAATTCACCTGTATTATCTGTTTCTGTGTTCACCTTATCGTTTGCAATTTTTTCAAAATTTGCAATAATTATTTTTCCATCAATTTGCGCTTTTGTAAAGCGAACACTTAATGCAGAACCCAAATTGTTTCCTTCACTGTCAGTCCACTTCTCAAACTGATAACCTGCATACGCAACAGCCATTAAAACAATTTCGTCTGCGTCTTCCGCAAAATCGCTTCCAGTCATTCGCACCTCACCGCCGTTGGTGGCTTGAACGGCTACGCCTGTGATTGATGCGCCTCCACTTTCTTTGATTTCGTTTTGCATATCCGCAACTGTTATGTAAATGTCAATAGTCTTTTTCAAACTAATGCATTCCAAAATAATCGTATTTACTCCGCTTCTAGCGCTATAGTCAATGCTAAACACGCCGTCAGCAAGAATATATCCACTTGTCTTGTCAATGAGTTGATTTTCGCCCGCACTTCCAACCTTAATTGAACTTACATACTTACCCCCGTCAGGCGTAATCATAATAGTTGTATTAAAACCAGAATTAATTTTGTATATCGACCCCGAACCACTCGAAAAATATACATTGACATCAGTATAAGTTTCGTTAATATATAACATATTTTCGCCCGCTGGCAGGTTTGAAATTGAAAGGTTTAACACGTTGTTATTAAGAGTGTATGTATAAGTCGTGTTACCAAATGTTCCCGAACGAGTTCCAGACCCCCAAGTTATAGGTTGCGCCGAATATGTGTTCAAGGATATTGTAGGATAGATGTCCCCACTTAAAATTGTTGCCACAATAACTGCCGAACCTTGCGCCGTCTGTGTGAAAGAGTCCATACGCAAACTATTTAGATTGTTTTGAACTGCCAAAGCCTTATAACTAGATAATTTAATACAATGCCCCAAATACCCTGTGTAATTTACATTTGAAATATTAAGAGTTAAAGTCGTACCCGAAATGGAGTAACTATAATCACAATATTTTGACGAACCACTTCCTGAACGAGTAATTCGTATAGAGAAATCACGTATTGTGATTATTGGCGATAGTCCATCACCTAAAGTTGCCGTTATTGTAGTATCGCTAAACGAATTTAACGTAACACCAGCCTCAGCTTTTGGAACAAAATTATCGTGAAATAAAGTTGGATAGCCATCATTTTCGTTATTCACAGTGTCTATATACCACAAGCTTTCAAAATCCCACGACAATCCTAAATAATAATTCAAATCTTTCATCTTATCAGCATTTTTTGACCCGCTGTAAGTTCCAGAAATATCATAGGCTATAGCCGCTGATGTCGTACTTGTTGCACTTACACCGTTTAAAGTATTTGCTATTTTAACATAACAATTTGTTACAGCAGTTACTGTACTAAAAGTTGAATAAAGACTTTCAGTTATATAATTCGAACTTGTTGTGATATCCATAATAATACCGCAATTTATAGCACTCCCTGCCCCAGCAAATCCATAGAAAGAATAATTACATTCATATGTAGCAGAAGCCACAATCGAACCTACAAATTGACAATTTTTATAAGTATAACTATTAGAAACAGGCGAAAAACCTCCTATAGAAACATCATACCCAGACGATGTTGATGTTATATCTATATCAGCATAACAATTTTCAAATGTCGAATCTGACGCTCCACACAATCCACCAATAGATGCACCAGCACTGCTACTAGTTACATTTATACTTGAATTGATAATGTATGAATTAGTACCACTTCCCTGTGAGCCAACCAAACCACCAAAATATACTGATTGCGAAACTAAGTGTACATTATTTACTCTGCAGTTATCTACTACAGCATCATACCCAACAACTCCACCCAACATATAAGGTTTACTTATATTTATAGTGGATACAGTTCCCTCAACTACTGCGTTACTTATTTTATATCCGTTAGCGTAACCAATATAAAATCCCAATTTGGTTTTATAGGTTGAATCATAAATCATATAGAATGGATATGCTGAGTTTATTAAGACTGTATTTTTTTGCGTTATATTACTAGTACAACTACCAATAAATCCCCCCATTAAGCCCGAGTCACTAGAATTGTATAATGCAGCATAACTAGAAGTTCCACCATCTATTGATACCAAATTATCATAAATAGTTGCAGTACCACTATAAGTACCCATAAATCCTCCTATACTTGAACCTTCTGAACCACAGGAAATTGAACGAGCTGACTTTAAATAAATTTTGTTATTACTAATCTCTCCACTACTAGTAATACTTCCTCCAAAACCTCCCGCAGTTCTTTCACTGCTATAAATTCTACCATTACAATTTACGATATTATTTTTTAATGTTATTACATCAGTACAATACCCAATAACACCACCGGTCTCTTCTAAACCATAAATAGAGTGATTTGAAGCATTTTCTATATTTACCTCACATTCATTGATGCTAATATTCTTGCCATTTCCCACCATTCCCCCAGCTGAACCATCATAAGCATAAATGACATATTCATAAGGACCTATATTTACTTCACTATTATTAATATTTATACCAACAGTATTATAACCAATTATACCACCAACTGCTGAATTCCCTTTTAATGAATATTTTTCATTAAAATTTACCGTACAATTATTAAAATTAGAACTAGAATCAAATGCATATCCTACAATACCTCCAATATAAGAATAATCATAGGAAGAAGTAGAACCACCTATTGCATAAGTAGTATTGCAATTTACCGTACATCCACTTACATTTATATTATACCTTACATTGCCAACCAAACCACCGGAACCACTAGAAGAATCAGCTGAATAAACAGAATATGATGCACCTAGTTCTACTAAATTATTAGTTAATGTCAAGGTTGCAGTGCTGGAAGATGGATTATGATAACCAATCAAACCACCAGCATGCTTATATCCATAAACCGAATAATTACCACCAGAGGAATAGAAAGCACTATCTGTTATACTAACACTTGTACCAGCACTATATCCTATAAAACCACCAGCATAACCATTATAACTACTTGAACCTGCACGAATTTGATAAGTTGATGTAGAATCAGCATATACATCACAATTTGTGATTGTACAAGTACCAGAAGCAACATATCCCGCAAGCCCCCCAGTTGCGTC
>JAFUJK010000009.1 GCA_017468205.1 Clostridia bacterium
ACACCTTTATTTTCCATTGTTACTCCATAAAGGTTGTCCGCAAGTTCCATAGTTGGCTTACGGTGAGTGATAACAATAAACTGTGTTTCACCTGCAAATCTATGCAAATATTTTGCAAAACGCTCTACATTTGCATCATCAAGTGCTGCATCAATCTCGTCAAGCAAACAGAATGGCATTGGTCTTAATTTCAAAATCGCAAACAAAATTGCAATTGCCGTTAAAGACTTCTCACCACCGCTTAACAAGTTAATATTTCCGAGTGCTTTTCCTGGTGGCTCTGCTATAATATCAACACCAGCAGTCAATACATCATCATCAGTTAGCACAAGTCTTGCTTTACCGCCACCGAACAATTCCCTAAATATACGAGAGAAATTCTCGTTTATTTTTTGGAATTGCGTATCAAACCTTTCAGTCATTTGCGAACTCAACTCGTTAATTACAGTCATTATATCTTCTTCTGCCTTTTTCAAGTCCGCCAACTGTGTTGAAAGGTCTGTATATCTAGCATCAAGGTCCTTGCTATCCTCAATAGCATTCACATTAACATGCCCAAGCCTACTTATCTCGCGCTTCAAATCGTTTATACGCGCCTGACCACCTTCAGAATCATAATCAGGGTCTTTAAGGTCAAGAGCAGTAAGATAAGTAAGTTCATAATCTTCCAAAATCCTGTCTTGCATATTCTCTATATTAGTGTCAATTTGAGCAAGTTTTGCTTCTTCCTGATAAATTCGCTCTTGAATACGCGCAAACTCGTTAGTTACTCTTGTACGTTCTTCCTCAATTCCTGCAAGGCTAGCGTGAAGTTCAAGTTTTAACTCCTCCATCTCAACCACTTTTGCTTTTACCGCATCAAGTTTTGCTGAAATTTCTGCCCCATTACCATTATCTGCGTTAGCATCTAATTCACGAGCAGTTTCAATAGTGCGCGAATTTTTAACAAGCAAAGAATTGTTTTCATCAATACACGCGCTCAATTCTTCCTGCTCACCCAGCAACCTTTCGACTTCGCTGTCAATAGAGGTAATTTCAGCTGTTAATGTTGCAATATTAACTTTTAAATCTGTGATTTGTTCTGTTAAACTATCACGCTTATCACGCAGAATATCATATTGATTACTACTTTTTCCGCCACCCTTTGCCGTTGGCATATCACCGCCATCTATCGCCTTGGTGGTTGCAAGTTCGCGCTCCAAAATATCCTTTCGTGCGTGAATTCTCGATAACTCTTGATTGATTTCGTCAAGTTCACTAGTATAAAGTTGACTATCTTCTTGTGAATGACGCAACATCTCATTCTTTTGCGCTAACTCTACATCACATTCGTGCAACATATTTGTTTGAGCGTCAATTTCACGAGTCAATTTAACCAACATATCTGCATATGCTTTGAGAGTAGTTTTTTCTTCTTCTACTTTTGCAGTCAGGGTCTTGATTTTTTCTGCTATTGTTTCAATTTCGCGTTCTCGCGACAATAAATTATTGATTTCTGCTTTCTTACTACCACCAGTAATTGAACCAGCAGGATTAATTACATCACCTTCAAGAGTTACGATTTTAAAGCCAAAATGCGAACTATTGGCTAATCGTACTGCTGTTTCCATATTATCCACAATAACAGTATTGCCCAGCAATCCTTTGAAAACAGGCGCAAGATTACTATCGTATTCAATTAATTCATTTGCAACACCATAGCACCCTGCCGTGTTTAACAAAGGTCTAAAACTGTCATTTAAATATTTAGGTTTCATCGAATTAATAGGCAAAAATGTCGCTCTACCATAATTTTTCGATTTAAGATAAGCAACAAGTTGCTTTGCATCTTGCTCATCGCGCGTAACAATATTCTGAACAGCAAAACCAAGTGCTATTTCAATAGCAGTTTCCAAATTTTGTGGCACTGTTATAAGTTCGCCAACAACACCTACAAGTAAGCGTTGCAATTCAACATTTTTACCAGCATCAAGAAGTAGCCTGCGTACGGTTCCATTATACCCTTCATATTCTGCCTGCATTTCATTGAGCAACTTGGCACGAGATTCCAGTTTAGCCAGTTCCGCACTTGAAATGTCGAGTTGCAATCTCAAATCCTTTTCGCCTTGCTCTACTGATGCAAAAGTTTCACGCAAAGCCGTCAAATTATCCCACGCACCGCGACGATTTGCCTCGGCAGATTCGCAATCAAGTCTTGCCTGATTTTCAATTACCAGAGCGCCTTCTTTCTTGCTTTCAACTGAAATTTTCTTTGTTTCAAGTTCAGTTTCGCGCTCACTAATCGCTGTTATTTCTGCTTGCAAACGTGAAATATTCGCTTTAATATCACTAATTTTAGAAATTGCGTCCTGCATTTCCTGTTGCGAGCCACTTACTGCCTGCTCGCTCACTTTCAATTGCTCCATCACACCAGCATAAATTTGTTCAAGTTCATCTAATTTTGCGCGCATTGAATTGAGATTTTCAACATTATTTGACTTATTCACCTGTTTTTCTTGTAATTCGTTATTAATCTTATCAAAATCAGCTTTATCCTGCACTATTTCTTGCTCCAATTTTTGCGCTTGCTCAACCAAATACTGTATTTTTGCTTGTGCAACACGTCGGTCTCCCGCAGTTTTTTCAAGGCTTACAGTTAGTTTTAGTACTTCATCACGCAAAGTTTGGATTTGCTCGTCAATAGCCTTTATGCCTTCGAGCGATTGATTTTGCTTTTCAATTGCAGATTGAACTTGCTTTTCCTTGTCAATTGATTGTTCTTTAAGTCCTTCAATCATATCGCTAATGCGTTGCTTATTACTATTTGCATTTTCATAATGATAAATATAGTTATTAACTTCTTGAAATTTGAGTTGTTCGCGTAAATCAAGATATTTTTTAGCCTTCTCCGCCTGCTCACGCATAGGCATTAATTGACGTTCAATCTCAATAACAGTATTTTCAATAAGGCTCAAATTCTCACGAGTACGCGTAAGTTTGCGTTCTGCCTCTATTTTACGCTCCTTAAACTTCGCAATTCCCGCCGCCTCTTCAAAAATGACACGCCTATCCTCAGGTTTACTTGCCACAATTTGTTCAACTTTACCTTGTCCAATGATTGAATAACCATCACGACCAATACCACTATCGTGCAAAAGTGCAGTTATATCTTTAAGCAGACAAGGCGAATGATTTAGGCTATATTCACTTGTTCCAGAACGATAAAGTTTTCGAGAAATTACAACTTCGTCATAATCAAGATTAAACTGATGATTTTCGTTACTAAAAATCAACGAAACCTCACAATAAGATAGACTTTTTCTTGTTTCTGAACCTTTGAATATTACATCTTGCATACTGCTTCCACGCAAGTTTTTGGACGACTGCTCACCCAAAACCCATCTAATTGCATCTGCAAAGTTTGATTTACCACAACCGTTTGGGCCAACAATGGCGGTGATACCATTACTAAATTCGATGCCTAATTTGTCAGCAAATGATTTAAAGCCCAAAACTTCAATTCTCTTAAAACTCACCGTTTTTCTCCTTTTTTATTAGACTAAATTAGTCCTGCAACTCAATTTTATTTTCGCTAAGTGTATTGCCAATTTTAGTCAGCAAGTCCTTTTCAGCATATTCCTTCACTTGCTCAATACTAGCAAGTAAACTTACAACTTTTGCTGAGCCGTGCGCTTTTACGACAATTTGTTTTGTTCCCAACAAAGGAGAACCGCCATAAGTTTGATAATCATAGCGTTTTAAAGCATTTTTAAGAGGTTTTTTAACAATTAAACCGCCGATTTTCGCTTTTAACGACGACTTTAAACCACCCTTAATAACTTTCATAACATTGCCCATCGTGCCCTCAATACATTTGAGCAATACATTTCCAGAAAAGCCGTCCGTAACTATAACATCACACACACCACTCAAAGCATCGCGCGCTTCCATATTGCCAACAAAATTGATTGGCAATTTTTGAAGTTCTGCATAAGCTGCCTTCGTAAGTTCGTTACCCTTTGCTTCTTCCACCCCCACATTTAGCAATGCAACACGTGGTTGAGCAATTCCTTGCGTAACTTTCATATATTCGCTACCCATAAGCGCAAAATGGCACAAGTTAATAGGCTTACAGTCCATATTAGCACCACAATCAATTAGCAAAACTTTGCCCCCCGTTATTGTAGGAAGCATAGGAGCAAGCGCGGGACGAGAAAGTCCAGGTAGCCTTCCCAATTTTAATACAGAACCACTCAACACAGCACCAGTACTACCTGCCGAAACCATACCAGCATAGCCACCTGCTTTTAATTTATCTATACAAATAACAAGTGAACTTTTCTTTTTTGTTCTAATTGCTTCTACTGGGGCTTCATTACAAGTAATTTCTTCATCTGCGTGTGTAACCACCAAACGTTCAGTGTCATATTTCTTTGTAGAAAGCAAAGTATTCAATTCATTTTCTCTACCTACTATTTCAATGGAAATATTAGAATGACGTTGCAAAGCAAGAATACACGCTTCAATCATTTCGCTTGCGCCATTATCACCACCATAAGCATCGACTAATATTTTAAACATAGTTCACCTCAAAAACGAAAGAATTAATTAATATATTTTATCATATATTTTAAAAAAAGACAAACAAAAAAGGCTAAAAAAACATATTTCTAGCCTTTAACAAACAAAAAAAGCGCTAACTACGCGCTCTTCTTATCCTGCTCTTTGTTCTTCTCTAAAACAAGCACTTGCTTACCGTCATAGTAACCACATTTCTTACAAACACGGTGAGCGAGTTTTGGCTCGTGGCAACGAGGGCATTCAACAATAGCTGGAGCAGTGATTTTCCAGTTTGCTGCTCTTGAACGCTTTCTTGCTTTAGAGGTCTTAGATTTAGGAACTGCCATTTCAGTTAGACCTCCATAAAAATAGTATGTAAATTTATTTACGGATATCATTATATAATATTTTTTAAGAAAAGTCAACAATATATATAAATTTTTTATTTATTTATTTGGCTAAATTAAAAATATGTGCTATAATTGAATTATCAAAGTAAACGAGGTCTTAATATGAAGTTTTGCGCTATCGTATGTGAATACAATCCATTTCATAATGGGCATCAATATCAAATTGAGCAAAGTTTAAAGCAAAGTGGTTGCGATGCCTGTCTTTGCATTATGGGGGGCAATTTCTCACAACGTGGGGAGCCAACCCTTTGTGAAAAATATGCACGCGCTCAAATGGCAATTGCTGGAGGAGCATCGGCGGTTGTTCAAATTCCGACCTATTTTTGTACTGCCAATGCCGAAGTTTTTGCGCAAGCGGCAATTAAAATTGCGACAAGCTTTGCAAATGTTACCCACATTTCGTTTGGCAGTGAATGCGGTGATATTCGTTCTTTATCGGAACTTGCAAAATTTTTAACAAAAGAACCTTCTTTTTATAAGGCACGCATAAAACGTAACCTAAATGACGGTTTCTCTCTTGGACGCGCTAAAACACACGCCCTGCAAGAATGTATAGATGCTGGACTTGTAAAATTCACACACCCTGAAGTTGTTTCGAAACTATTAGATACACCAAACAACATTTTAGCAGTTGAATATCTCAAAGTTTTATTTCAAACGGGCAGACGCGATATCACACCTATCACGATTAAGAGAATTGACACTTCAAGTAGTTCTAGTGACGCGGAAAATTTTGATTATAACTTATCAAGTGCCACCGCAATACGCGAATCAGTATATAAAAGTAAGCGAATTTGGAACATACGCAAGTTCATTCCAAGCGAGCCATACAAAATTTTTGCAAATTCAATGCGTTCAGTTGGAATTCCTGATTTGGATTTATGGGGAAACTTGGCATTATATCGCCTTAGAACAGCAAGCCCGAATGATTTAGCACTAAACTACGATGTTGTTGAAGGAATTGAAAACAAACTTATCACAACAGCTCGTGAAAATGTTGACTATCCCGCTTTTATCGAAAGTTGCTCATCTCGAAGATTTACACAATCACGCATACAAAGAATAGTAACTGCTTGCCTCCTAAATTTGCGTTCTGACTACGTCAAACATATATATGAAATTGATAAATTGCCATATATAAAGTTGCTTGCCGTTAAAAACAATAAAGACGTACTTTCAAGTCTAAGCGAATGTAATACTGTTTTAGTATCGCGAAAGCAAGATGCCATTGAAGCGCAAAACGACCCATTTGGACAAATATTGATGTATACAGAAGACAAAGCCAACAGCCTTTATGCCCTCTTGCTTGATGTTAACAAAGACCAACAAAAAGATTATATTACAAGTGATATTTACATAAAACCATTGTTTATAAAATAAAGAAAAGATGCGACTATATGCATCTTTTTTATTACTTTCCTGTTATTTTTTAGCACTTTACTGCTATTCTAACGCAATACTTGGCAATGCAGAAATATTCAAGTCAGCAGGGTCCTCTTTAAGAAGTTGATAATATGCCACTGAACCAATCATAGCAGCATTATCTGTACAAAATTCCATAGGCGGAAAATATAATTCTATTCCCAAATCCTTACATTTTTCCGTTAACGAACCACGCAAATATGAGTTAGCAGCAACTCCACCAGCAAGTACTAATTTTTTCTGACCAAATTCTTTACACGCGCGCAAGACTTTTTTTGTCAACATATCAACGGCTTCATGCTGAAATGACGAACAAATTTGAGCAATATCAACTTCTTCATCATTTTGTTTTAGCTTGTGAACATAGTTAATAACTGCTGTTTTGAGCCCGCTATAACTGATATCATAAGAATTAACAAGAGTATCATTTTGGATAAACTTAATTTTAGGTTCAACACCTTGAGCCAATCTATCTACCTTTACACCACCAGGATAATCAAGACCAACCACACGCGCCACTTTATCATAAGCCTCACCTATCGCATCGTCTTGTGTTGACCCTACTAGTTTAAAATGATTGTAATCATCTACATTTACAATAGCAGTATGTCCTCCACTCGTAATTAAACACATAAATGGAGGTGTAAGTTCGGGATAAGCAATATAATTTGCCGCAATATGTCCCTTAATATGATTTACCGCAATTAATGGCTTGTCCAAAGCATAGCTTAATGCCTTTGCAGTCGTCAATCCGACCAACAAAGCCCCAACAAGACCAGCGCCTTGTGTTACACCAATCGCATCTATATCATCAAAAGTGAGTTTGGCACTACTCAAAGCCTGTTCAACTAGTGGAATAATGTTCAAAATATGATTTCTACTAGCAACCTCTGGAACAACACCACCAAAATGACGGTGAATATCAATTTGAGTTGAAATTATATTGCTCAAAACTTGACGACCATTAACAACTATCGCCACACTTGTTTCGTCGCAACTGCTTTCAATAGCAAGAATAACGACACGTTCTTGTTTGCGAATTTTTTCAACTTTTTCCTTCATTCTTTCAATATAAGACATAGATTTAATCAAACCTTTTTCCTAAAATTATCCTTTGCTCTTTAAATCCCCATTTTTTATACAACTTAATAATGTCATTACCTACCCACACAGATAATTCAATTCTTAAATTTTTAATTTTAGCATATTCGTCAACTTTACTCATCAAAGCCATTCCAAAGCCATTTCCTCTATATTCAGGCAAAACAACGAAAGAATCTATCCACAAATAATCACCATTTTTAGATGATTTTTCTTCGCCTTCTATACAACCAACCAATTCAGTATTTACATAAATTCCCAAGCAAAAATAATTTGCTTTTTGCAATTTTAATTCAAAATCCTGCTTCGTTATAGCCTTGAAATTTTTCAACTTAAACATATCTGGGAGAATTCTCGTGTGATATTTGAATATTTCTTTATCAAGTTTAATTTTTGCATCATAATCAGAAAATCCTACACTTTTAATTTCAATAGACATTAATTACTCCTCTTTAAATACTCCAAAATGAAACCTTGAATATCTCCGTCCATAACTGCACTAACATTGGCTGTTTCATAGTCGGTCCGATGGTCTTTTACCATTGTGTACGGACAAAAAACGTAACTGCGAATTTGACTTCCCCATTCAATCTTTTTAAGACTGCCTTGTACCTGTTTCATATCGGCTTGAAATTGTTCTTCGGCAAGTTGCGCAAGTTTAGCACGTAAAACTTTCATTGCTGATTCTTTGTTTTGAATTTGACTGCGCTCATTTTGACACTGAACAACAATACCTGTTGGAATATGGCGAATCCTTATCGCAGAATCTGTCGTATTAACCCCTTGACCACCGCAACCTCCACTATGGAAAGTGTCAATTTTTAGGTCGCTGTCTTTAATTTCGACTTCGTTTTCGTTTTCAATTTGAGGCATAACTTCGACTGATGCAAAACTTGTATGTCTGCGAGCATTGCTATCAAACGGAGAAATGCGTACAAGTCTATGTACACCACGTTCAGCTTTCATAAAACCATAAACATTTTCACCATCGATTTTTATCGTTGCGCCCTTAATTCCCGCGCCATCACCTTCGGTGTAATCAAGAGTTGTACATTCAAAGCCTTGTTTTTCCGCATAGCGCATATACATTCTGAGCAACATTTCAGCCCAATCCTGTGCCTCTGTTCCACCAGCACCAGATTGCACTGTCAAAATAGCACCCAATCTATCGTATTTTCCACGCAAAAGAGCAGTTAAACGCATTTCTTGAATTTTTGGTGCCAAATCATTCAGCAAATCAGTCAATTCTTGCAATAATTCCACATCATTATCAGCACATTCACTTAAAAATTCCTCTACAGCAGAAATTCCACTTTCTATTTCTTGTAAAATTGTAATTTTCTTCTGCACAGAACTCAAAGCCTTGCCGACTTTTTGAACTTCTGCCATATCACTATAAAAATTAGGTTGCGCTTGTTTTTCTAAAAATAGACTTTCGTCTTGCTTTAGCTTATCAATGTCAAAAACCGCTCGAATAATTTCCAGCGATTTTTGATGCTCTATTAAACTTTCTTTAATCTGCTCTAAATTCATTTATGCTCCTGTTATTCTTTACCACAGCAATTCTTATATTTTCTACCACTTCCGCAAGGACAAGGGTCATTTCTACCAGCAGTTTTATCAGATTTTACAGTACCCTGAGGTTTTTGTACATTACCACCACTACTAGCAACAAAATCACCTTTTGGTCTTACCTGTTGAGGAGGATTTGCAGGACGAGCAATAATATTCAAAAGAACAGTACTTGTAAACTCGCGAATACCCGAAATCATTTCATCAAACATCGCAAAACCTTCACGTTTATATGCAACAATAGGGTCTTGACGCCCAAGAGATTGAACAATAATCTCACGGCTAAGGGTTGACATCGCATCAATGTGTTCCATCCAAGAATTGTCAACCTTATCAAGCAAAATCATACGCTCAATTTGCTCAAATGGAATTCCTAATGCTTCTATTTCAGCCTTTTTAGCCTCATAACGTTTCAACACGTCATCAAGAACAGCTTGACAAAGTTCGTTGTACAAAATATCTTCAAGCATTTCTTCAGTTACAAAGTTTGAACCCTTTGGATACAATTTGTCTTCAAGTGAACGGTTAATTTCTTCTCTATCCCATTCAAAACTTGGCTTTTCTAGGTTAACAGCAGGCGCGAGTGCCGATTCAATAACATCTGGGAACATTTGTTTAATTTGTTCGTGAACGTCCTCACCGTCCAAAATCTTGTTACGTTCGCTGTAAATAATATTACGCTGTTTGTTGATAACGTCATCAAACTCCAATACATTACGACGACTAGCATAGTTACGAGCCTCAACTTTCTTTTGCGCGCGCTCAATTTGCTTTGACAGCATCTTCATTTGGAACGGAGTATCTTCATCAATTTTGAAGAAATTGCTGATAGATTTTATCTTATCACCACCAAAGATACGCACCAAATCGTCTTCCAAAGAAATGTAGAACACACTACGTCCTGGGTCGCCTTGACGACCAGCACGACCACGCAACTGGTTGTCAATACGACGAGATTCGTGACGCTCGGTACCAATTACGAGCAAACCGCCAGTTTCAATAACTTGCTCTTTTTCTTTGTCTGTTTCTGCTCTATAATGCTCCAAAAACTTATCATAATTTGCCTTTGCTTCGATTACTTTTTCGTCTTCGCTTGGCAAGAAACTGGTTGCTTGGTCGATTACATCTTGCTCGTAACCTAATTTAATAAGTTGCGCTTTTGCAAGATATTCAGGGTTACCACCAAGCAAAATGTCAGTACCACGACCTGCCATATTTGTTGCAATAGTTACAGTTTTAAATCTACCAGCCTGCGCAACAATCTCCGCTTCTTGTGCGTGGTTCTTCGCATTCAAGACTTTATGAGGAATACCCTTATCTTTGAGAAGTTTACTCAAATGCTCACTACGCTCAATAGTTACAGTACCAACAAGCACAGGTTGACCGCGCTCATATGCTTCGTTAATACGATTTACGACAGCATTCAACTTTCCGTTTATTGTTGTATAAATAATGTCAGGCTCATCAATTCTAATCATAGGCAAGTTTGTTGGAATTGTAACAATGTCAAGGTTATAAATTTTGTTAAATTCAACTTCCTCAGTTTTTGCAGTACCAGTCATACCACTTAATTTGCGATACATTTTAAAATAGTTCTGCAAAGTAATTGTTGCAACGGTCAAGAGTTCGTCTTTAACTTGCAAACCTTCCTTCGCTTCAATCGCTTGATGCAAACCATTTGAATATCTACGACCTTCCATAATACGTCCAGTAAACTGGTCAACAATCATAACCTTATCATCACGAACGATATAATCGCTTTCGGCTTTCATAATAAAGTTTGCGCGCAACGCATTCAAAA
The DNA here is from genome assembly GCA_017468205.1 of Clostridia bacterium. Taxonomy (GTDB): domain Bacteria; phylum Bacillota; class Clostridia; order Christensenellales; family UBA1242; genus UBA7867. The sequence continues at coordinate 10,846 of JAFUJK010000009.1, forward strand.
TGTGTTGGTTAAGTTCAACATTACCGGCATCGCTAAGGCTCTCGACTCCATAGTAGTTTTCAGCCTTTGCAATACCTTCTTCTGTAAGGTGAATTGCTTTCTTTTCTTCGTCAATTACATAATCCTCATCACGTTTCAGATTACGAATAAAACGTTGCGCTTTACCATAAGCCTCACTTGATTTAAACCCACGACCGCTAATAATCAACGGGTTGCGGGCTTCGTCAATAAGAATAGAGTCAACCTCATCGACAATAGCAAATTCGTACCCACGACACATTCTATCCTTCTTGTTGCGAACAAGGTTATCACGAAGATAGTCGAAAGCAAGTTCGTTGTTAGTACTATATGTAATGTCGCACTCATAGGCTTTGCGCTTCTGTTCTGTTGTCATATTACTAAAACTGCAACCAACAGTAAGTCCAAGGAAACGATAAACTTTTCCCATAATTTCAGCACCATGGGAAGCCAAATATTCGTTAACAGTTACAACGTGTACACCCTTACCTTTGAGGGCATTTAAGTATGCAGGCAAAGTTGCAACGATTGTCTTACCTTCACCAGTCATCATTTCGGCAATACGCCCTTGATGCAACACAATACCACCCATAAGTTGATAGTGAAAGTGTCGCATATTTAAAACTCTTGTACTAGCTTCGCGCATAACAGCATAAGCATCATACAAAATATCGTCCAAAGTTTCACCTTTTTCAAGGCGGTCTTTAAGAACTTGGGTTTGAGCACGCAAAGTGTCATTGTCCATTTCTGCATATTTTGGTGCCAAATCCTCAATTTTTATTACCATTTTTTCTAGTTTTGCTAGATTACGTTTATTATCTGAAGAAAACATTGTTAAAATACTCATTAGAATCTCCTAGTAGTGTTGAATTTCTATCATTATATAATAAAATAGAATTTTTGAAAAGTTTTTTACCCTAATTTGCCAAAATTTCTGCACTATTTTTAGTTGTTTCTGTCGGAATTTCGGTTTTTGCGTGAGCGATTGACAAAACCATAACCCTAGAAGCGTGCGCTTTTTTCAACTCGTGAGTACACGCGCTAGCAGTAGAACCAGTTGTCATAACATCATCAATCAGAAGAATACGCTTACCTTTAACAGCATACTTATCCATAACTTTAAAACTTTCACGCAAGTTTTTTCGTCTTTCGCTCAAATTTAATGTTGCTTGTGCATCAGTATCCTTAATTTTTATCAAGGTTTCCGTATTTATCGGCACACCAATAACATCGCTAACCCCTTCCGCCAACAACTCCGCTTGGTTATATCCTCTCCACTTTTTCCTTGCAGAACTTAATGGAACAGGTACAATCAAGTCTGCCTCCCAGCCTAATTCCTTATATTTTTCTGCAATATATTGCGAGAGTGTTCTTGAAAGATATGGTTTGTTGTTATATTTAAGCCCCGCAATCAAATGTCTTATTTCCCCTTCGTATACGAACACACTGCGCGCAATATCAAATTCGCAATCACCATTTTGACAATTTAAGCAATATTGCCCCTGCCCAGTAATTGGAGCCCCACAACGAGCACAAGTAGTTGTATCCGACAAAAATTGCAATTTAAACTTACACGCATCACAGATTTCAATATCCTGTTTTTCTTTTAAATCGTCCCCACAAATTAAACACTTTATGTTAGAAGGGAAGAAAACAGAACAAGCACTATGATAAAGTTTTACAAACATACTAGCACACGTACCAAATACGTTTTGGCGTTCGCTAATTTTTCCCTTTTTTAATTTACCTTTTGCAATAGTTGATTTTTGAGTTGTCATTCAAATAATCCTCCCATATTCTTTGCTTGCTTTTGCAAGAAAATGCTCAAAGCACTATATCTTTTTGCGGTATAGTTATTGCGAACCATCATCGCAAGACACTTTTTTGTTCCTACAAGAACAACCATTCTCTTTGCCCTTGTAACCGCAGTATATAAAAGGTTTCTAGTTAAAATACTGCTAGCACCAGCAATCACAGGCACAATTACGACATCAAATTCACTACCTTGACTTTTGTGAATTGTTATCGCATAACTTAACATCATTTGTTTAGCATCTTCACGGTTATACTCGGCAACGCGACCATCTTCAAAAGTAACTTCCATACTATCTGTTTCAGGATTTACATCAGTTACAAAGCCAATATCACCATTAAAAACCGCTTCACCAACCTCCCAACTCCCATTAGCACGTTGCTTGCGCCACATTTGCGTATAGTTATTAGAAGTCTGCATCACTTTATCGCCAACTCTGAATGTTGTATTCTCCAACTTATATTCTTTCTTATCATTCATCGGCGGATTAACGCGCTGTTGAATAATGTTGTTTAAGTTGTCAATTCCACAAATTCCAACTCTCATAGGTGCTAAAACTTGAATTTTTAGCGGATTAATGTCCAAATATTTGGGAATACGCACACTCACCATATTCAAGATTGTATTTGCGATGTTTTCATTAGTATCACGTTGTTCAAAAAAGAAATCCTTGCTATGATTGTCAATAAGTGGCATTTGCCCATCATTAATTGCGTGGGCATTTGTAATAATCAAACTTTCTTCACTTTGCCTATAAATATGCGTAAGTTGCGCGCAAGCAATTTCACCTGAACCAATAATATCCGCAAGCACATTCCCCGCACCTACACTAGGCAACTGATTTTTATCCCCCACCATAATTAAGCGAGTACCACCTTTTAAAGCAGCCAATAACGATAGCATCAAATTTACATCAACCATCGACACTTCATCAACAATAACCGCATCATATGGGAATTTGTTTGTTTCGTTGTAGAAAAACATAGCCGAATCTGATTTTGTTTCACCATCGCTATAATCAATCATCAGCGCACGATGAATTGTACTTGCATCTTCCCCACAACTTTCGCTCATTCGTTTAGCCGCACGCCCCGTCGGAGCAAGCAAAGCAATTCGACCGCATCTATTTTTCAAAATTTGAAGTATGCACTTAATTATTGTGGTTTTCCCCGTACCTGGTCCACCAGTAATAATACAGACGCCATTATTTACCGCCATTTCAATCGCACGACGTTGGTCATGATGAAATTCCACTTTATTAAATTTTTCAAATATTTTAATTTCGTCAGCAAGGTCCATTTCAACATCTTCTAAACCGTTATTAAGCGATAGTAGTTTTGTAGCGATTTTGAGTTCAGTATTATAGTATTTAACCAACATCAAGCAATCTTGACTATTGAAATTGCAACGTTTAACAATGCTTTCAAGACACAACTGGTCAATGACCTCATTTAACATTTCCAACTTTTCAGTGATGTCAATATTAAGCAATTTGCTCATATCTACAAGAACATTCTCAATAGGCAAATACGTATTCCCGTCGTGCTCGCTAGATTCGTTTAGAACATAAACAAGTCCAGCACGCAAGCGGAATTCACTATCCGCTTCAATGCCTATATTAAGCGCGATTTTATCCGCAGTCTTGAAACCAATTCGAGAAATATCCTCAACAAGTTTGTAGGGGTTTTTTTGAACAATTTCTCGCGCATTATCGCCATAACGCTTGAAAATTTTCAATGCCATATTTGTTGAAATATTATAATTTTGCAAAAACATAACAACATCTTGCATCTTCTTTAATTCCATAAATGCTACACCGATTTCCGCGGCTTTTTTCGTTGTTACACCTCGAACCTCGGCAAGCTTTAACGGACTTAATTCAATAATATCTAGTGTTTGCGCCCCAAACTTTTCAACAATATTTTTTGCAGTAGTAGGTCCAACACCTTTTATCAAACCACTACTTAAATATCGAATTATGCCTTCTTCGTTGGTGGGTTCCGATACCTGATAACTATCAACTTTAAATTGTTCCCCCCAACGGGCATCAGTTACAAAACTACCTGTTGCTTTAATTTCTTGACCTTGATAAATTGAGGATAATCTTCCCACGACAGTTACGAGTTCATTGTTAGCAGAAACTCGAGCGACCGTAAAGCCGTTCTCTTTGTTTTGAAAAACAACATTTTCCACCACACCTTTTAAAGTCATTTAAACCTCTTTAAAGCAAACTTTCGATAACTTGCCAAATGCCATCGAGCCCTCTCTTATCTTCCGAGCTTACAGCAATCACATCACCTTTTCCAATCCCCAAAGTATTTGCAACTTGTGTTACGTGTTTATCAATTTGTCCACGCGGAATCTTGTCCATTTTTGTTGCAATAACATTAAATGGAATGTTATAAAAGTATAAATATTTCAACATATCCACATCTTTTGCAGAAGGCTCGTGTCTTATATCAACCAGCACAAACACACGTTTTAAATTACCACTACTCTCCAAATATGTTCCGATTAGCTCCTGCCATTTTGCTTGTTCTGTTTTACTTGCCTGTGCAAATCCATAGCCCGGCAAATCCACAAACATTAATTCCTTATTTATATTAAAGTAATTGATTAAACGAGTACGTCCAGGGGTACTACTTGCTTTTGCAAGTTTTTTTCTATTAGTTAATGCATTGATTAGACTCGACTTTCCCACATTACTTCGTCCAACAAAAGCAAATTCTGGCAATTCATAATTGATAAGTTTATCTTTACTAGCAACACTAGTTACAAAATCAGCAGATTTAACTATCATAAAATCTCCTTTTAATCGTCGTCCTCTTCCTTTTCCTCCTCTACAGGCTTCAAAGGTTCTTTCAACGCAAGAGCCAACACTTCATCTATTGTAGACACCAAATGAATTGTAAGTTTATTCTTGATTTCATCTGGCAAATCCCACAAATCTTCTTCGTTTGCCTTAGGAATGATACATTCTTTAAGACCTACACGAGCACCACCAATAAGCTTTTCTCTAACACCACCAATAGGGAAAACGCGACCGCTTAAACTAATTTCACCTGTCATACCGATATATTCACGAACTGGAATACCTGTCAACGCAGAAACCATCGCTGTTGTCATCGTAATACCAGCACTAGGACCTTCAACACCACTTGATGATGCAGGAATAGAAATGTGTATATCATTTTTCTTAAACTTTTTCTTGGAAATGCCCCACTCATTTGCACGGCTCTTGATAAGCGAAAGGGCAATTTTGCTTGATTCTTGCATCATACTACCTGGCTGACAAGTAAGTTGCAAATTACCTTTTCCTGAACTTAAAGTTGCCTCAACCAGCATTGTTTCTCCAACAATTGAGCCAACAACAGCAAGAGCAACAACCTCACCAACATTTCCGCCCTTATAGATATCCAAAGTACGGTTGCGGTTGTGTCCAAGATATGTTGTAATGTTTTCAAGGCTTATATCGCTAAACTTTTCGCCAGTAACAATATAAGTAGCGTACTTACGGCAAATTTGCGCTATTTTGCGTTCTAATCCACGCACACCACCTTCAAAAGTAAACTCATTGATAATAGTTTTAAGCAATTCGTCATCTAATTTCACTGTACCTTTTGGGATACCCGCAAGTTCCTCTTGCTTTGGAATGAGATAATTGTTTGCAATGTGCATTTTTTCAATTTCGGTGTATGAACGAAGTTTTATAATTTCCATTCTATCGCGCAAAGGCCCAGGAATGCCTTGAAGGTCATTAGCAGTCAAAATAAACATAACTTGACTTAAATCATAAGGCAATTCAAGGAAGTTATCCTTAAAGTGGTCATTTTGCGCTGGGTCCAAAACCTCCAAAAGTGCGCTTGAAGGGTCGCCGTGATTATTGCTTGTCAATTTATCAATTTCATCAAGCAAGAATACAGGATTAATCGTGCCAGCCTGCTTCATACCAGCCAAAATACGACCACACATAGCGCCCACATAAGTTCTACGGTGCCCACGAATAACACTCTCATCACTCACACCACCAAGACTTACCTGAACAAACTCACGTCCCATTGCTTTTGCAACTGATTTTGCAATTGAAGTTTTACCAACCCCAGGAGGTCCGACCAAACAAATTATTTGAGCATTTACTTTCCCAGTCAATTTCACAACAGCCAAAGTTTCCAAAATGCGTTGCTTTACATCGTCAAGTGCATAATGTTCGTCATTAAGAACTTTCTTTGCCTTTTCAATGTCAATATTATCCTCGGTGCGCTTGGTCCAAGGAAGTTCAAGCACAGTTTCAATAAAGTTACGAATATAACCAACTTCTGGAGAGCCAAAAGGCAATTTATTAAGTCTATTAATTTCCTTAATGACTTTTGCTTCCGACTCTTCTGGCAATTTTAATGCTTTTACTTTTTGTATAAAATCGTCAATTTCATCAACATCACCATTCAACTCATCGCTAATAACGTGCAATTGCTCACGAAGATAAATTTCTTTTTGAGTTTTTGCAATATTGTTATTTACTTTCTCGTCGATTTCTTTTTTAGTGCGACTGTGCGTAAGTTTAATCAACAACAATTCACTCAAAGTCTTTAAACGCTTCTCCACATCAAGCTCTTGTAGTAATTCGCGTTGAGCATCAATATTATCTTTTGCCAAGAAGTGAACAAGCATATCAGCAAAAATAGCAGGCTCAATTTCACTGTCAATAATTGCATTCTGCAAATGCGCAGGCAACATTCTATCCTCAGCCAACTCACGCATTTTTTGCTTAATATCATCAAAATATCTAAATGTGTCATTTGATTCTGCATTTTTCTCAACAGCAACTTCTGCAACCACTTTAAAAGTATCGGTTAACTTAAATTCGCGAATTGTCGCACGAGCATCAACAGTTAAAACAACACGAATATTCTTCCCTTGTGGCATAATGCGTTTAATCGTACAAAGACAACCAATTTTGATAAAATCATTTACTTTTGGCTCTTCGACCATAGATTTTGAAGCGACAATAACAATTTGCTCGGCCTTATCAAAAGCTTCACGAATACCCTTTGCCTCAGAAGGATTATTCACATCACAAGTTAGCGATATACCAGGAACACCCACAATATTTGATAGATATAAAGCATTAAATTCGCGTCCCTGCGAAGTTTTCTTCACTTCCTTTTTTGTTTCTAATTTTGGAGCCTCTTCTTTTTTCTCATTTGATTCATTCTTAATAGTATCAATCTTTTTTTGTTCGTTATCTTGCATAAAACTCTCCTGTCAAAATTAAAGTCAATTAGTATTAAAGTATACATTATTAATTAAAAAAAAGCAACTGCTTTTGTCGCTTTTCTATATAAATATAGTAATATAAATTAATGTATACTATTCTACCGTAACCGATTTAGCAAGATTTCGCGGTTTATCCGGGTCAAGATTTTTTGAAATTGCACTTAAATATGCCAAAGTTTGAAGCGGTTTTAACGCAACAAATGGTGCAAGCAAATTTTTTACATTTGGCAATTTTATAAGTTTGTAAACAAAGTTTTTCAATTCAATAAATGGAGTGAACAAAACAACTTTTGCACCTCGACTATTCAATTCGTGGACGTTATTTAAAGTTTTTTCAATTAAATCACTTTGAGTCAAAATCGCAAATACAACACACCCTTCGCTTATTAACGCAAGACTTCCGTGTTTTAGCTCCCCCGCAGGCAAAGCCTCACTATGAATATAAGTTATTTCCTTTAGTTTTAACGATGCTTCCATAGCCAATAAATAATCTAGGCCACGCCCGACAAAATAAACACTTTCTTCGTTTTTAATTAATTCAACAACTTCTTTCAATTCATTCTCATAGTTAACATTTTCATTTGCTTTTACAATGCTTTTTATTTCATCAATACTAAAATCAAGGCTTTTATTTCTAATTTTTGCCATATGTGCAATAAGTGCATAAATCGCGCCAAGTTGCGCCAAATAAGCTTTAGTCGATGCTACCGCTATTTCAGGTCCCGCACTCGTTGGAATTATATAATCCGCAATACTTTCCATTCTGCTTCCCCGCACATTTACAACAGCAAGAGTTGTAGCCCCAAACTCTTTGGAAAGTTCAAGGCACGAAAGCGTGTCTGCTGTTTCCCCACTTTGACTTATGCACAAGCAAACACTGCGCGAATTAAGTTGCGGTCTTTTATATCTAAATTCACTTGCATAATCCAAATCTACGCTTTCGCCCAATTGATTTTCTATTAAATATTTAGCAATCCTGCCTGCGTGCAACGCTGTACCACAAGCAGTTATATAAAAATTGGAATTTATATCAAAAATTTGTTCGGGAATTTTTGCTAATATTTTTTGAGAATCAAGTCTATCCAAAGTATCCAAAACACTTTTCGCGCCCTCCTCAATTTCCTTTTGCATAAAATGTTGATGTTCGCCTAAAATCACTTCATTTAATTGTAATTTTATAGGCATAAAATAAGGTTTAATTTTATTAAAGTCTTTGTCATAAATACAAATAGAACGCTTTGAAATATACCCAAATTCGCCATCATTTATAGTGTGAAATTTTTCACATTTTCCCAGTAAAGCGGGAGTATCACTAGCAAGCATTTTTCCATATTTACTTTCACCAATTATCAACGGGCTTTTGTTTTTAGCAAAGAAAATCACATCATCAATTCCCTTGAAAATAAAAACAACAGCATAAGAACCTGTGCATTGCATAATAGTCTTTTTTATAGCCATAATTATGCATTTTTTTGTTACTTTAATAGTATTATGCATAGTACTATGCATTGCATAATTCTCTGATTTTATCGCATTTTCATTAAAAATATTTTGTTGAAGAAGTTTCGCAAAAACCTCTGTATCGGTCTCCCCATAAAATTCAACACCTTGCGTGTTTAGGTCTTTTTTTAATGCAGAAAAATTTTCAATAATCCCATTATGAGCAAGCGCTAACACACTCAAATTATCTGTATGCGGATGCGCATTTTTTTCACTTGGCTCACCATGAGTTGCCCATCTAGTATGACCTATTGCACACGATGCTGGGATAATTTTATTTTCGATAAAATTAGATAAAATTTTTAATTTACCAACTCGCTTAAAAACTTCCAGTTTTTTGCCATCGACATAGGCAACCCCCGCGGAGTCATACCCCCGATATTCAAGTGATTTTAAGCACTCCAACACCATAGGGATTGCTAATTTTTCGCCCACATAACCAACTATTCCACACATATTTTTGCCCCCTCCTTTTTAAGTAATTCCCAAGCATTGTATAATTGATTTTTCTTTGATAAATCGTTAGTTACAACAAATAATTTACTATCCTTCGTAGGTTCGATTTTTTGTAAAATTTGTCTTACAACACCATAATTCCCATCATAAATTTTTATATCACTACTAATCATTTCTTGAATAATTGGACGCAAAAATATATAGTGTGTGCACCCTAAAACTAATGCATCAATTTCACCTATGTAACGCGCTAAAATATCTCTCAATTCATCTTTTATCACTCCTAAATTGTCAACATTTTTCTCTATTGACATAGATAAATTTGCAAGTGCTTCGCATCTTAATTTGATTTTATCATTTGTTAAAAAATCATTTACCAGTTTATTATATTTTATTGTATTAGGTGTCGCAAGTAATAAAATATCTTTTTGCCCGTCAACAATTGCAGGCTTTACAGCAGGCTCTGTACCTATAATAAATTTATCCTTAAAATTACGTCGAGTTAAACCTACACCAACCGCTGTTGCAGTGTTACAAGCCAATACTATCCCCTGCGGGTCAAATCTTTCGTTTAATATCTTCAAGTTTTTTAACAAATTTTTTCGCAATGACGTTAAGGGTTTATTACCATAAGGGGCTCCCTGATAATCCGCAAAATAGACTACATCGCATCTAGGCTTTTTTAGCAAAAATTGATAGAGCACAGTAAGTCCACCAATACCGCTATCATAAATAATAACTGGTTTTCTAGGTTTTTTCATAGTAGTAATTTATGACACACCACTTAACTTTGTCCACAAAAAAGAAAAAAGGATTCAACCTTTTCTACATATAATTTTTATAATTTTTTCCGTGAATTACTTCGTTAATTGCTCTTGAAAGAATTTTCGCGCAATTCTGCGTATAAATATCTATTTCTTTAGGTGTTACAATGTAACGCTCACTATCATAACCAAAAGCTTTTGCGTTAATCATCATAGGCACACCAACAGCGATGACGGGTATGCCCAAAGCCCCCTTATTTATTGGCTTATTTTTATTACCTATCCCAGCACCTGGCGAAATTCCTGTATCACTAAACTGAAAACTGCAACCAATGCGCGAAAAATTTTGAGCCGTAAGCGCATCAATAACAATTACAGCACTAGGCTTTACCGATTTTACAACACCATTTACGATATCAAAAGTTTCAAAGCCATTTATTCCACTTACCCCAGGAATAAGAGCACATAAATCGCCCAAATCCTCGCGTAATTCTGCGGGTATATTATGTGTAGCAAACAATCCTTTAATCACCAACGCACCAAGACTATCCGCAACTAAAAATGCGTTCCCAAGTCCTACAACTAAAATTGTTCCATTCACATTTTCAAGAAATTTTTTAAAAATATCAACTATATGTTTGATTAAATATTTGCGTGCTGGTTCAGATGTGCAAAAAATTTTAGAGCAATTTAATGTAACATAGTGCCCCATCTGCTTGTTGTATTTTTCACACTGCTCTTTAGTATTTATATTCGCATCAAAGACTCTAACCCCATATTTACCTGAAAAAATCTTATCTCCCAGCACGCCAAAATCGGCTTCAATAGTCATATTTTTTTCTTTTTGCCTCATATTTCCTCCATAAAAACAATTATTTACAAAAAAATTGATAATAACCCTTGCCAAAAGTAAAATTTTGTGTTATTATTGATAGGTAACAAAATTTTTTAGGAGATATACAAAGTGGCAAACATCAAATCACAGAAAAAGAGAATTATTACCAGCGAAAACGCTCGTATTGCTAACAAAGCGAAAAAATCTCGTATTGCTACAGAAATTCGCAAGTTCCGCGAGCAAATTAAGGCTAATGACCTTACAACCGCTGAAACAACTTTGAGAGAAGTTGTTAGTTTGATTGACCGCGCACGTTTGGACAATGTTTATCACGCAAACACTGCATCTCGTAAGAAAGCAGGTCTTGCACGCGAATTGTCTAGCGCCAAAGACGCGGCTAAATAATTTTGCATAAATTATTTTAACCTCCTCTTTTGGGAGGTTTTTCATTTAAAAATTAGGAGTTAAAACAATGAAATTAATTATAAATGCAGATGATTTTGGTTTAAGTGAAAGTGTAAACCGTGGTATTGTAGATTGTTATAAAGAAGGCTTGATTTCAAGCACTTCGATAATGATGAATACACCATACACCGACCAAGCGATTGAATTGGCTAAAAAACACGATATAAAGAATATCGGTATACACCTTAACCTAACTTATGGAAAGTCCGTCCTCCCTGCGAGCGAAGTACCTAGCCTTGTTGACGAGAATGGCACTTTTCATTATGTTTGTATGTTGGGATACTACACTCAATATTTAGATGCAAAGAAAGAATTAAAAGCACAAATTGAAAAATTTTTGGCAACAGGTCTAAAACCAACACACCTTGACCATCATCACTATTTCAACGAAATTCCAAACATATTGAAAGCTTATTTAGAGTTGGCTAAGGAATATAACCTTCCTGTTCGCGCGATGGACGAAAATGCCCGCGCACGCGCAAAAGAAATGGGAGTAAAAACAACAGACGAATTTAGTTTTGCCTTTCACGCAAATGGTGTTGATATAAGCACGTTTGGTGTTCTCAAAAGTATATTTTGGAAACGTGACATAACACTTGAAGTTATGGCAACTGTTGGCTATATTGACGACTACACACGCACACAAACTAACTATTTAGTACGAGAAGACGAAATTGCTGTTCTACGCGAAGCAAAAGAACAAGGCTATTTTGATGATATTGAAATGATTGGTTTCGGGGATATTTAAAGTAAAAACACGAGAAAATCTCGTGTTTTTATTCATTTTCTTCCAAATCATTAATAAAAGTTGCGCATTGTGTCTGTCCTCTACCCTCATCTATAACAGTTATTCCATTAGCGGAGCAATGCTTTTCCTTATTGAACAAACACTCACACTTATCGCAAGTTAATTTAACTTCACGAATATGACGCGAATTTGCGTAATTTTCTGTATCTGCCTCAAACATATTTCGACTAAAATCTTTTGCCTTTTTGTTTTCGTCAGCTTCAAACGAATCACACTCTGTTCCAATACCTATGTTGACATTTCGAGCGCAACACGTGTATGAATTATTGTGCATACAACTTGTTTTTCTACATTTTATATCCATATTTTCCTCCTCACATCTTATTATCACCATTTAATTTTTTGTTATGCAATAATTATAAATATAGTTGACTTTTTTCTAAAATTTGATATACTCTAATTGGTTAAAAGGAGACTAAAATTATGCAAGTTATTTTATTACAAGATATTAAAGGTACGGGAAAAAAGGGCGACATTGTAAACGTCAACGATGGTTACGCTCGCAACTTTTTACTAAAAAAAGGACTAGCGAAAACAACAAGTAATTCTAACTTGAATGAAAATAAGCAGGCAAAAGAAGCTCAAGCATATCACAAGCAAGTTGAACGCGATGCTTACAGCGCAGAAGCGAAAAAACTCAACAACACAACATTAGAAATGAGTGTTAAGATTGGTGAAAATGGCAAATTATTTGGCTCTGTAACTAGCAAAGAAGTTGCAGAAAAACTTGAAGCAAAAGGCATTAAAATTGAAAAGAAAATGATTTCACTTCCAGCCATTAAATTAGTTGGGAAATACACAGCAAAGGCACGTTTTGCTGAAAACATTGAAGCAAAATTTTTTGTAAATGTTGTAGCAGAAAAATAAAAATTTGCATTTTATTTATATGGAGGTTTAATTATGAAAACTAGAAAAAATACCGTAAAACGTAACATTGATATCGACAGACAAATTCGAGAAATGAGAATAAAAAGCAAAATGGAAGAAATGAACAAGCAACACAACGAAAATACAAAAGATGAAAATCAAGCAACAAGATAAAATAATTTAAAAGATAGAAAAAACCGCAGAAATGCGGTTTTTCTCATAGTTGAATAATAGTTATTCCTGAATTAGAAAAATATAGTTCGGGGTCTCCGATTACTTCAGGACATTGTTTTTTGATTTTTTCTGCCGTTTGACTAGCGAGCCAATGCTCACCTTTAACATAATCCCTAATAAATCCCCTCTTTTTTGCAGACATCAGCCAAAAATTGAGTGCTTTCTTTATTGCACCACCGACCCCGTGAGAACCATAACCGTGAATAACTTTCATAGCATAATATCCTTCTCGACGAGCCATTTCAACTTCAATCTCAAGAATTGCTAGTGCAAGTTCGACCGTGGGCTGATTTTCCTTTAAATTTAATATCTTGTATCTCATATTTTTATTATAGCACGGCAAACACTTTAAATCAATGCTTTAACACATAAATAACTAAAAAGCTTCATATATTATATAAAAATTTCAAGGAGAATTTTATGAACATAATCACAGCGGAAGATATTATAAACAAAGTTAAATGCCGACATGTATGCGTATGCAAAGAATGTAAATGCAAAAATCGAAAAAATCAGCAAAGCACATCAAATAATAACATTAAACAACAAGAAACACATATCCGATAAAAAGTAAAACTCCGCATATTGCGGAGTTTTTTTGTGAGTTAAAAATTAGTTCAACTCTACGTCAGCACCAGCTTCCTTGAGTTTAGCTTCAAGTTCTTTAGCTTCGTCTGGGCTTACGTTCTCTTTGATTGCCGTTGGAGCGTTTTCAACGAGTTCTTTAGCTTCTGTCAAGCCAAGACCAGCGATGTCTTTAACTGCTCTGATAACAGCAATCTTGTTGCCGCCTTCAGCAACGCCTTTAAGTACTACGTTGTAAGTAGCCTTCTCTTCAGCTGCAGCAGCTGCTGGAGCAGCGCCTGCAACAGGAGCAGCAGCAACTGCAACAGGAGCAGCAGCGCTTACGCCAAATTCTTCTTCAAGCAACTTAACCAATTCGCTAACCTCTACTACGGTCAATGCTTTGATTTCTTCTAAAATGTCATTAATTTTTGCCATAATAAAATTCTCCTTAATTAAAATTAATTCTTAGTTGCAATCCCATTTAAGCAACGTACTAATCCTTGAACTGTACCGTTCAAAGCGTAGCAAAGATTTCTTGCTGGAGCTTGGAGCATACCAAGCAATTGAGCAATAAGAACTTCTTTGCTAGGAAGATTAGCAAGGGCTTTTAATGCAGCGTCGTCGATGTAGTTGTTGTCAAGCAAACCAAATTTCATTGAAATGCCGGCTTTATCTGACATCTTGTCGATAATGCTTGCTGCATCAGTCTCACCATTATAACTAAATGCGACTGCGAGTGTGCCTTCGAGTTTGTCGTCAAGGCAAGAGATTTCCAAATCCTTAAGAGCGAGTTTAACCAAACGGTTCTTGTAAACGTGGTACTCACAACCAGCTTCACGCATTTTGTTGCGGAGTTCTGTGTCGTTAGCAACGTTAATACCGCGATAGTCAACAAAAACTACACACTTAGCCTTAGAAATCTTGTCTTTGATGTCTTCAACAATTTGTTTCTTGTTTTCAAAATTTGCAGACATAACTCTGTAACCCTCCCTTGTCTAGTATTTCTAACTAAACAAAAATCTCCGTGCCAAATGAAGCACGGAGAAAAATATATCATCCACAAACTTCACCTCGGCAAGCCCAAATGATTTAAGCGAATCGGTTAGAAATCGCACTTGCGGTCTTTGGCAAAAGAAACATTTATTCAATTAGTATTTGCATTATAGCACACTTTTATTATAATTGCAATAGTTTTACGTAAACTTTTACAACTTTTTTCAAATTTAAGTTCAAAAATATTACTATTTATCCTCTTAATTCTTCAAATACTACACTACCGTCAAGCCACGACATAATGTAACTTGCAAGTTTTTTATGAGCAACGGATTCAAAAGACTTTATCAAATCAGACGGCATCACATTTGTAAAAACATTGTTTTCATAGAAATTTTGTAGCACTTTTTCCATTTTATTTTGACCTATCATTTCCGAAATGCTATCAAACATCAATACACCCTTAACATAGGTTAAATATACATATTCTGTTTCTGTATTAAACTTGTGAATATTTCTATTCATACTTGTATCAAAACTATCATATACTTCACGATACACATCGCAAAAAAGCAAATATGAACTCAATGCCGAACTCAATACTTGGTCGCTTGTCTTGTTGTATTCTGGATTTTTATCATAGAAAAGTGCAGTTGAATATTCTGCCAAACCTTCATCTATCCAAGCATATTCGCATTCATTATTCCCCACCAAACCATACCACCACTGATGGGCAATTTCGTGAATTATAACATTGTTGTATTCCTCATTAACATCTACATCATCACTAATGTAAACCAAATTCGGATATTCCATTCCGCCCTGCAAAAAATTAGTCTTAACAACATTTAACTGCTTATAAGGATACTCACCTATCATTTCATTGAAAGTATTAACTGCATCAATAGATGTTTGTAAATGTTGGGTCGCATTTTCATCATCGTAATAAAAATAATTTACCGTTGTATTACCTGTCGTAGCACTGATTACTTCAAATTTTTCACTTAACACAATCGCAAAATCACGCACCGCCTTAGCAGTCATTTTTGTAGTAGTTTGACTTGAGCTTGTGTTATTTTCTACAATTTCACCAGTGCTTGCGATTTTTAAGATTGCTGGATAAGTTAGTGTTACATCATAATTTGAGATATCACTATAAAAAGGGTCGCCATTAGGTGAATAGCCGTCAGTTACAAACTGCCCACTTTCAAACACGCACGCGATTGGATACCAGTTGCCTAAATTTAGCGTATCCTCTCCATATCCAAAACGATGATGACAATTTGGAATTGTTAGCGAAAAATCTATTGATATTTCAGTTGAATGTCCCGAGCGAAGTACGTCATTTAGTGGAACTGACAAAATATTTTCATCTTCACCAGTTATAGCAAAGTCCACCTCATTTTGCCCAACTTTTACTTTTGAAATTGCAATATTCCCTTCAGAAAAGCCATTCGGATAAGCGCGACTGCTTTGTGTTGTACTTACGGCGCGATAGACACTTGCATCTTCCCTAAAAGCATTAGGATATAAATGAAACTTGACTTCATTTAATTCATTTGGCGAATTATTTAAGTAGCAAACATTTTGAGATGCTGACAAAGTTTTATTAGTATAATCCAATGTTGCCGTTATTTTATAATCAGAACCCTGTTTGCTTGCTGATTCCAAAGCATTTGTTTCTCCACAACCAGCAAAAACAAACAACACTACAACTAAACTAAACAATGATAAAAATTTTTTCTTTAACATAAGCCCCCCATATTTCTTGCGTTAAATTATATGAGGCAAGTATGAAAATTTATGCCTTAATTTGCAATAAAAGAATTCTAATAAGACTTGCGTTTTGTGATTAATTTTGATACAATAGAACAAAGCGAGGTGTACTATGTCATTCTGTAAATTTTCAACCGAATATTATGCTAAATCCTACACAGTTATCGACAATTTATTCTTCACGAGGTATCTTCCAAGTACGGCACCAAAACACGCTTCAATTTATCTTTATGGATTATTCATTTGCTCTCAAAATGACAATCTTGATGTGCAACGATTTGCCGAAAATATGGGCTATTCTATTGAAGAAATTATTGAAAGCTTTGAATACTGGGAAGAACAAGGAATTGTGAGAATTGTAAATTCAGAACCATTTCAGGTACAATATTTGCCTATTAGAAATATCGGAAGTAGCAACAGAAAATACGATAAGGATAAATATTTTCACTTTAATATAGAAGTGCAAAAAATTCTATCAGACAGAATGATAACACCGAACGAACTTGAAGAATATTACACTTTAATGGAAGGATACTCACTTCCTGACGGCAGAAAAATTTCTCCCGAAGCATTGTTGATGATAATTAGATTTTGCGCGCAAAATAAAGGAACAAATGTAAACTATCGCTACATAATTACTGTTGCCCGCGATTGGGCTAGCGCAGGTTTTATAACACCTGAACAGGTCGAAAAGCGTTTGGAAACATATAGCACGGCAGGCATTGCAGTTGCAAATATACTAAAAGCTCTTGGCTCAACCAAAAAAACCAGCCTAGATGAACATCAATTTTATCTCAAATGGACCGAAATGGGCTTTAATGATGACTGCCTGATTTATATTGCCAAATCACTCAAAAAATCTGGAAGAGCCAACTTTGAAAAGTTGGATAAAAAAGTAGTTAAGTATTTTGAACTTCACCTACTCAGCCAAAAAGAAATCGATGATTATGAGAGCAATTTAGACAAAATTTACTCATTGGCACGAGAAATCAACAAAACACTAGGTCTATATTATGAAGATGTCAGCAATCAAATTGATACTTACATTACACCTTGGTTAAATATGGGTTATGAGTCTGAAATTTTGCTTCAAATTGCACAAGAGTGTTATTTAAGAGGAAAACGCACATTATCTGCCCTAAATGACACCATAAACGACCTTTATGCACAAGGCATTGTATCAAAAAATGCTTATTCACAATACAACCTTTCACAACAAGATGTCAAAGAGAATTTTGGAAAAATTCTAAAAAAACTTGGTCTTGAACGCAATGTAACTTCATTTGATATGGACTACTGGCGCAGGTGGACAACAGTATGGGCATTCAATGAAGAATTGATAAACTATGCAACTGAATTAGCTGAAGCACGCGGGGCTAACATTTCTTACATTAATTCAATACTTGCAGATTGGTACACACAAAAAATATTTACTTTGGAGCAAGCAAAACTTGCAAGCGAAAACTATCGCGTGGCAAAAGCTAAAACATCTTCTACCACAAAAATCAACAGCAGAAAATATACAAAAGAAGACAACGAAAATATTTATAATAAATTTGATGAATTGGAAATTTAATTATGAACAAAAAACAAATAATTGACAACGAACTCAACAAACTTCAAAATGCACATAGACTTGAAGAACGCAGGGCAAAAGCCGAAATTCTACGCGCACGAAATATCCCAGAATATTGCACGATTGACGACGAGATTCGTAAAATTAGGCTCAATCTAGGAAAACTTGACGAAAAATCACAAGAGATTAAGCAATTAGAAAAAGAATTATCTATACTTCAAAAGAAAAGCGAACAAATATTAAAGGCACATAAAATTAATCCTGCAAATTTGCTTGTTCACGAAATCTGCCCAAAATGCAACGATACTGGCTACATAGAAAATACTATGTGCGAATGCCTCAAAATAAATGTGCAAAAGGCTTTAATTGCGCAAAGCGGAATTAACGGAAAACTAAATTTTGATTTTTCAAAGTCTGACACAAAGCTTCTTGAACAAAATACACAACTCGCTAAAATACATAGATTTGCCCAAAACTATTGCGAAAATTTCCCACACAATAAAGAAACAAATTTAATTTTTTGGGGAGAAGTTGGAACAGGTAAAACTTTCCTGCTTGAATGTATTGCAAATGAGTTATTAAATAAATTACATTATGTAGTATTTTCAACTGCTTATGATATTAGTAAATCAATGGTAAAAGCATACAATTCACCTTATAATGAGCGTGATACTATTCTTGCCCCACTATTTGAATGCGATTTATTGATAATTGACGACCTTGGAACTGAACCCCTTTTCCATGAATCAACTCTAACCAACCTTTTTACACTTATTAACGAACGCCAACGCAATAATAAACCGATAATTTATAGCACAAACCTAACACCAGAACAAATTGATGAGCGTTATGGAAATAGAATAAAATCGCGAATTTTCAACGATAGAATAACAATGCCAATTAAATTTTCTGGCTTTGACCTGAGACTTAAAAAATAAAAGACACAAAACGTGTCTTTTTTTAATCGTCATTCTCCATTTCAAGGTCAAATGCGCGCAAAATTTCCTTCAAACTTTCTTGTGGATTAAGAGCATCACTTAAACTAAATCCATTCTCACTTTCCTTCAAAGCGGCAGCAAATTCTACTGGTGGAATATTTAGCACATTAGGTCCGATTTCGCCATAACTTTTTGGCATTTCTACCGCCTCACCATTCAAAAATTTTTCTGCAAGAGTTATTTCCTCGTCATTTGATTTTTGGCGAGTAATAGATTGAATACGCTTACCCTCGCTATCATAATAAACCTTGATTTCATTTTCTTTCAAGGTTATACTTGGGTCAAATTTCCCATTAGCATTGACTGACGGCGAACGGTGTTGCATACGTTCTAATACTGACTTTGAATAAACACGTTCGCCCTTTTCATTAAGTTGAGAATTAAGCGTAACTGTCAACGCATATTGAAAGTCGCCAACCAAATTATCAATCTCATCGCCTGGTAAAAGCCCCGCAAACTTGCTCCTCAATTCATTGAGAACATTCTCCCACTTCTTATAAAGGAGTTGAACTCGCTTGATTTCCAAGTCATAAACATTACGAGCGGAAGCGGTGATTTCATCGGCTTTTTGCACTGCTTTCACAAGTGCTTTTGAGATTTTACGTTCTTTTTCTTTATAAACCTCAATGCTGTAACGCAAATCGTTCATTTCTTGATTCATTTTGAACATTTGCTCATTTTGCCTACGAATTTTCTCATTATATTCGTGTTTAATTCGTTTTAAAAAGTCGTCAACCTCGCGTGGCGCATATCCATCACGCTCTCTTTTAAAGTTCTCCACTTGTCTGCACCTCTTTTGGCTTTTTTTGTTCTCTTATATATTTAACTATTAAATAAATCATTAGCGCAACACCGACAGCAATTAAAATAATACTTAACACTTGACTTGTGCGCAAACTACCTATCATTAAGGATTCACCACGAATTCCCTCTATAAGTGCGCGAACGATTCCATATAAAATTAAATACGAGGAAAATACAATTCCTTTGATTTTAACCTTTTTCAAAAGCACAATCAAAACTGCACAAATTATAAAATCACAGAAACTTTCATAGAACATTGTAGCATAATGCCACTCACCATTTAACATTATGGAGATTGGGAAGAACTGTAAACTTGGGTCAGTTACAACTTCGCCATAACAACAATTAGAGAAATAGCACCCTATTCGCCCAATACCTTGTCCCAAAATTAAGCAAGGAACAGCAACATCAGCAACACTGAAAAAACTCTTTTTCCTTACTAGGCAATATATAAAAGCACCGAAAGCTCCACCAATTATTGAGCCATAGACCGCTATTCCGCCGTCCCATATCGCGAACGACTCCCAGCCCCAAGGTCCACCATTAAAAATAAGGAAATAAAGCCTTGCACCCACGATTGCGAACGGAAACATCCATAAAATCCATTCAAAAGGGTCATCTTTCTTAAACTCGCGCAATGGTGCAAGCAATCTAGCCAAAAAAATCGCCAATATTAAAGCCACAGCAATTAAAATACCATACCAATGCACTTCAAGGCCAAAAATTGTAAAAGCAACTGGATTCATATTACCCTCAATAATTTTTTCTATATTATACTATAAACTCGCAAAATTAGCAAGCATATAAAAAGAGATAAACAAAATTTGCCTATCTCTTACTATTTTATTGTATGATATAATCTAAATCTTCTTCACTATGTTGAGCAGAAGAATTTGCCGCTTCGCCTGATGCTAACGATGGAGAATCGTCTGTAAGGTCTAATGTTTCACTATCATGTTCAGTTTCTTGACTTGAAAATGTTCTTGGGTCAGGTATTGTTGTTTGTTCTGGAACAATGTGAGCATCTAAAAACGCCTTTGACTTTGCCCCAAATTTGTTGTTAAAAGCAATCAATTCTTCTTTTGTATTCAAATAAACAGGAGTTTCACCTTTTCCACTAACCGTACTTTTTACAATCACTGGCAACTCAATCTCTGCCTTTGCTAGGGTGTTATAAACAATTTCTTGCGACTTAACCAAATCTATATCAGAATTACAACTAATTTCAACAATAGGTGTAAACATTTCTCCGCCATCAGTATTCAAACGGACAGCACCATTTTCATCATATGCACGCATCAAAACTTGGATATTACCCTTTCTTGCATTGTTAACAACATAATTCATAAGTTCATTGTTTAAAAAATCCTCGCGAATTCCATCAATGCGGAACTTTAATTGCTCGCGATTACCCTTAATTGCAGCAAGAATAGCCTCACGTGTTGCAGCAATATCGCCCCTTCTTCCTGCCATATTTGCAACTGCTTGGTTGATTTGCTCATATGCATCCGCTTGTCTAGTTGACAAGTAACCTTTCTTTTTCATACGTTCAAGGTGTTTAGTTCTCTTGTGTTCCTTGCTAATTTGCTTGCCCAATGCAAAAGTTCTACCCTTGTGAGATTTACCCTTATTAATCTCGTTTGTTAATTTTTCCTTAATCTCTTTAAGAACTTTAAACTTTCTACGCAAAAACATACTTGAACCAACGGTAGCACCACCAATAAACGCAGTTATTCCAACACCAAATGCAATCTTATAAGCAGCAAGACCAACACCAAGGCCAGTAAATCCTAAAGCACCAATTGTAGCAACGGTAACAGCACCAGCGATAATCGCTGTCCATTTTGCTCTCTTTTCTTTCTTTGCATAATCTTCTTGCATAAATTGCTCAAATTCAACATCCGACATTGCATTTACACGTTCTTCAAGACGTTTCTTTCTTCCGAAAATGTTCATAAAATTCCTCCTAAAAATACATACACCTTAATTTTTCTTAACATATTATAACATAAAATGATAAAAATATCAATACCCTAATGCAAAAAAAATTAGTTTTGTACTATTAGTTCTAATTTAGTATTTGCTGGATAAATTTGTATTAAATATTCGAGTTGACTCTCGCTAATCTTGCCAATTATCTTATAATCGTCATCTATAACATTAAAATCTGTTAAGCTATCAGGTGTAACAGTTGAGAGTAACTTATATAGTTGCATACTTTTAGGAACCGCTATTTCACGAATTTTTAAGCCCTTTGAAAGATGTGCGCTTTTGCTTTCGAACAATCCAATATGACTATAATATGCTGATTTATCCTCTAAAATTGATGTAACAAACAAGAATGAGCCAAACACCAACATAGTATAATTAGGAACAAAGAATATAGTTATAAAAAAACATACAATAATTGCGCAGGACAAAATAATCCCTGTAATTCTCACTTTCTTAATAGCCACCAGACGATTGCCGTTTCTACTCAAAAAAGCAAGCAATACTCTCCCACCATCAAGTGGAAATATTGGCAAACAATTTACAATAGCGGTTATCGTGTTGGCATAGGCAAATTGTTGAGTGATAAAGTAAGTATCAGGAAAAATCCACCACAAAGCGCAACACGCAAAAGCAAGCACTCCATTAACAAAAGGCCCCGCAACTGCCACTAAAATTTCATCACGCGCGCTAAAAAAATTGTTCTGCCCGGACAGCGCAGCCCCGTGTGGCATTAATGTAATATGGTTTAGTTTATAACCAAGTTTATTGGCCATAAATGAATGTGCAAACTCGTGAAGAATAATCGTAATCAAATAGGCAAGTAAAACATAAAAATAGCCTAGATAAACCAATATTGCAGAAAAAACGAGAAACAAAGGGTGAATTGAAAGTTTAAATTTTTTCATCTATCTCCCCCCAACATAAAAAATCCCCTCAATTTCATTGATTGTTTGACTAACTGGGTTCTCAATTCCGATTAAATCTATTACAATCAACACAACCACAGTTGCGACAATCGTTAACATAGCCTTATACAACCAAGCATATTTCATACTTCCCTCCTATGAAAGCAACCCCATAATTTTCAGCCTTTTGCATTTAACTTTACAACGCAATACATAATTTCCTTGCTCGTCAATATCAATACGCGCCAACATATCCTCGCGATTTATTTCCATATAATTCTGCAAAATCTTAAAAATATCGCTTGAAACAACCTCATTTAACCTTTCAGGATTAAAGTGCTTGTCATTAATCAAAACTTGTTTTAACTTTGATATGCCATAAGGTTCATTCATACATTTCCCTTCCTTTTAAAATTTAACGCAAATGTTCCTTTGCTTTTTTGCTCTCTAAAACCATTGTGTATTTTTAAAGCGATAGCCTTAAATTCTGCTATACTTTTGTCATTAACTTTTGATAGGTCCCCTTGAACCGACGACAATGCCACAATTTCATCAGATTCTGGAATAGCACCAAAAAGTTTAAGTTCTAAACTTGACGCAATTTCAGCAGGTTTAAGCATCAGATGTTTTGCCACCATATCATTACGCACCCTATTGACAACCAAGCCAATCTCACTTATTCCGCATCCACTAATCAAACTTGCAACCTTATTTGCATCGCGCACCGCAACCAAACTTGGGGTGGTGATTATTAAAGCTTCACTTGCCATATAAACTGCGCGATAAAATTCTTTACCAATCCCCGCGGGACAATCTATCAAAATATAATCAAAAGAACGTTCAAGTTCTGAAATAATATCCTTTAATGCATCAGCCGAAACCTTTCCCACATTTAAACTATGCGCGCTAGGCAAAATGTATAGCAATGGGTTCTTTTCATATCTAATCAAGGCTTGGCGAACACGGCATTTTTTATCAACAATGTCGACAATATCATACATTACTTTGCTATCCACGCCCGAAACCACATCAAGATTGTTAAGCCCAATATCAACATCAACCATCACAACTTTGGCTCCAAGATTTGCAAGAAAAAAGCCCAGAAAAAAGCAACAAGTAGTTTTGCCCACACCCCCTTTTCCGCTTGAAATCACAATTTTTCTAGCCATTTTGCACACTCCTTATTTGCATTTTATCTAAAATCAAATTAAAAGAAAAAAGAATTTAGTCATCTAAATTCTTTTCGACAAAACAAGTTAATATTTTTATAACACAATTTTAATCAAATCCTTATTCTGCGACAACTTTTGCATTCCGTATACATTGCGCTCCCCTTCTGCAATAAATACAGGAATACAAAGTCTTTGTTGCATATATTCACGCAACCCGCCGATTTTGCTTCCGTTCCCACAAAAAATCACACCTTGTTGGCGTGCCAACGCACTAATATTTGGCTCTGCCGTACTAAGCAGACTTGCAATCGAATCAGCAATAACCTGATAGTATTCTCGAAGAGCATCAAGAATATCAAAACCTGTAGCGTTAATAGTTTTTTGTTCACCAGAACGTTGCTCGGTGCCCGAAACGGACAAAATCTTTGAGCCACTTGGAATTAGACTTCCAATTTGCTCTTTGAGCGAAAGAGCACTACCAAGTGATATCTTGACACCATATTTTGATTGTATATGCGATGCTATCGCTAAATCTATATTAACCGAACCAATATTTATAGTAAAACCATCTTCAATACCATTTCGACCTAGAATGCAAATATCCGTACATCCCGAACCAATATCAACCAAAATGCAATTATCAAAATCGTCAAAACTAATTCCACAACCCAACAAATCAGCAACAGGTGCTGGAACTAACATCAATCTGCTAATGCCTGCGGAGTAAGCGACATTATAAAACTTTTGTTTTTCCTCTGCACTAACACCACAAGGAATGCTAAACATTGCCTCAACACTGGCATTCGGCTTATCAGTGATAACTCTCCTAATATACTCACGCAACATATTTGCACATTCAATTTCGTTTGTAATAACGCCTTCCATTATAGGATTTACCACGAATTGTGTATCAATTTCTTTAACTGCCTTTTGTCCATAATCAACAACTTCATTAGCACCGTCAACCTTATTTAACAATATGCGAGAAGGCTCATGCAACACAATCCCCTTACCCTCGCGATAAATAACCGTGCTATAAGACCCTAAATCTATATACAAATGAATTTTTGCCATATTACACCAACTATTCTTTTTTTATATTTTAGCATAAGGCGAAAATTTTAGCAATTAAAAATAGTACCCAAACGAGTACTATTTTAATTTTATAATAATTCAAGGTTCTTACCAAACACTTTCTTAAAGTCAGCAGATGCCTCTTTCGCACATTTTAATTCAAAAGAAATGTCTTGATTGTTGCTTACCGTTTTCATTATTACAGAATCACCCAACACATCACAAACCAAATCCGTAATCAAGCCTTGTTGGGTTCTGTCAAGAGCAACGGCAATTTTTAGGATAACTGCAAGTTTTTTAACTGCTGCCAAGTCATCTTCTGTTACAATATCCTTGAATCGTACCCAATCCGAAAGGCTAAATTCTTCACTATTTTGTGATGAAGCAATAAAGGCAGCCAATATCAAATCTCTATGAGAAACCCCGTAAATTCGAGTATGTAAAATCACTTCAAGAGCATCTTTTCTACTTGGGTGAAACCTCATTCTTGAACCGCAATCATACATAAAACTAGCCACTTTTAGCGCGCGAATATATTGTCTACCCAACTTATGCATTACGCGAAGTTGTCTAAATAAAACAGTTGCAAGATAATATACATTTGTTGAATTCTCTACACTTACAGGATAGAAATGCATATTACACATCAAACTAAACATAACAACATCTACAATGGGTTTTTCCATAGTAACAGGGACGCACTGATTAAAAAGCACACCAGTTGCAGAATCAGTCGCCGCGATAGTGAACTTATCCACACCATATCCATCAATAATCGCACGAACCATTGCAAGACCGCTGGCTATATTGTTTGCTGACTTCTCTGAAATACCACGCAATCTTGAACGTTTATCCAAATCAAGCACTTTTATGGCATTGTAAACATTATAGAAATCAGCATCGCTTAACGTATAAGAGTGTGGCATATCAAGCGGATATTTTCGACCACGTCTGCTAATTTTGCCAATACTTAAAAATATGTCGCCAACACCAACGAACTTAAATTCTTCCTTGTCAATTTCAGAAAGCCACGGAGCATCTTGCTCAACTCTTTCTTTAAAGAATGCAGTCATTTCTTCCATTTGCTTTTCAGGATTACCCGCAGAATCCATAAACAATGTAGCGAGCGATTCCGAACCAAACTGAATTGACACACTATTTAAGATTGATTTGCGCGAATAGTGAATAATTTGAGCATAATCGTCCTCAATATATACAACAACCCCCTTGGGAGCATCTAATGTGTTAATAACACCGTTATATACTGAAACTATCTCGTCCTGTTCTTGCATCAATCTAATCTTAAAACCAGATGCGATTTCAAGTTCTTCCAAAAATCCATAATGATTTTTTGCCTCCCTAAAAGCAGGTGTAGCATAAGCAGTTGCTTTTGAAACCTTTAATGAATCACAAAGTTTGCGATACATCTTAACTGTTTTTACTACTTCTGCAATTTGCGTTGGCTTTATAAATCCATCGCGGTCTATATCTTCATAAATCTTGACTGGTTCAAAAAACTCGTCAAAAATTTCAAAAGAGGTATTAGGAACATACCACGCTAAAACTAGCCTAACATGTCTTGGAGTCAGTTCAAGCAAAGCAATTTTCTCTACCTCTGGTGAAATCACCATATTTTTTATATCGTTGTTCAATTTCTAGTCCTCTTTAATTGAAATAGCGGAAACAGGGCAAACACCCTCGCAAGTTCTGCATTTAATGCAAATCTCTGGGTTAATTTCAGCCTTTCCATTATCATCAAATTGAATTGCACCAACTGGGCACATACTCATACACGCGCCACAACCAATACAAGTTTCTTTATCTACCATACTCTTTTCTCCTTAATCTTTTTAAGCACTATATCACAACTTTTAACCTTTTGTCAAGGTGTATTGTATAAAAAAATATTTATTTTTTAATTTTAAAAAATATAGAAAAAATTCGCAATAATATTTTAAATATTACCCAAATTCAACTCACGTACATCATTTACTACCCCATTATTTTTTCCTAAAATTTCGCCTAATAATTTTGCCTGCTCGTTAATATTTTCATTCTTTGCAACTCCCACTCCGGCACAAACAAATATTCTTTTCATTATTATACTACTAAAATAATGTATATGTATTATATAACAATTTAAAAAAAACGCAACAAATTTAATAATTTTTTAGTAAAAATATGCTATAAAATAAAATTTTCTCAAAATTTTTTAAAAAATTTGCTAAAAACCCTTTATTTATTTGAAAAGTTGTGATACAATAGCATTGTACTCTTGAAAAGAGACTTGCGGTTATGGCGGAATTGGCAGACGCGTAAGACTAAGGATCTTATGATAGCAATATCGTGGAGGTTCAAGTCCTCTTGACCGCACCAATCAAAAATGGCTTACCTAAGCCAAAAACTCAAAGTTTTTGAAAAAATTCAATTACTTTGGGTTTTCTTTTTATTACTAGCTTTGATGTTAAAAAGTTGTGTCAAAGTTGTGTCAAAATAAATAATATAAATTATTGTATAATTTAATGGCTATTCCTAAAAAAGATGCAAATTTTACAGAATGGTCTGCAATAAATTTAGATAGCAACATTAATAATGTAAAATTGTCAGATATAAATAATATAGGTTATAAAGATATAAAAAGACGACATAAGTGGTTTGTCGGTAAATTTTCAAAAAAATAAAGACCTCAAATAATATTTGAAGTCTAGGCACTCTCACTAAAAAGTGGCGCACAAAAAATAAAAAAGAGTCACCCCCCGTGCTGCGTTTCCGCAAGATTTTGCCTTTTAGGCTTGGTTAACTCTATAATTATTATACTCAAAAAAACAAAAAAGTCAACAGTAAATTAAAAAATTATAGGAGAAATTTATGCTTACTTTACTATGCGGCGTTCCCGGAGCGGGCAAAATTATATGGCAAAACTCGCGATTGACACAATGCAAAACGGGCGCGCAAATTATATTGCTTGCAAACGCGAATTGTCTGCACTCAATGCTAGTGGTGGTAATTATGATATCCCTCCTAACAAACACGTTGTTTATTGTGATACTACCGTGCATTTTTGTAAACGTCTTAAAACATATACGGTGAATTTTTGCAATATAAATATCCCGATATACAAATAATGGCGGTCGTTGAGTATCATAAGGATGAAGAAAAATTGCATTTTCACAGCGTAATTGAGCAAATTAAAAAACAACCTTTTAAGGTTGTTTTAAATAATGAAACTTAAAATTTATTTAGAAAATTGTTAAAAAATGTAGTTTTTGTTCACTTGACGAAACAAAAGTTATGTGTTATAATGCTTGTACTAAACAAGGGGTATTTCTATGACTCAAACATCAGCAAAAATGCAAAAACACCCATATGACTGCTCGCTATATCAACCTACTCGTTGCTACAGACCAGCAAAACTTACTTACAAACAAGCGGTAATTTATCGTCAAGAAAATTTTCCTAGACACAGAATGTATCAAATTTTCACTCCAAAACTATCTGCTGAATTACAGGATACTTCAAGACGCGCATTTAATATTGCCAGCATTCCTTTAAAGCAAAATTTAATGGTTTCAAATTTACCAATGTATGAGCGCGCCAGAATGCAATGCTACAACATAAAATGCACTCGTGATGACTATACAAAAATGGTTAATGCACCAAAATACATATTTGATACGTATCATTTTAACTACGAATCCAATCACAACAGAATTTATAGCAAGACATTTTACTACTGCATTGCTCCTACACTTGATGATGATTCAATACGCCAACTTCCCATTCTTTATCGACTAGGTATATCGAGAGAACTGGGAAATCCGGAGCACTATTCATTTTCCATTTATGCAGTAGTTGGCGGATATGCTGATGGTTTTTACTTCCTTGCGCGAATGGATAATGACTCTGAAACGCACGCCCACAAAAAGAAAATTCCACAAGCAAAATCAAATAAAAAATTAAAACCTGCACATATTGAAAATTTTGGAAAAAATACTTATGTAAGTAAAAAAGTACCATTTCCACACATTCATCGCCCACAATATAATGCAGAAAGTTGCGATTTGCGAGAAAATTCAGAACCAAAGTATATCCCTCAACTTGTTTCATCAAATTTTGATAAGCGACTTCAAGCCTTTTTGGATATTTTCAACATATCACCAGAAATGCTTTTAGTTCAAGATAATTGTAAAGTAGTCGATGTATTAGAAACGGCTAAAACTTTCCACCATTATCACGGAAATGTAAATCAAGAAAGCCATCGCGAACTTTCTAAATATGACCGTTTAGACTTTTTAAAATATGAATATTGCTCTGATTTTGGGCAAAATGATAGATTTATTGATAACGTAAACCAAAGAGTTGGAAGCCCTTATCTCAGACATTAAAAAACACCTTATGTAAAAACATAAAGTGTTTTTATTTTACCTTTCATTTTTCAAATAAACGCCAGAAACAGAGCCATTTTTCAATTCAATTACTTTATTTGCGATATCCTCACAATCTTTTGACGAACTAAAAATAATTATTGTATTAATCTTACGTTCTGTATAATAAGTTAATGCAGATTTTAGCACAAATTTTTCCTTTTCTGAAAGCCCTGATGGGAATTCATACAAAGCGATAACCTCACGACCAGTAAGTATCGCACGAGCAAAACTCAACAAATATTTATATTGAGCTGGCAACGAATTGGCTTCTGTGTTATATTTCCTTGGTGTGGACATTATGTACTCTTCTAACCCAACTATTCGACAAACTTCGTGAATTTTATCCGTTTTTTTGCAAACCATCTTTAAGTTTTTAATTACACTTCCCGAATAGAAATAAGGTTTTGAAGTAATGTATGTGAAATTATCGCGGTGCGCGTGCTCGGAATACTCGTTGATATTGACACCATCTAGGAAAATTTCACCCGATTTAGGAACAATATCACGGCGCAACATATTAAATATAGTACGTTTTCCCCCTCCTCTGTCGCCACCAATCAATGTTATTTCATAAGGTCTAATGTGGAAAGAAACATCATTTAGCGAAACATTTCCGCTTTTTCCACCGTGATAGCAAACATTTGAAAAATCAATTATTCCAAACACACTACAATAATCTTTTTCTCCAAATTCCTCAAATTCTTGGTCAGTAAATTTCAGTACCTTGTTTACACGATTTGTAGAAATTGTCGCGACACGCATATCCGACAAAATTGTAAACACTTCACTTGCTATTGTAATTCCTGATACAATATATGGGGTAATTATCAAATATAATGTTAGATTCAATGAATCGTGCGCCACCATATAAACCATAAGGAGCGTAACAATTAAAATTATTGCATAGTAGAAAATCGCATAAAGATTATCAACATAACTATGATTCATAGTACGACCATGCTCACTCTTGACATACTTATCCGTTACTTTCATATATTCGTCTTTCAATGTTTTACGAATTGCAAGTTCACGCGAGATTGCACGAGAATCAACTATTTGAGTCATTTGTTGACAGCGTTTGTCTGTGTTATCTTTTATTTCCTTTATATATTTTAATCTACGGTCATTCAATTTTGATAAAAGAACAAAATTTAAAATATCCACTACAAGAACAACAACACCCGCCATCCAGTTTATGCAGAAAATTGTAATTATAGTAACCACAACTCTCAACGCTTTTGCTATTGCTATACCAAGTTTGTCCGAAAAATTTGCGATATTATACACATCTTGGTGCAACATATTCAAAATACTTTCTTTGGGCACACTTTTAAAATTTTTAGTTTTTGCCTGCATTACTTTATCTACTATTTTGCTGTTTAAAGGTACATAGCTGCTTCCAACCAGTTTGCTATAATTATAGAAATTCCAATGTTTGAACAAATAACTCAACAAAACAATAATGAACTCTATTACCAAATAAATCGCTGCCCCCCAATAATCGGCAACAGTTATTGCAGTTATCGCATTAGCAGCAAAGATTGGCGAAATAATATTACAAGCATATGCCAACACCATAGCAAAGCAAGAAATAAAAAACAGCCATTTAGAAGGCTTTGCGACTGAATACCACGTCTTTAACTGCGAAATATTATTATTCATACTTTCTCCTCAGTAAATCACCTTATTTAATTGTACAAAATAAAATTAAAATAAGCAAATGAATTTAAGCCCGAAAACAAAAAAACATAGCAAAATTCTGCTATGTCATTTATTTTTCTTCAATTTTAAACAAATGATTACGTTCAGGATGCGTAAGCGCGCTCAAAATATGCTCGTGCACTTGGTGAATGTTTGGTGCAACTTGTTTCAACAAGTCTTTCACATATTCACGTTGAGTGTGTTTATCTGCTGGGCAATCATTATGGAAAACAGGAAAATTTTTTGCTGCTGAAATAGCTTCTTTTTCCCAAACTAACAGCATTGGCCTAATCATAACAATCCCCGTTCTATCCAATGGTGTAACTGGCAAAAATGTTGACAATCTACTTTCATAAAACAACGAAAGGAAAAAAGTTTCGACCAAATCGTTTGCGTGATGACCAAGCGCCAACTTATTGCAACCTAATTTTTTTGCAGTATCTGAAAGTATTGCGCGTCTGAGTCTTGTGCAAAGGCTACATGGATTATTTTCCTTGCGGATATTAAACAAAATATCATAAATTTGGGACGGAATAATGTGATACTCAACATTCAACTCTTCACAAAACTCCTTAATTTTACTGAAATCCGACTTACCATTGTGCATATCAACAGTTATTGCAACGATTTCAAATTTTTTATCATAATAGCGACGAAGTTTTGCCAAAGCACAAAGAAGCGTGAGGCTATCCTTCCCTCCGCTTAATCCAACAGCAACCCTATCACCATCGTCAATCATCTTATATTCATCGAGTGCTTTTCGCACTTTCCCTTGAATTTTCTGCATAATGCCTCCAAAATTTGCAATATTATAACAAAATTTAAACAAAAATTCAACACCTAAAACCAAAATATAACAAATTTTAATCACGAAAAAGCAAAATTCAACATAATTTACTTCAATTAGACATAGATTTATGTTTGAGGTGATAAATGGATATTATTTTGGCTATTGCAAACTATTATATTGAACATAAATCTACAGTGCGAGATTGTGCGTTAATTTTTGGAAAGAGTAAAAGCACAATCCACAACTACCTGCATATTTCACTCCCAAAAATCAGCCCTAGCCTATATGAAAAAGTGAGTGCGCAAGCGCAACTCAACTTTAACGAAAAACATATTCGTGGTGGAAATTCCACAAAACTAAAATACTCAACTAATCATCGGTCAACTTCGGACGAGCAAATAACAACCAACCTGCAAAACCAAGTATAGCCAATGCTCCAAACCCAATTGCAAGCCATTTTACAATAGGACCAGCAGACCTATCCCATTTTGCATATAGAGTTACATCATTAGTAAAGCTATAACGGTGGTCGACCTTATGATAATTCGCAAAATCGTCACTAGTATACCACCCTCCAAAAGTGTAACCATCTTTTGTGGGTTCTTTATCTAACAACGCACCATTAAAATCATAAGCACTTGTACCAAACTTTACAACCATATCATCAAACTGCTCGTTAAATGATATTGTAACCATAATATCACTATACTTTGCATAAACTGTTACGTTACCTTGTGAATGTACTGAAATATTTTGAGCAGATGTTGTAAAATAAGCATCTGTATACCAACCTTCAAAATTGCAACCATAAATATTTGGAGTTATAGTAGAAAAATCTACCTCTTCTTCATAAGTGTATGATTGCTTTTCTGGCAAAGGCGTCCCCTCAGGCAACCCTAAATAAGTTATTGTATAAGAATTTACAGAATAATCGGCATAAAGCACAACATTTCCCGTTGTTCCAATTTCAATAACGTAGTTTAATTGGCTTTCTTCCAAAATCTTATGCCAACCTCTGAAAGTATAACCAGTTTTTTGTGTTGGGGCACTCAAATTCAAAGGCAAATCAGCGCTTGTATACGTAGTTGGATTACTTCCAATCTCCTCCGCAGACAATGTCCTTTCACTTCCATTCTCATATTCCAGATATGTTATTGTATATTGTGTATCGGTTGCCGCCTTGACATTCGTTGTAGAAATATTTGAGGCAAACGGAATTGATGCAAAACACGTTACAGCAAGCAAAATTGCAACAACTATTAAATTCATACGAAATAAAAATTTAGTCATAGCACTCTCCTTTTGCATATTATATCCCAAATTTGATTTAAAATCAAACAATTTTTGCATAGTTATAAAAAAGTACTGCCATAAATGGCAGTCCTTTTTTTAGTCAGCTGTGATAATTTGTTTAATCTCGTTCAACTGTTCAAGACTTAACAACTCAATCTTACGCTTTGCGTCAGCGTATGCCATACGCAAAATTTCAGGATACTTTTGGTCCTGTACTTTATTGAGCATAACATCAGCAAGTCTAATCAACTCATCTTTTGTTTTGTAATCAATAGAAGTCAAGATTTTTTCAAAAACATTGTAACTCATTTCAATCACTTTTGGATTGTTAGGTGTTAATTTTTCTTCCATAATATTCTCCTAAATTAATGTATTAAGTCTTGTTGACTAACAATACCATCACATTCCCAAGCGTCTTCATATTGTCCATAATGACTATTAAGTATTGGTTCAACAAACTTACTATTGAGGGACTGCTTTACAGACTCTCTACCGCCAAGTGAAGTGATGTACTGATTAAATGATGTAATAGTTAACTTGTCGCCAAGAAGTGGGGCATTGTGTTCTCTAAAAGTAAGCACTTCACCCACCAATCCATTTGCAACTTTCATTAATTCACCACAAACATCATTAACTACCGCATAAGTAGAACCCTCTGTGGAAATTTCAGCATCTTTCTTCTTTGCGCTACCTATTTGCGACAAGCGACTGCTTACTACACTAGAAAGTGAGTTTTCAACAGAATTTTGTCTTGCCATTTCAAGATATGTAGCCTGCTCTATTCCTTCGCTATTTTTAGCATTGTGAGTATTAGCAACACCTTCAATAAATTGTCTATTGCTTGTTTCATCTAAAATTTCAACAATCAAATCAATACAAGACTCTTTAATTCTCTTTGATGAGCACTTAACTTTATCATCACTAAGTTCAGTTGGTACTGCACCTTGCATATAAGGACCATAAACATCTTTCTTTTGTTTTGGCATAACAACTTTAGCCCCAGCAGGAACTTCAACAAATGTTGTATCTACATTTTCAGTTACTTCATTTTGAATTGCAACTGGTTTTATCCAATCGTCTGTAATAGATGTTTGAGCACCATCAATTGGTTTATACTTTGATGTTTTCTCTTCTTCTGCTTTTTCAACAGCCTTGTACACTGACTCTGGTTGCTTGCGAACAAGTGAACCAAAATCATCGTTTGCGTGAATATCTACAATTTCCTCATTTGCCGAAGAAGCTGTACTCAATTCCTTTGCTCGTTTACCTAAACTACGAAGAAGCTCTTCATCGCGTTGCTTTTGAACTAAATCTTTTGAACGTGCATCTATATCTTGAACTAATTTTTCATCGCGTTGTTGATAATACAACTCTTTTGCGCGATTAGCAATCGCTTTTTCTTTCTCTTCTAGACGCTTTTGTTCCATTTTTCTAACTTGCTCTATTCTCTTGCGAGCAAGTTCAGGATTTCTTCTTTCGTCTGGGCGCAAGTAAAAGTCTGGTGGCAATCCTGTTCTGTCATATGTGAAAATTCCGTCCCCAGCTACTGCTTCGGTTTTTTCTTCTTTTTCCATCAAACCAGTTGATTTTGCATCTCCTGGAATGCGAACAGGTTCAAGAAATTCGGTTTCAAAACCACTGTCCAACTCATCTTTACTATACATACCTTCTTGAATACTGATGATTTGGTCAATATAATCGTCGTCGTCCATAGCATAAACAAACGGATTTTGAACTTTTTCAGTATTAAAGTTATCAGCATAAGGATATTCCTCAATACCATTTGCCATACGTCTTAAATCCAAGCGTGCCTTATTGTAGTTTTGATACTCTTCAAAATATTCTTTTTTGCTCTTACGGGCTTTTTGAGCTGCAAGCGCTTTTTCACGTTCTTGTTCGTAGATAATATTCGCCAACTCGTTTGGCTTAAATTCTGGTCTGTCTGGATTTATTGGGTCAACTCCGCCAGCCACTCTTAATCTTGATTCCTTTTCAGATGTTTCTTCAACCACTTCCTCACCTTGGTTAGTTTCATTTGTTTTTTCCGTTTCACCAATTTGCTCTGGCTCGTGAATTTCTGTTGTTTCAGAAGGTGGACTTACAATATCAGTATCTTTCTCTTGCACTGTTTCAGTTGCTATTAGTTCTTGTTGTTGCTGTACTGGTGTAGAATCAGCAACTTCTGTAGTATTAAACACGCCATTATATGGAGTTTCATTCACACCTAATGTCATTTCTCTCAAAATGCCATCAAATTCTTCTTGGCTCAATTCGTTTCGACTAGGTGTTCGAGCCAAAACTTCCTCGTGAGAAGGCATAGTTGTATCAAATGTCTTACTCACTGTAAACTTTTTATAAAGGTCGAATTCAATATCTGTACAACAAATTCCATTTACATAAACAACTTCGTCTTCAGACATAGTGTTATGAACAGAATTATAAGAAGCTGGAATACCATTAATGTAGAAATAAACATCACTATAAAGTTTGTCTTTTTCAAAATGAGTCGCAGTATCAAAATACTTCTCTGGGTCATGAGGCAATGCATAAATCATATCTTGATTTTCAATAAGGTTGGCAATTTTGTCAAACATATTAAAATCAGCGACATCACAAAGCTTATCATTAATTTTATACTCAAAGGTACCATCTGAAAATTCATCATACCTCATAACTTCTTCGCCAATAAAATATGCAGTGCTCTTAACTTTTTCCCTAGCAGGCAACACTTCCGTGCTATCAGGCTGTGGAGTAATAGTTTGCGGTGATGTTGACTCATCAGTTTTTTGAGTTGTCTCTGGTGTCTTTGGAGTTTCTGGTTGAAGCTCTGTTTCGGTGCTATTTCCTGTATCCTCTTGTGTTGAATCTTGAGATGAAGATTCTTTTTCTGGTTGAGACTGTGGTGAAACAGGAGCAGAAATAACTGGTGCAGGTTCTGGTGCAATTGGCGTTGGTGTTACAGGAGCTGGTGCTGGACTTGGACTTGGTGTAGCATCTGGAGCAAGGAAATTGAACATATCTTCAATAGCTTGCTCATTGCTATCACTTGTACCAAAAAGTTCAGCGGAAGTCAAAGTAGTTGAACCCAAAGTGTTAGTAACTTGAGGAACACCACGAGCATACAAAACTCCACCAAAGTTTGGAGCAGTTTCAGCTGACACACCCTTTGCTTTTGCAAAATCAGCAATACTTACATTAAAGTCTTGCGCAAAACTATTAATACTTTCAGCGTGATAGTCAGCAATCAAAGGCATATAAATTTCGCTTGTTTGGTCAAGTTTACCAATGTTTTGAAGTGCTTCTACATTGAAAAATTCGCTCATTGCTTTCATTGTATCAGCATTTGCCTCATTTGCGAGCATTTTACACAAATCGCTTGCAATAAGGCAAGCACTAGCACGCTCTAAATAAGCCTTACTTGCTTCAAACTCTTCCTTTGAAGGCAAGTTTGTTGCGCCTCTACCGCAAAGGATTTCAGTTTCTCTAATAAAAGGTTTTACAGAAATTTCAGCCATTGCTTTCAACACAGCGTATAATTGTTCGCCTTGAGTATTCGCAGTAGAATATTTAACAGCATAAGCGCTTGGCAATGCGTGAGCACGTGCATTTGTAGCCTTTTTAATGTAATTCTTCATTACACGCAATGGACCAAAGAACTTACGTTTTGTAACTTCGACTTGGTCTCTCTTAATGCTTGAAGGAATGAGAACAACTTTTGCAGATTTCTCAATATTCTTCATAATGGCATCAAAGTCCTTGATGTTCACCAAGTTTGCATACGAGTTGAGTGTTTTAGTATCCATAACTTTTGGTGCGCCATAGTTGTTTGCGATTGAAGCATCGTAATCAGTACCAAAATTGCCACCTTTCATGTAATGCTCCACAAATACAGGGTTTGACAAAGCCATTTCACCAGCCAACACCCTTGTAAATTGTTCAGGGGTAACAACAGGTTCACTTAAAGCAAGAAGCGCCCAGTTGTCAGACTCTGCTGTGTTATACTTATTGCTAGTTAATGTTTGTAAACGCTCCTTGGTTGCATTTTGGTTTAATTCCATATCGCGCAACTTACCCAAAATAGCACGTGAGTTATAACCATTTGCAAGCAAGGCAAAAGCCTCTCTGTCCTCATCAATAGTTGAATTAGCATAAGCGGTTACAATATCGCTATCAAACTTGCCATCAAACCCAATCATATGTTGAGCATCAACAAAACTTTGACCATAGTAGTCAACATCAATCACATTAGTTAAATTCTCAACATATTGACCTCTTCCCATTGGCCAATGGTCAAAGAAATCACGATTAATAAATTTGCGACGAGAAAACCAAAACTGCTTGTTTGCCAAATCCTTTCTCAAATCAATTTTCTTGCCACCTGTTTCACTAGTATCCATAGAATCCTCCTCAGGTAAAATTGTATCTTCCATACTAAACCCTACCTCAATAAAATTTTCTTATATCTATATTATAACATACTTTTGAATAAAAATCAATATGCTTTTTCAATTTTTTTCGTACACATATACACGCAAAAAACAGCGCAATAAAGCACTGTTATTTGTTATTTAAGGCCTGCAATTTTCTTGATTGCTGGGTTAGCTTCAATTACAAAAGTAGTTCTACTATAAGGGCTGGCGATAAAGAAACATTGACCACGACCAGCGGTTACAATAGTATCCTGCTCGTCCTCGTTAATTTCACCAGCATTTCGATATAGATTTACAAGGTCGGTTATATCGTTTGGAGAAAGCGAGAAAATCATTGAATATTGACTTGCGTTGATAACCGCACTCGCCTGACGCTCGATGTCCTTACTACCGATAAAGTCCTTAATGTTCTGCGTAATAACAATCTGCATACCATTATACTTACGTATACGCTTAGCCATTTGCGCCATAAAGTCAAGAGCCACAGGATATTTAGGGTTAATGAACAAGTGTGCCTCATCAACTGTAATGATAATCTTACGATTTGTCTTATATTTTTCGTTAAAGTCCTTGTTCTTCAAAATTTCGTTGTCAAGATACTTAAAAACTAGTAACATCTGCGCACTAGCAACGGACATATTGCGGTTTGAAAGCAATGATTGGAAGTTGAAACATACAAGGTTTTCGTCCGTCTCAATGCTCGTTGGACCATTCCAAAGACGTGAGTTTCGTCCACCCGTTGCAAATTTCTGCACGTAAACCTGCAATATTTTGAGGTTATTACGCATATATTCGTCGGTTGCAACTTCGATTTCTTTCAAAATCAAATTGTACAAGTCATCGAAAATTGGATAATCTTCTGGTTTAAGTTTTGTAAGGTCGGTTGAACTATCAATTCCCCTATTATTGTAAATTTGAACAACAAGAGAGTTCAAAATTTCAAAAGCATCACCATTCATACCTTCAAAAATAATCTTGAAATATTCTTCCAAGAACTGCAAGTGCATATTATACGTATCACTTGATTTTTTCGCACTTGCGGCACGTTTTTTCTCAATTTCGGCGAGTTCTTCTTCGGTTTCGTCCCCCGTGATTTCAATAACATCTTCCTCGTCATCAGAAAGTGTAGTCATAACGTGGAAAGGATTTAAAATACCATGAACCGAACTACCGACGTCGATAGCCTTACCATTCAAACCTTTAATTAGGTCAGTATATTCTTTTTCAGGGTCGAGTATGAAAATACGCGAGTTGTCAGCGGCAAGATTTGCAAGCAATGTTTTCGTAGCATACGACTTACCACTACCAGATTTACCGATTACAATCATATTTGCGTTTACGCGTTCGTTATGCAATGGGTTGTCTTTGTCCATATTTACAAAGAAATCTACAAACACAGGATAAGAGTTGTAACCTACATAGAAGCCTTTTTGGTCTTGCAAAGTGTTAGAAATAAATGGAAACATTGCGGAAACAGACGTAGTCTGAATATTACGACTTGACTCCTCGTCCTTGTCCATTTTACTAATGTTCGTGTTAATAAAAGCCTCAACCTGTCTACCAAACATTTCACTGTATTTAAAGCCATTTTGCTTCAAAATTGCGCGAACCTCTTTCTTAACAGATTCGGCACACATAATGTGAATATGCACGTCAAAAAGGTCCTCATTACCAATTTTGAGGTCGCTCATCAAGTCAGTCAACGTTTCGTGTTGCGATTGCAAATCAATTTGCTTACTTGACTTAAATGTTGAGTGCATACGACCTTCCAACTCAACGATTGAGCGGTCTATGGTGCGCTCTGCTTTATCTTTCTGTAGTGGTGTAAGATTTACAACAATCTTTGAACTACCAAGGCGGAAAAATGGCCAAGCCCAAGCATTTGGCACATTAATTGGATAGTCAGTAATTGCGAAGTTGCTGTAAGGTTTGCCATCAATCATAGTTTTGTTGGTTTTGAAAACAACTTCATCAGGGATTGTCCAATCAACATACTCATTCATTGAGTGCAAGTTAAGTTCTGCTTCATTAAAGTCTTCACCAAAGTTTGCTTTTAGAAAAACTGCCAATTCGTTAGTTTGTAAGCGCCACGACATCAAAGGCACAACACCCGAACTTAAAGCACGCTTCATTCCTTCAAGGGTTGTGTTTAGTGCTTCGCGGTCCTTGTCGTAAACCACAATGTAAAAGTGGTCCATAAATGTCTTGTCCATATTGCTCATATCGCGCAAGTGTTGCATACGAGCCTCAAAAATTTGGCTTCGCGCGTCGATTTCTTCCCTTGACATTTCGCCATCATTTGCCAATTCCAAAACAGAGTCGAATTTACGGTCCTCGTTATAAATAAAGCCGTCCATAAGCATTGGTTTAGAAACTTTGACAATACTCACCTGTTGCCCAACCGTAATAAGACGCAAAGCATCGGAAAATGTACGGATAACACCTTCTTGCTTTTCCTCGTTCAAAAGCCCGAACTCAATCGGACGAATTTCAAGAACACCAGCATAATATTCCTTGAAGTCAATTAGGTCATTGGCAATATTTGTATATGGCACAATTTCTTTAATGTCGACGTGCTTATGCATAGGGTGCTTACTATATCGCTTCTTATAGGCAAAGAATTTGAACAAAATACCTAATGTTTGATAAAGTCGCTTGCTATCCGCTATTGGCAAAAATAGCGAAAAGATTATCGCTACCCAAGCAATGCTTAAATAGATTTTCATATCCGTCGGGATACCTTGACTGAGAATCAAAAGCAGGAGTACGCCAACACCAATAGCAATAAAGATAATGTCGCCAAGAGTAATCCCCTTGAAAAACTCCATTTTAACTTTTGTTCTACGTGGGATATATTTCATTTTATACACCTCAATTTAAAACATAAAGTAGTTTCTGTAATAATTATATAATAAATACTAAAAAAATCAAAACGATTAAAGGAAAATTTTTAAAATATGTAGAAAAAGATTGTTTTAGAGACGAGATTGTCGCGTTGTTCTTATAACGAGTGTAGGACTGGCGACCGACGGACAAAAGTTTATATGAGTGAATGGCTATTATCGCCTTTTTATTTGCTGAGATTTCTCGATGCGCTCCGCTTACTCGAAATGACAATCCTCCGTGTCATTATGAGGAGCGGAGCGACGCGATAATCTCGGCGACAAAGTCGCCGTCACGGGGGAAACATTGTCATTGCGAAGTACGAAATGCTGTGGCAATCTCGCCTTTTTAAAGGATATAATATTTTATTTACTGAGATTTCTCGGCTACGCACAAAATGACGTACAAAAAACAAAAAAGAGAGGGTGGTTTTTCTCTCTTTTTTGCATTATTAAAAAACATTAATTTTAGTTTTTGAATAAATTGCTTTTATTGTATGCAATTAACATACTTCCCTTCCAATCATACAAAAACTTCACAATTTAGATATATCAACTAGCGTTTGTTTTTACCACTCTTGGTCTTGCCATTGCCAACATTGTTTCCAATCTTGCC
Source organism: Clostridia bacterium (assembly GCA_017468205.1). Classification (GTDB taxonomy): domain Bacteria; phylum Bacillota; class Clostridia; order Christensenellales; family UBA1242; genus UBA7867. The sequence continues at coordinate 51,876 of JAFUJK010000009.1, forward strand.
AACAACCTTTGCAATTCCCTTAACAACTGATGCTGTATCCTTGCTTGCGTCAGTAGTCTTTTGAACTTCTTTGTTAAGGCTGTTGAGTGCGCTAATAATGTCGTCCCTTGTTCTGTTTTGAGCGTCAGAAACTTTCTTAATAGCAGTTTTCAAGCCTTCGTCATCAATCTTGGCTTTCACTTCGCCACTATCGGTCGTGGTTGTAGTTGTGTTAGTATCATTGTTAGTCGTGTTGCTATCAACATCAGTTTTGTTTGCATCAACATTCATATCAGCAGCCTTGTAGTAAGTGTTGCCGTTTTCGTCAGTTTCTTGCGTAATCTTGCCAGCGGCAAGTTTTTCTGTGTTGAGTTTGTCTGCACGGTTTTGATAGAAGCTATCGTCTTTCATTTCGTCAGCATCGACATTGAGAGCCATAGCACTCATAAATGCAGCATCTTCTCCATACTGCTCAACAAATTGTCCGTTATCAACGTCAAAGCTTGCGTCAATACCTTCACCTTCGTCGCCACTACCAGAGATTGTAACGGTTGGTGTGTTTTGAATTGTTACAGGGATTGCGCCAGCCATTGTAGTTGGAGTTCCCCCAACCACGTTAGATGTATTAGTCGATTGACCAGTTTGTGGCTGAGCAGTTCCGCCTGATGCGGTAGTTTGAGAGCCACCTAAACCACCAGAGCCACCGCTTCCGCCTGCTCCGCCAGAACCTCCCGAGCCACCACCAGGTGGAGGTGCTGAATATAATACACTTCCAGAGTTAGAGCTTGCAGCTTGCGCTGCAGCAGCTGCTGCAGCAGCTTCATCATCTAATGATTTAGCAGCTTTACGTTCAAGTTTTACTTTATCTTTTGCGTCTTTAAATTCTTTTTTATCTTTTAGACTTTTGGCTATACCACTTGCAATAGGAACACCTTTTCCAAACCCCTTGAAGAAGCCTTGGATTTTATCATCATCAACAAGTGCACCTCTGATGTTTTCCAAAGATTTAGCTGGACTATCAGCCAATGTCTTGTGTTGACCAACACCATATCTTCTTTCATTACCAGCACTATCATAAACCTTACCACCTGCTGCCAGATAAGCCATTGTATTTTGTCGGCGTGTATGGAATTCGTTTCTTGCCAGAGCCGAAGCACTATTTTTTCTACCTATAAGTTGATTTGCTCTACCAAGGAAACGAGTACCAAGCATTCTACTTGAACTACCTGCTTCACCAGATTGGTCATTAGTTACATTACCCGCAGCATCAAATCTCAAATCTTCCATAGCAGAGCGTGCATTACGTTTGTTTAAGGCATTTATTGCGGTATGTCCAACCATACGTACAGGCATCATTGCGCCATTGGCTGCAATTCCACCAACTTTTTGCGCTTTCGCCATAACATCTTTTGCCGTTCCCTCACCTTGTTTGAGAGCATCGCCTTGGCCGACAAGTTCGGTTACGAGGTCAACAAGCGACCTAATCGCAACAAGGGCGGTAAACATTATGATAAGATATACGATTGAATTATACAAATCATTCATTCCGCCTGGCGGGAAGAATGTAATGTTACTAATCAACGTCAGCACCATAAACACGAGGTTTAGACCTAAGATTGGGCCATAAGCACTGAATACGCGTTTTACGAACATTCCGCGCCAAGCCTTGTACCTATCCCCGCCGTCCAGAGGCATAAGGGCTACGGCTGCTGGCGACAGAACGAACAGAACACAAAGCTCGAATATTCGCTGAATTACACCAATCAGCAAGTTCAGCAACATAAACACGACAGCGCCCGCGGCAACATACCCGATTATGTAGTTATATTTTAATGGGTCGTAGAAATAGTACACAAGACCGAGATTTGTTTGCGAGAACGTGCTAAACGTCAATTTCTCGTTATGCCCTTTAAGTATCGTTACGGTTACGCTCGCAAGACTAACATCGTTGTACATAATCACATATTCTTGCGTTTCGCCCCCGCTCAAATTCGGCACGCTTGTATTAGCCTGGCTTGATTCTGTGGCGACGGGAGCATAATTTCCTCGGAATGCTTGGTCAATCAGAGATGCAACCTTTTCTTGGTCAAAAGCCGCCAAACTCGCCATTCCTGGAATCCATTTATGTTCCTGATAACATTTTTTTGCAAAATCCGCATCAGCGCGGGCGCGGTTCGCATCGAACGCGGCGGCTGTAAAGACGGACGAACTGAAAGAGTGCGCATCGCGCGAAGTCGCGCCGTCAAGCATTTTCAGAACAACATTTGAAACATACACACCCAACAAGCACACAATCGGCACAATTGCAAAGTAGGCAATCGCTTTGAGTGCGCTCTTGAAAACTGGTCCCTTTGCGTTGTCTTTCTCGTCAAATTCAGTCTTTAACACAGCAATAAATGTTGTTATGAACAGCAAGAATATACCTGCGACTAAAATTGATATGAAAGTTGCCTGCACGGTGGGGTCCTGGAACAGGCTGAACACAATGTCCCCCTCGACTGGCTCATTATTACTATAATATGTGTCAAGACCAGCAACCTTTCTAAAAAGCCCCTGCACAACGTCCATAACATAGAACAAACCGATTTGGATACCATAGAAAATACCGTGAATTAACCACGCCAACCAGTCGTTTATAAAATTGATAATTGGGTCAACAATAACGCTTGTAAAAGAGTCGATAAGACCATCTAAAACGCCACCCAATTGTGAAAATCCGCTAGCCAAGTTTTCCCTCCTAATATTGTATAACATCTAGCTCTATTTTGAATAATTACAACAAATTATAACAAATTAAAACGAAATAATCAATATATTTTGCTCAAAAAGATTTATTTTTATAAATTTTTTTATACTTCTTCAACAGAACCAAAATAAATTGTCTTTATCATAAACTTAAAACTATAATCATAATCTTCGCCCTTATCTTTCACAGGAGCGAAAATAAACTCGACAAAATCGCCCGTGTCAGAGCAAAGTGCATATTCATTTAAGTCAACGGTTACGCCATAATGATTAGTTACTTTTAAGTCATTTCCAAATGAAACACTTGAACCTAATTTTCCTGCAAATGTGTCTTTATAAGAATTTTCGCCTGCGTAGAAAGTTTTTTCTTCCTCATTCTCAATTCCAGTTTGCAAGTTCTCCATTCTTTCTTCATTAAAGAACAAAGTCAAATCAATCATAGTGTAATTTGTTTTTTCTTCAAGGAAATAGAAGTCAACTTCTTCTTCAAAATCAGCAGGAGAAGCCTCTGCCTCGTAAGAAAAGCTCTTGGTTGAATCTGTATTCATTCTAGTAACATGAGCAAAGTAATTTGTGCCACCGATATGCAAGCGTATATACACATCAAGTGTAATATCTTGTTTTGAATCGACATACAAGTCAACAAGGTCAAATTGCCAAAGTTTTTGAGTCATATCAACATCTTGCCCATCTTCGGCGCTAAAATCATAGTTAAAAATTCCGTCTGGATAAATTATCGCGCTTTGATACTCGTGATAAGCCATTGAAGCCAACTTCTTAACGTCATCGCCTTCACCTTCTGTGTAGAAAGCATTTGCATCAATATCAGCTATTTCCACTCGTGAATAAGTTGGGAAATCGGCAAATATTGCAGGATTAACCACATTTCCCTCGGCATCGAACGTGCCAGCAGTCAAGTCAACAATATCCTGAACTGTCGCGGAATAATCATATTTATATAATTGTTGAGATAAAAAAGTTGTCGTCGATGGTTCGCTGTCCATATCATAATAAACTGTAATTGTATCCAAAATGTTTTGGCTTGGGTCATTTGGGTCAGGGATTTCGGTTTCATAAGTGTCGCTTGGCTCAACATAAGTCATCGTGCGACTATCCCACGAGGTTGCATTCTCACCTATTACAACACTCATTATATAATCATACATAAAGTTGGCAAATTCTTGCGTTTGTTTAATTCCCAATCTTTGAATTTTTGCAACATAACTTTCAAGCATAGCATCGGCACCAGTTGATTCTATCAAACTTTTAGAGGATTGCGGAAGTCCAAGAACGTACTCCATAAGGTTTATTTGAATGATTGGCACAAATCGCTCAATAAAAGTCTGATTATATCCCGATGTTGTCGGGCTACCTAACGAAAATGCCCATTTATATGCGTTTGTGGTCGTTCTTTCAAGCACCCACGAGTCAGTGCTTTGAGTGTATTCACCTGTTAATCCTGTTGTTTGAGCCTCAATTGCACCATCAGTTGCGTGAAGCAAAGAGGAATTTTTCTCAATTGGTTTAGTAGCTGGTAGTGAAATGGTTTTACTTGTCGCATCACCACTTGGCAAAAGCGAAGTGTCTGCATAAAATTCGTATAAAATTTCGGTTGCATTATTTCCGCCAGCCTGTCCATATCTTCCTGACAAATAGTGCAATATCACGCGCGCGACTATTTCATATTGATAGCCTGCATTTTCGTCAAATTTCGCGCGGTCCGCATTTAAAACAGCATCGGCAGAGGTGTCATATTTTGTTGGTATGTATGTAGCACGAGTACCTTGTGTAATTTCCGCATAACTTTCGTTTTCTACATCATTATAATAATCTTCATCATAATCCACTTCGGGCAAATGGCTGTCTGGATTTTGCAAACGGTCGTCGGTTATATTGTTTGTTGTGTCATCTCCTCCACCATTTCCACCACCACCGCTAGGAGGAGTGGTGTCGAACCAACTACAACCAGAAAAGCAGAATACGACAGCAAGCAGTATTCCTAGCAATTTTAGTTTCATAATTTCCTCCTTTTATGGGATTTTACCCCCCGTGTCATTATGAGGAGCGAAGCGACGTGATAATCTCGGCAACTTGTTGCCGCCACGGGGGAAAAGGCGAGATTGCCACGGCTTTTTCAAAGCCTCGCAATGACACAATAATTAATTTATTGAGATTTCTCCACGCGCCCTAATGGCTTGGTCGAAATGACACGGGGGTGGGGTTTTTAGTTAAACAAAAAGTTGATAGTCGATAGCGGTAAACTATCTACTATCAACCCTCAATCATTTTCTATCTAATGGTAACATCTACGCCTACCCAAGCTGGCAAGTAAGTTACGAACAACTTTAACAACAAAATCAAAGCTATAACACTTACAAGACCAATAATGAAGTAAACTAGACGTTTCTTTGCCTCTTGTTGTTGGTCAGCACTTTCAGCACGAGCAAGTTTTACACCCAAAATGATGGCATAAATCATTCCCGCAGTACCAACAAGCACGAGAATTGGATATAGAACGAGGTTAATGGCATCACACACCTCACCTACCCACTTCCATTGGTCAGCTTCAGTTTTCTCTGTAGTAGTATCCAATAAAGGGTTGTTGGTCATCGTTGACATCATCTTGTTAGCAACACTAAACATTAATGCGTTCATCAATCAAATACCTCCGAAATTTTTTGGTTTGATTTTAAATTATGTTTTGCCTGTAATCGAAAAGTATGCATAAACTTGAAAAAAATCACAAACAAATCAAATTTATATGAATATATTACCAAATAAATTTGACAAAAGCAAATTAATTAGGTACAATTTTTAAGAAATTTTAAATTTTTTTAAAGTTTTTGCCAAAAATAACAAAATATAGGGGTATTTTGGCTCTTTTTTGAACTATCGGGAGGTTTTTATGAGTAAATTTATGAAGTATGTTCTTCTTTTTGCTGTTGTAACCATTCTCGCCTTTGGTATTTCTTGCGTTGTAGGTTCGTTCTTGCAAACGGGAGAACTTTCTATGGAAGGACTGCTCGGCGGATATACTTTTGCCATCTGGGCTATCATAATGCTCGGCTTTATCATATATTTATTATTAAAGTTAAGCGATGGCAAGTCAATTTTTTCAAGCAAGGACAAAACTAGCAAGAAGCCAAAGGACCAATTTTTTGATTCTGAATGGCTGACCGAGCAAGAATTGAACAAGAAATATGATGGTTGCTTTTTCAGAGAATTTCACAACCATAAGGACGGTGTGCCTATCCGCGCAAAGTTGAGTGGTGGAAGTTTGCGTGTCAACCTACTTCACGAAGTTTGGCATACGTTGATAATTGGTACTACTGGTAGTGGTAAGACAGCCGGTTTTATCAACCCAACAATCCAAATTTTGAGTAGCACGAAGTCAAAACCTAGCCTTGTTATTACCGATGTTAAGGGTGAACTTCATCAAGCTCACGCAAACAAATTGATTCAAGAGGGCTATGATGTTATGGTGTTTGACTTGCGCGAGCCATTTAAAAGCACACGCTGGAACCCAATGACAAAGCCATTCCGCAGTTATCAGCGTGCGCTTCATTTGCGCCGTGAGGTTATTGTTCACAGAAACGAAAACCCTGCTGACTGCAATTTACGCGTGATTGCACCAGTTTACAATAGCGAATGGTACGAATTTGAAGGTGTTGCTCACCCAAACCGTGAATCTATTGAAAATCAACTTCACGCAACTCGCCAACAACTTATGGACTCCGCTTTTGACGACCTTAAAGACATTGCAATTACATTGAGCCCTGTTTCAGAAGGCACAAACGATGCAAGTTGGCAACAAGGTGCGCAAGACTTTATTTTGGGTACATTGCTTGCAATGCTTGAAGACTCTGCTGACCCTCGTCTTGGAATGACCGAAGACAAGTACAACTTCTACAACCTCAACAAGATTTGTAACACAAAAGACGCTGACCCTGACAGACAATATGGAACACTTCAAAAATATATTCAAGGACGCGATAAATTAAGTAAGGCTGTTACACTGGCTGCGCCTATTGTTAACAACTCACCTCTTACAGCACGCTCATTCTTTGGTATGATTGCAAACGCTGTTAGTGCATTTTCTGATAGTGGTGTATGTTATGCTACAAGTGGCGATGAAATGGACTTTTCTCACTTTGCGGACAGGCCAACTGCTCTATTTATCAAAGTTCCGTTTGAGAAAAAGACCCGCCACCCTATCGCCCAACTTCTCATAATCACACTTTACAAAACGCTTGTTGAGAAATCAACTCGTGAAGGGCGCGCGCTTCCTCGACACGTTTACTACGTTATGGATGAGTTTGCAAATATGCCTAAAATTCAAAATATTGACGCAATGATTACGGTTTCGCGTGGTATTGGAATTTGCTTACTTATGGTTGTACAAGACTATGCGCAGATTAATATCAATTATGGCGAGGCTATTGCGGAAGTTATTAAATCCAACTGTAACATTCACATTTTCCTTGGTACTGAAAACCAAAAAACCAAAGAAGAATTTAGCACACGTTGTGGTCAAACAAGTGTTGAAACAAAATCTACAAGCGAAAGTAAGACAAAGGGCGACACAACAAAATCTACAAGCGTTCAAAAAGTTAGTCGTGCGCTTATCACTCCTGACGAACTCGGTTACCTCAAAGAAGGTGAAATGATTGTATCAATGTTCAAAGAAAAGGCACTTCGCAGTGAATTTACTTTTGCATACAAGGCTTCGGGCATTTATAATATGACTCCTATTAAAGATGAATATGTTGCCCCTAAATTCCTTGATGAGAATAAAGTATTCTACGACATCAAAGCACGCAACAAAATTGTGCTTAATGACGGCGATAATTTTGGTTTCTAATAAAAAAACAACTGCCTGCTGGTGGTTGTTTTTATTTCTTTTTTGTGCATTTTTTCGTTTAAATATGACAAAATAATTTATAGTATAAAAAAATGAGGAAAAATAGCAAAAAGTGGCGTTATTTGTTTGTTTTTTTAGGCTAAATTTGGTAGAATAATTATTATATAATTATATTTTAGTTCGACTTGTTTATCGGGCATTAAAATAAGGGGGGCTTTTTATGACAAAATATAATATTAGGAGCGTTACAACTTTAATCGCACTAGCGACTATTTTTGTTGCCTTGGGGGCATTCTTGTTCTCGGGCATTCGCACCAACAACAAGTTTAGCGCTGATGTTGCACCTGTAATAAGTGTACAGAAAGTTGTTTTGCCTGATGTTTATGACAAGGCAGGATATAAATCCAACCAACACATTGCATCAACAGCAACGAATATAGCCAATGGTGATTTTGTAATGCTTAACACCGAGTCTTCGACCTATCTTAATGACTCTGGCAACGACACCACAGCTCGTGAAGCAGTTTACATTTCGTTTGGTGAAGCAACTGAAATCTCTATCAGTAACATCAACATAAAGTTAAATGGCAAACAGATTTTAAGTGAAACTTTTAGCAACAATCAGGATTTGCAGGTTTTCCGCCAATACATTCACGGCTTGACGCCAACAGAAGTTAGAGAAAACTCGCCTACCCCTCTTTATTCTGGCGATGGCGAAAGTTTTTCAGACCTTGAAAGCGGTGTATCATACATAACAAAATATACTACAGGTGAAAACAATGAGGTTGCCTCACCTGAAGGACGATATGACATCACAATTCAATATACAGACATCACCGCAACCCCTTCTGCTAAAAGTTGGAATTTTACATTCTATCTAACCACTCAAAAGACCTATACAACAATATTTGAAAAACCTACATTCAATGATACTGAAAAATTTGAATTAACAAATCAAGAGAGTAGTATGCTCCACTACTTCAACTACAATAACTATTACACAACACTTTACAACGAGAATGGAGCGCTCACTACAAGCGCGAATGACAAGCTCTACTATCCGCAACTTTACTTCGACCCTGAAAAGTATGAAATCAGTTATACGCGCACTTTATACAACTACATTGAAAACGTATCAATGAGTTTTAAAGAAATCTACACTAACGCATCACAATATGGTGAAATGGTTGTTACTACTACGACTAACACGGGCATTTCTTCCATTCGCACATACAACATAGCCAAGGCTGAAAATGGTTATATCGTTAGAGTACAATTTGACGAAGTCGGCGAATATATAATCAACAAAAAAGCAAGATTGCGCGTTGAAGATGTAAACAATTCGGCACAATATGTTACACCGACTGGTGAGGTCATTACTGCCAATGCGGAATTGCTTAAACCTGAAAAATTGATTATCAATGGTTACACAGCAAAATATGCTAACACACGCACAACAACTGCAACGCTATATAACGACACTTACGCATACAATGCTATGAACAACCCTAACACTACGGCAAGTGTAATTTTTGCCCACGACTTTACAAAGTCGACGACATCTTCAATCGCTATTGCTACTGTTGACCCTACCACCCCTGACGAAATTTATACTGCGGACTTCACATTCCTCAACACAAATACGGCTTCCCTAGGAACTGCAAGTGTTTATGATACAAACGGACTTACGAGCGATGTCGTAAATGTTGAGGGCGTTCGCGAAAATATTTTCAAAGACAAGAGCGAAGGTGGTCTATTCAACTTAACAACAAATGGTATTGTCCGCGCCAGCACTAACCTTGCTCCTGTTATGTTTGATTTCTATGGAAAGTTGCAAGCAAATGCTTCAAGTTGGTATGCGTATCGCGACTCATTGGGCAATGTCTCTATCAACACCTATCCACGCAACTACCAATTCCAAGAAGCAGGAACTTATATTGTATATCTGACATATCAAAACTTAATCGTTGAAAGTGGTCAACCTACTGCAGGAAATGGTAAAACTAATCAATATTGCCACCAAATCTTCTACTTTGAAATCACCAACACACCAGCAAAAGCCGAGATTTATACGAAGGCAACAAGCGACACACCTGGCATAATGGATGACACTGCAAAAATTTTGAATAGTGGCGATTTTACTAATCAATATGTTTATGCAAGTTGGGAGGCTTCGGGTCCGTTCGATGCACCAATTATTGCAAAATATTATGTTTATAGTTGGACAGACGGCACCCTTCTTAAAGAAGGCAATCTAAATGGATTGGTTTATCAGAAAAACAAAATTGTTTCTACCATTGCTCCAACAATGCTATATGGTACAAATTTGGGGTCTGGTGGACTTGACGGAAACTATGTAATTCAAGTTTTCAGAGCTGACGCTCTTGATGGTGAAAGTGCAGAACCCGAGGCTTTTGTAAATCACAATTTTGCAATTGATACTGCCCCAATATCTGGTATTAGTGCAGTTACAGTCAATGGCTCTACTCTTGCAGACGCAAATGGTGAAATTGATGTATTCTCAAAACTTACAGATAAGGAAGCAGATTACACCATTTCAACAAACCAATCTTTTGCTTGGACTTGGAACGATAAGGAAAGCCACGCAAATATCTATGCAAAATACGTTTATGCTAGTATGCAAAACATTAATGATTATAGCCTATCACTTGACTATGTCAACATTATGCAGGCAATGGCAACTAATAAGCAAGCCGTTCTTATGCCTACAAATATGCAATTTGGAACATTCTCATCTGCAATAGATTATACAAAAGTTGATTTGAACTCTCCTTTTGCAACACTTTCAACCTCTCAAATCATTTCAACAGCACAACTTGCAATCTTGCTTCTTTACGATGACGCAGGCAATACCGCAATTTTTGCAACAATGCTTGATAAATCAGAAACAAAAATTTTGCAAGACCCACTTCCAAACTCTTATTCTAATATCATAACAGATGACGCAATGCTTTACTGGGGTACTCACAAATCTATCGCGAT
>JAFUJK010000074.1 GCA_017468205.1 Clostridia bacterium
AAAATTAATTTTGAATAATGCGCAAAATCTTTATTATTTTATAAAAAAATGTGGTAAAATAATAATAATTAATAAATTTTTAAAAAATGGAGGAAACACAATGAAAAAATGTGTTTTATCCACCGCCCCACCCCGTGGGGGGGGGGGGGGGCTTAAATAGCGAAAAAATTGCTGAAAAAGCCGATAAAAACGGCACTTTCAGCGATTTAAAAATCGAAGAAAAAACCCTAAAAAAAGAACAAAAAAGAGGCAAAATAATTGCCTTAATTCTCTCCATAATATTTCTTTTTACAGCCCTAGTTGGTGGAAGTGTATTTTTGATTGTTAATCATATAAATAAGACAACCGCAACAACAGAAAGTGCAACACTTACAACAAACCTTTTTAATACCAATGGCACGATAAATAAATCAGGAGTTCAAGCTCTTTTGAATATTGTTGGCACAGATACTGGAACATACACGGCACACGAAATAGCAAGTGATGGAAAATCTGTAATATTTCCAATGGGATACTATGTTGATGCAAGTGGTACAATGGATACGAGCAAGACTTTGTATTGGCAGGCAACATATAAGCGAGGCGGTTATCTCACAATTTGGTTAACCCAACCATATACCTGCGCATATTATAACAACAATGGCACAACCTCAAACGCTTTTGACCCAGGGACAGACCATTCTGGAAGTAGTAGTTCAAGTTATTACGCAAACTATTCAATGTCCCAGTTGCGAGATACAACAAAGAACATATATAATTTGCTAAAAGCAAAACACACAGGGCTAGATAGCATCATAGTTGCGCCAAGCACTAGTGCAATAAGTGCTTGGCAGAGTGCACAAGATGATGTATACACAGCATATTCTAGTTCAAGTTATGCTCATCACAATGGGTTAGGAACATATAGCGGAAGTTATAGTTGGGGTAGTGGTACAGGCACAGCGTGGAGCAGTTGTCTATCAGACAAGATGTGGATACCAAGTGCCTATGAAATTTTTAACACAACAACAGGAAAAGACAACGGCTCCGATACTAATGGCTTATGGGGCTTAACAGCCACTGATAACGCGTATACCAATACGCGTATTGATACTGGCGCGTCTAGTTCAAGTAGTAGTACGGGATATTCGAAATATTGCTGGCTGCGCTCCGGCTTCTCTAGCAGTTACGCCTATGCGTTGCTAGTGCTCTCCTCGGGCTCCGCTAACCTCGACGGTGTGACCGGTAGCCGCGGCGTGCGTCCTGCTTGTCATATATCATTAAATGTATTGGCGGATATTGCATCGGGGGCATATATCACTACAAATCTTTTCAACACTGATGGAACAATAAACAATATAAGCGCGCAAGCGGTGTTGGATGCGGTTGGGTACACAGCTAATCCAACAGACACAGGTACATATACAGCACACAATATTTCAACGCGTGGTACGGACAATAGTGGAAGAACAATAACATTTCCAATGGGCTATGTAAATGGTACCAGTGGCGACTCGCTTTGGTGGCGGGCAACTTATCTACATAACAATTATCTAACAATTTGGCTAGATAAGGCATATACAGAAAGTGTATGGACTGATAGTAGTGAAAATGTGTCCTATGATTCTTATGCTACATCAACTATACAATCATATATAGATGACACTTTATATCCGCTTATAGTACAATCTAATGCAAAACTAAAATCAATCTTTGCGACACCAGAAACAGCGGGCTATCAAATTTTAAAAAGTGGTACAACAAGTGATACAGAATACTATCGTAATGGAATGACGGAGTCTCGTTTTGATAATATGGCCACAACGGTTGGAAATAACAGTTTTATGTGGTTGCCCTCTTTCGGTGAAGTTTATAACAACACATCAAATAGTGTTACAAATGATGATTCTAATTATATAGGGCAATGGGGTTTAAATAATTTGGACCGAGCCTTTAATACAACTTCTTACAGTAATAGTAGCATTGATACATGTCTTTTGCGTTCTGGTTTGATAGATGTAGAACTTGGAGAATCTAATAGTGTTGTTTCTATGGCAATTTCTGATACAGGACAATCTATAGGAATGTCAAGTATGCTAGATGGTGGCGTCCGTCCTGCTGCGCATATTTCATTAAATGCATTAGAGGGCTTTTTATCTAGAACAATTTCTGTTACCTCAAACAATTCTTCCTATGGTTCAGTGTCTGGTGGTGGTGAATATGAAAATGGTGCGACTGCAACACTTATAGCCACTCCTAACGCGGGGTATCAACTTAAAGGTTGGAGCATAGACGGCGGAAACACTATAATATCAACATCAAATCCATATACAATCACGGTAACCCAAAATGCTACATATACGGCAGTTTTTGAGATAAAGACCTATTCTATTTCGGTTGTTGCAAATGATGCAAATTTAGGTACAATTTTCAACACAAGCGCGCAGTATATACACGGCAATACATATACATTTGTGGCAACGGCATTTGCAGGCTGTGCGTTCCTTTACTGGATAGATAGTTCAGACCCGAATACACGGATATATGCAAACCCTTTGACTGTTACTATAACAAGCGATAAGACATATACGGCTTACTTTACGGATAGCCTTCTTAATGGGGTTTCTGTTGTAGCGGAAGCGGGAGGCGAAGCGCGCATAAATGGTTATACGGATAGCGACACAACAATACATTTTAGCGCGGTTGCATATAAGGGCTACACATTCGACGGCTGGTACATATATGGCGAAACCACACCATTAAGCACGGATTGGAGTGTAGACCTTGAAAAATCGGCAATAAATAACAAATTAATTGTAGCAAAATTCAGTAAAATTTCCGCAAATGTAAACACGGAAACGAGTAATACGGATAAATTAACATGACAGATTGTATAAAAATTCCAGCAAAACCCCTTGACATTTTGTCATTTTTGTGCTACAATGCTCGTATGTATCAAAGAAGAAGCACTCACTTCTCACCAAACGGGATTCCCAGTTTGGTCTAACAATATCGTTTTTTGTGATATGACGGAAGTGGGTAGTAGGTTCTATCCACTTCTTTCTTTGTACAATTTAATTTTTAGGAGGATAAAGCCATAAAGGAATTATCGATTAACGAACAAATTACCGCAAAACAGGTACGCCTACTCGGTGTTGAGGGCGAGCAATTAGGTATTGTGGACATCAAGTCCGCGCTAAATCAAGCGGAGGACGCAGGTCTTGACCTAGTTGCAATCAACCCAACTGCAAACCCGCCAGTTTGCCGAATTATGGACTATGGCAAGTACAAATTTTTAGCGCAAAAGCGCGACAAAGAGGCGAAAAAGAAGCAGAAGGCCGCTGAGGTCAAAGGAATGGAATTGTCTATGCGCATTGAGGAGCACGATATGCGCTACAAGGCAAATCAAGTTGCAAAATTCCTTGCCAATGGCGACAAGGTGCGCGTAATTATTAAGGGCGTTCGTGGTCGTATGGCAAACTTCTCGCATTTTGGAATTGAAAATATGAACAAATTCTACGAAATGCTTTCGGACAAGTGTGTTATGGACCAGAAGCCTATTCTTTCAGGCTCGATTATCACTATGATGCTTGCCCCTAAAGATGCAAAATAATTTTATAGGAGAAAACTTATGCCTAAAATGAAGACAAAAAGTTCAGCTAAAAAGCGTTTTAGAATGAACAAGAACGGTGTCATTAAACGTGGTTGTCAAAACCGTAGCCACATTATGACTAAAAAATCAAGTAAGAGAAAGATGCGTCTGCGCGCTGGTGAGAAGGTGGCTAAAGCCGACCAAGCCAAAATTGCAAAGGCCATTGAGGTTTAAGGAGGAAGTGAACTATGAGAATTAAGAATGGCTTACACGCAATTAAGAAAAGAAACAAGACTTTGAAAAAAGCTAAAGGTTACTACGGCGCAAAGTCTAAACAATTTAAGGCCGCTAAAGAGCAAGTTATGCGTTCAGGTAACTATGCTTATGTTGGTCGTCGTTTGAAAAAGCGCGATATGCGCAGTTTGTGGATTGCTCGTATCAACGCGGCTTGTCGTCAAAACGACATTTCTTACAGTGTATTTATGCACGGTTTGAAGGTTGCTAACATTGACCTTAACCGCAAAGTTCTTGCTGATATGGCTGTGAACGATGCTACAAGTTTTGCAAGCCTTGTTGACACTGCAAAGAAAGCAATCGCTAAATAAGAAAAAAGGGAAAATAGTTTTGCGTATTCGTAAAACTATTTTTTGGTGATTTATGGCAAAACAGATTACCAGTCGCTCAAATCCGCTTATAAAGGAATTGGCAAGACTCAAAACCCGCGTAGCGCGCAAAGAAAGTGGTCTTGCTCTCATCGAGGGGGAGCGTTTTGTACGCGAAATGGCAGGTCGTGGCATTGAATTTGCATATCTTTTGTATGTAGAACGTCCTGCTGTTGCGGACGAGATTAAAGCAGAAGAAATTGAATGTACGCGCGAAGTTATTGAGGTTCTTTCGCAGACGGTTTCACCATCTCTTGTTGTGGGTGTGGTGAGGCTTGAAAAGTGCGATTTTATGTTACCAAAGGGGAATTTTCTTGTGCTTGACAGGATTCAAGACCCTGGGAATTTGGGCACAATAGTTCGCACAGCCCTTGCGTTCGATTTTCGAGATATTTATATGTATAATTGCGTTGATTGGACAAATGACAAGGTTCTGCGCTCCACGATGGGAACGATTGCCGATGTTAGACTGTATGAGTGTGATTTGAGCGCTCTCGAAAGATTGAAGGGCTATCCGCTTTTTGGGGCGGATATGGATGGTGAAAAGTTGGAAGATGTGCATTCAGATGGTATCGTTGGTGTTGCTCTTGGGAACGAGGCTAACGGACTTGGAACGGAAGTTCTTTCGTTGTGCAATAGAAGTGTGGCAATACCAATGAAAAACGGCGTCGAATCGCTTAATGTGGCGGTTGCAGGCGCAATTATTATGAATAAAATGTCAAATTAGACGAAAAGAGGTGTTTTTATGTCAGGACATAGTAAATGGTCAACAATTAAACGTGATAAGGAAAAGACAGACCAAGCACGCGGAAAGATTTTTACTAAAATTGGTAAGGAAATCGCCGTTGCTGTTAAAGCGGGGGGACCGGACCCAGCAAATAACCCACGTCTTGCGACCGTTATCGCAAAGGCGCGCAGTAACAATATGCCAAATGATAACATTCAACGTAGTATCAAGAAGGCAAGCGGTGAGGGTAGTAGTGTAAACTATGAATCTATGGTTTACGAAGGCTATGGACCTGGTGGCAGTGCGGTAATTTGTGATATCTTGACAGATAACAAGAACCGTGCGTCCAGTGATGTGCGTCATATTTTTGACCGCGCAGGCGGTGCTCTTGGAGGACCTGGCAGTGTTGCATTTTTGTTTGACCGTAAGGCTGTTATTGCTACAAAGGCAAAAGATGGACTTAGCGAGGACGATGTAATGATGATGGCTATGGACGCGGGTGCAGACGATTGTGATTATCGCCCAGAAGGCTATACTTTTGTTGGTGAAGCAACAAGTTTGGCAACAATGCGTGATGCGTTAATTGGTGCGGGTCTTGAAGTTGTTTCTGCTGAACTTGAAATGATTGCACAACAAACAATGGATTTGCCAGAAGATAAGTATGTTTCATTTATTAAAATGCTCGATAATCTTGAAGAGAATGATGATGTGCAAAATGTATTTCATAATGTAAACTTGCACGAAGAGTAAGTTTACAGAAATACACTTGCACACCACGAAAAGCACGCCTACTTCTTGTACGCTTTTCGTGCTTTTAGAAAATGAATTTAATGTAAATTTAAAAGATGAGAAATCTTTAAAATAATAAAAAGCCGAAAGGCTTTTTTTGTTTGTTGTTTATTATGTTGAAAATTTTAATTAATTATGATAAAATTTAATTAATTTATAATTAAGGAGAAAAATATGTCTAAATTGAGTTTTGACCAAAAAACAATCAGATTGTTGTTAGAGGATAAAAAAGCGGATTTTCTTATCCCAGATTATCAACGCCCTTATGCGTGGGAAGAAAAAGAATGCCAAACATTGTGGGACGATTTGTTTATGTTTGCTTTTCCTGACGAGGGGCGAGGTGCATTCAATAGAAATGATGAATACTTTTTAGGGCCAATTGTTACTTTTAGGAATAACCAAAACAAATTGGAGATTATCGACGGCCAGCAGAGATTAACGAGCATAATGTTATTATTGCGTGCTTTTTATGCTAAATATGAAAAAATGAAAGACGAAAATTCTCAAATAGCACGAAAAAATATTGAAAAATGTATTTGGAAAACTGACGAATTTGAAAAACCTGACAAAGAGGCTTTGAAAATTGATTCGGAAGTTGCGATGGAGAATGATAAGGACGAATTTATTAAAATTTTAAAAACAGGTGAAGTTAGCGGTGAAATGAATAGTAAATATGCAAAGAACTATTTGTTTTTCCAAGACCAAATTAGTACATTTTTTAACGAATTTCATTCATTATTTGACTATTTTCCAATGAGAATTTTAAACAACTGTTTTTTACTCCCAATTGAAACGGAAGACCAAGACACAGCTTTGCGAATTTTCTCTACATTAAACGATAGAGGAAAGCCTCTTTCTGATGCGGATATTTTTAAGGCTCAATTTTATAAATATTATTCTAGCAAGGGCGAAAAAGATAGTTTTATGGACAAATGGAGAGCGCTAGAAGTAACTTGCGACGAGATTTTCAAGCCTTTAACTGGTACTTCGATGGACGAGTTGTTCACAAGATATATGTATTACGAACGCGCAAAAACGGGAGTTAGAACTTCAACTACAGAAGCATTACGAAAATTTTACGAAAAGAATAATTATGCTTTATTAAAAAACGATTATATTTTGGATAATTTAGCATTATTGGCAAATTTTTGGAAAGATGTAACTGAACAAAATTCTCAAAGATTTTCAAATAGAATTTTGAAAAAATTATTTGTATTAAACTATGCACCTAATAGTATGTGGACATATTTTGTATCTGTTTATTTTATGCAAAATAAAGACGAACAAGGTTTGTTAGATGAAGAAAACTTTTTTGACTTCTTAAATAAAACAATAGGCTTTGTTTGGGGATATGCTTTTACAAATCCAGGAGTAAATGCTTTGCGTACTCCGCTTTTTACTGAAATGATTAATATTGTAAATGGCAAAGTAGTTGATTTTGGAGAGTTTAAGTTTGATAAAAACGAACTTGAAATTGCAATAAGAAATTATAGGTTTTTGAACGGAAGACCAATAACTAAATCTATGCTTACTTTTTGGGCTTACAATAGAGATGACCAGCAATTGCTTTCTTTGAAGGATAAGTTTGATATAGAACATATTTATGCAAAGCAACGAGCTATTAAAGATGGTATTACTGATTTTGATTTCGTTGATTGGTTGGGCAATAAGTCGCTATTAGAAAAAGGTATAAACGGTAGTGCTGGTGATTATCATTTTGCGGACAAAAAGAGATTGTATAAAGAGGGTAGCACAAAGAAACCTGGTGCTACAAAAGTTGAAGATTTATTATACATAGCAGATTCTTATAAAGAATTTAATAAAGTAGATATTGAAACAAGAAATGATGACATCATACAAGGCTTTCTCAACTTTGTTGAAAGTTTAGGACTAATTGACGCTAAATAAATTGTTTTATGCTTATAATAGTTATTAATAAGAAATATTTGAAAAAATAAAAAATATTTATCTATGCAACAATGAGGGTACATATGGAAAAACTAGATAAGACAATTGATGTTAAAAAATATTTAGAAAATGGAAATCTTACTGAGCCTTTTTTGGATATAAAGTTTTTAAAGCAAGAACTAGAAAAAATTTCAAAGCATAGAAAAGAACAAAATTTAGATGGCGATGTTGAGTTGTGTTTGATGGATTTTGTTCATCAAAATTTAAAATTTTGCGAAAATAAAGACTTTGTGGATAGTAATCAATTCTCACGCACGGCGCAGGAAATTTTTGAGAGTAAATTGGCGACTGGTTGTACAGACTATGCGTATGTTTTTGCGTGTTTGGCAAGGCAGTTGGGAATTCCGACCACTATTTTACAAACATCACAAAAAGAATGGACAAATAAATTAATAAATAATATTGGAAATTCAAATATGCATTATGGGCATACTTTTTGCGAATGCTTTTTAAATGGTAAATGGGTTCTTGTAGACCCAACCAATAGGCAAATTGATTGGCAATATGAGAAATATGCTTCTTTTAAAATAAGTTTAGAGTGGAAAGTTGGAGATAGTCGAACATTTTTGCCATATTTTAGAGGGTTAGATTTGGGAACAAAAACTAGCTTAAAAGATTTCTTGGTGAAAGAAAGTGAGCTCGTAAAAAAGGAATTTTTTGAAATATATGACACTAATATGGTAAAACAAAGATATGAACAAATAAAATCACCAGAAGAATTAAAAAATTTTATGAATGAAATATTTAGCTATGGTTGGCTTGATGTTGAAAATAATGAACATTTAGAGACGATGAAAGAACTTAAAAATTACAAAGCCATGAGTATAGGGGAGATTTTTGATTACAAAATTGAAAGTTGTTTGGAAGGCGCAAAATTTGCCCAATTTTGGTTTAATAAACATAATATAGACACCAAAATTTATTTTTCACGAATGACTAAAAAAAATAATGAAACTGGCGTGAAATCTTATCCTGATATGCACTTTTTAGTGCTTTTTGAGTGGGATAAAGAAAAATGGGGACGCTTTGAACAAGTGAATCCAGTTGAACAAGGTGTTTATTATTTTGATAATTTTGATGAAGCATTTGAACATATTCTAGCAAAGCATAAAAAGCAAGAAGATTTTTATCGTGAACAATTTAAAGATGAAAAAAATTCAACATTTTCGTTAGGGCTTTTTGAATTTAAGGAATTAGAAGACAATATAACTTTTGATAAATTGCATAAAATAGCTGATGCGAAAGAAAATTTGTATAACAATAATATAACAGACGAAAAGAAAAATGAACAGCGAATACTGTATTAAATACCATCTATCCGCGGGCTTTCGCCCTTGCGGTAGACCACTGCGCAAGCCACTCACAAAGTTACGCAATTATAAATAATTGCTAAAGTCTTCGTTTTGTTTTTGTCTTATATGCAAGCATAACAACAAAAAAAGAACGAATTCTTTTACGCACAAGTGCGTAACTTTATTCGCTCTCCTTGCTGTGGTAGCGGGGGTAGGATTTGAACCTACGACCTTTGGGTTATGAGATTGCCCAGAGCACTATTGTTTAGTGCTAAATTTAACTAAATATGATTAAATAAAACTCACAGAAAAGCCCTTTGTTAAGAGCTTTTCTCTGTTTTTTCCTAAAATTTTTCTACACAACAAAAGCAAGAACAAATTTTCGACAAAATCAAGTTTTTTGGAAATTTTGTGGAAATTGTATTACCATTTTAAATTATAGATTTGCTTTAAATATTTATATTTTTTAGTCTTCTTTTAATTTTTCCCATATGTTTATTTTTGATTCTTTTTATGTGTTGTTCATCTTTAAATACATTGCAACAACGGTTAATATATGTAATGAAATTCCCGTGTGATTTATTTTGATTTGCACCCTTTTGGGTGTATAGTTTATACAAGTTGTGGCCAGATGCTCTATGTCCATTTTTAGTAAAAGGATTTTTTCTAATATTATCCACTTTTTTGTATGCTCTATGATAATATTTACTTAATGTTTTTGGGCGTATACTGATATTTTCTCCATCAAAACTAAAGCCCAAATAGTTTAAAATTAAATTAGTTTGAGGTGGGACAGGGGGTGCAAAATTTAACTTTGAGTTTTCGTAGATAAAAATTTGCGTTTTATCGGGATGTAGAGTTAGCATTGGTGTTGTTTGAATTTGTGTATTTATGTGATTATAATGATTATTTATATCAGAATTGTTTTCGATAGGTATAACAATAAGGATGTCGTCGCTATATCTAAAATATAACCCATCTAGTTGATTAGTGTAATCTTTTATTTTTTTATCTAATTCTAACATATAAATATTTGATAGAACAGCACTTATAGTAGAGCCTTGTGGTATTCCGTAATTTTCTTTGTTTATATGAATTAAGTCCTTACAATCCTTGCGAAGTTTTTGAATAGGCATAATTTGATTCTTATGTTTTAGTTTGTCTATATTATTTTGAGTTACAGGGATATTTAAGTAAGTTAGGATTTCCTCAATATTTATATAACTATACTTTGTTATATTTCGAAAAATTTTATAAAAATCATCTGGCAAATTTGTTGTATTTAATAAGTTACATAATTGTTTTTTAAGATATAAGTGGTCTAAAGAACCGAAGAAGTCTTTGAAGTCGCTTACTATTATTAAACATTTTTCTTGTTTCTTTATAAAGTTAAAAGCTATGTTTGCAAAATGTATGTTGGACTTCCTTAAGTTTGTGCGATAAGCAATGGCAGACATATTCGTATTGTCTTTTTTAACTCTTTCATTATATAGTTCGTTTAGTATGCTGGCATAGTATTGATAAATGCATCTATCTTTATGTCCTGAATAGCATAGTTCTCTTGCTTTTGTGTATCTTTTTTTCGTTGTTGAAAATTTTTTGTAAGTTTGCGAAAAATGCAAAAATGGTAAAAATGAATGTTTAATAATATAATTGGGGTTGATTATTTGATTATACATTTTTTCTAATGAAATTGGTCTATCAAAGTGTGCTGGGTATTTTCTATTGCTATATTTTTTTATAAAGTCTTCTTTTTTCATTTTTCCTCCAAAAAGTAAGATGCCTATCGCATGAGGAGCAGTATCTCTTAGCGATAGGCACATAACTTAACATAGCCTGTTTTTTTGATGCTTGTTATAGTTTCATCTTTAAAACTTTAGGCTAACTGCTCATAGTTACTAAATGTAAATTACGGTATAATAATTACAAGAATTAAATTATACAAAATTCACAAGGAGTTGATTAAGATTAAATATTCAAATAATATAATAATCATATTAACTTGTTATCTAATCATAACCAGTTTATCAAGCATAATGTATTCAGAATGCTCCGAATTGCTAGATTTCTCGCGAGAAA
>JAFUJK010000075.1 GCA_017468205.1 Clostridia bacterium
CCTTTTTAAAAAGTTTTTTAAATGTTTTTTCAGTCATTTCTTACGCTTTTCTAAGTAGCCTCTCTTTGCGAGTGCTTGCATATATTACCACTTTAATTTCCCTTTGTCAAACATTTTTTGCAACTTTTTTAACAAAATTTTCACTTGATTTTCGACTCAACTAAATAGTGTGTTTTCTAAAAACGTAAACCACAAAATATTGTTTCATTATTATATAATAATATATGCGCGTCTTTTTTAAAAGTCTTGACAAAAAAAACTATAAGTGCTACAATACAAATGCGACTCCAGTTTAATATTTTTGAGAACAAGTATACTTATATGGCATAAGTGTACCTTATTCGCGTTACAAAAAATCTTGTTCTTAAAGATGTATGTACTGGTGTCGCAACTAAGCGATAAAGGCGCTTTGCATTGTGTCGTTTGTCGCTTGGCAAACGGCACTTTTTATTTTAAGGAGAATTGTATGGCTAACTCATTGTCAAAAAATGAAATTTTAACTAATTTATATGCGTTAAGAGCGGGGCTCTCGTTAATTTACAGCGAAAAAGAACGATTAGACGACTTAAAAGAAAGAACGCAAAGAAAAATTAACGAAAATAAACTTTCTTGCAAAAACTTTTCCTCTTCAATAGAAGAAAAAATCGAATCTGAAAATAACGACTTTTTAGATTGCAGAAAGAAACAATATGAAACACGCGCAGAAAAGATCGAAAAAACGGTTACTGCTAAAAGAATACTTAAAGAACTCTTGTTAAATTTTTGGCATCTTATATATCTTTTGATAGTGCTTGCTTGTGGAGCAGTTGCTCTCTACGCAGTATCTTTGATTCTGGGTATTGCTCTTTTTATTATTTCTTTAGTTATTCTCGCTCCCATTTTTTTTATTTTCAATGGGCGGTCTGCTATTGAGGCATTTGCTTTTTCCGTTGCAAAATATGTAGCATATCCTTTTATTACAGCCCACTCCTTGGGCTTGCCTGAAAACTGGGTTATGGTTGTCGTGCCCATTTGCATTTTTTTAGTTATTATAGGGATTGGCGTACTTTTAGCTTTTGTGTTTTGGAAAGTAAAAGACGATTGGCTTGACGATTTTTTACTCGCAACGTCGCATATCTTTAAATTTAAAAAATATAAAAAATTAGCGCGCTCTTTGCAAGTTCAAGAAGACAATTATAAAACCTTAGCGGATGGTCATTTGCAAAAATATAACGACCTTGTAAAAAATAAAGAACAAATAATAAAATCATTTTGCGATCCTTTAGATGATGAGTCCAAAAAATTAACAGAGGCTTTTGAGTTAGAAAGGGAGCAAGTATTTTCAACCGTTTCGCCTTTGTACAATAAACTTTCGGAAACTTTCTCCCCGTTTCTTCACTCAGGAGACTGGAAAAATATAGACTATTTAATTTTTTTATTTGAAACTGGGCGTGCTGACGATCTAAAAGAATCTCTTCAGTTGCTTGATAACGAAAATAGATTTTTAGAACTGAAACAAACGATATCACAAACAGGTACAACCCTTTGCAATATGTTAAAAAACGGGTTGACCGAATTAAACCAAAACATACAAAACGGCATAAATAAAATAAATGATACTATAATTAAGTCCACTGAAATAACTGTTTTAAGCAATAAATTATTATCAACAAAACTTGATTCAGTGCAGTCGTCTTTGGGTTCTTTAATTTCGGCGCAATCTATTCAAAACGCGCTTTTGCAACAATCATCGGTGAATAGTAATAGA
>JAFUJK010000076.1 GCA_017468205.1 Clostridia bacterium
TCATTTTTGACTTTATCAGTTCCGCAAACTCTTTAACTGCTTGCTTGCGTGCTTGGTCTAATTGTTTTTTGAAGGCTTTGTTTTCGGCTCTTAATTTATCGTAAGCACGGATATAATATGCTTTTTCTTCAATTTGCTTTTCTCTATCGTTCATTGTTGTTTCTCCTTTTTATAGCACTCATTACAAATATAATTGCCATCGGGTAATTTACGAAGTGTAACTCCTGTTCTTCCACAATGGATACAACCTACTTCCGTACCCTTATACTTTTCGGGGTGGTTAAACACATCTTCTAATGTATACTTGTACGCACCCTCAAATAGGTTATTCTTTTTTGGTATATAATTCATTTCTCTGCTCCCCCCCTTAACTCTCTCAACTTCGCCTCGGCTTCGGCTTTGGTTAGGAATACGGTTTTGCCTATAAAATCAGACCATAAATATGCAGTTTTACCCTTTTCGTTAGTCGTTCCGTATACTGCTAATCGCAAGCCCTCTCTTGTTATTGATATTTCATTCACTATATATTCAATGAGTAATGAGTTATAGTATTCAGGCGAGGTATAATATACCGTATCCCCCACCTTACAAGGCAAATCTATCAAAGTGCCGCTCTCGATTTTAGTTTGGTATTCTTTGATGGTTTCTTCTGCGTGTAGCACTTGTTCATCGTGCCACTCTTTGCTTATTAACTCCCCTTGCTCAATCTTATCTTCCAACTCGGCAAGGCGCTTTTTTATTGCTTGCTTACAATAACGCGTAAAATCAAAGCATTTATCGTCATATTCGCAACTACGGCACATAAGTCCAATGTATCCGCTTTCGTGTCTTTCCGTAAGTCTCTTATAATCACTCATTACAATCTCTCCCATTTAACTTGATTTCCATCTTCGTCCGTATATGAAATGCCTAATGGTTTGCCGTATCTAACCTTAACAAATGCGCTCATACAACATTTATCATCGCATATCCAATACTCGTCTTGGTTGCCCTTGAAGTTATAATCTATATCGTCAAGTTCCATAGCCTTGCCACATTTAGGGCATTTTGGTCTTTCGTCTAAATATGTTTCATTTTCGTACCAACTCATTATTAATTCTCCTTTTCTTCAACATATTGCCAACTTTGTGTTGGTCTTGTTACTGCCTTTAATCCACCACACATACGAAAAATGGTTTCACCTTCGTCACAAAAATCTTCGCACCCTGTACAGTATTTTTTATTACATTTGCAGATGAACTCTCCCAACTCTTTAGGCTTGTCATAGATAACAAGGTCGCTTATGTGCCAACCATAGCAATATTTGGTTTCGCCATCTTCATCTTCTCCACAATAATCGTAAATTTCTTTGCAAGATAAACAACTATGCTCGCAAATATATCTCCATTCTTGTACACCTGCTTTTCCGTCAGCTATAAAATCGCAAACAAAATAGCCGATTACTTTGCCGTTATAAGGCGTTCGACCTAAATCAATATTTGCCATATAATAGTATGTGTTTGTTTCAACTGCTTTTGTAGCATAGATATAACACTTAAAAGGCGTTTCTATCTTTGGTCTTGTCTTGCGTACTTCAATAGTCTTTTTGCCACTCGCTATAAGTTCACACCACTTGGGTTGTATGCTAATCATTACGCTTTTCATCTTTGTTCTCCTTTTAGATCCACTCTATTGTTGTTCCACCTGTATAGCCTTTTTGCCAAACCATCCAGGCGTATGCAACTGCACTTCCACCGCCTTGGCGCATCTTCTCAAAATCGCCGTTCTTAGCGCATTGTACGCGCTCAGA
>JAFUJK010000077.1 GCA_017468205.1 Clostridia bacterium
AAGGGGAATTTGTATTATTGTATAAAAATGGAGAATTTAGAAAAGGCTATGGAAAAATTGAAAAAGCCAGGAGCGATAAAACTATATCTATATTTTTCAAAGAACCAGCCAGGCTATGAATGGGAATTGAGCGGAAAGGCCTTTGAAGAGTGGGGGCATGTGTCGGGTAATACATACTCAAGTGCATTTGCTGAATTGGTTGAAAAAGGCTATTTAGTGCGTAAAAATGAAGGCTCGAACGTTTATTATTTTTATGATAATTTAGAACGTGCTGAAGAGGAAAAAAAGAACCTGGAAGAAAAGAGAAAAAAAGCTGAAGCTGAAGAAGAGAAATTGAAACAGAACCAGGAGCAACAGAGAAAGAAATTAAAAGAAAGTATGTTTGCTGCGGAATGGTTTTATAGATAAGGTTTAATGGCATCTCAAAAATTGGGGAACGTGTGAGAAAAGTTTTTTCCGTTCCTTTATTTTTGAAAGATGCGTTAATTAGTTTTTTACCGATGCGTTCCGTAAAAGTTAATAAATTCGTTGCGGAAAAATTGAAAAAAAACACGTAAAAACTAATAGAGAAATATTAAATATAGGGAAAAAAACTATATTAAACCTATAATAAAAATAAATAATAAAGCGACAACTTCTTCCTACATTAAGCAAAAAGTGAGGTGTAATAATGGAAATTATTGTGGTAGATAATAGACCACTAGACGAAAAGAAGAAAAAAGAAAAACAAGCACTAGAACGTTATAAATTTCAAAAAGGAATGATAGACCACCTGGAAGGAGACGAACCGCTAGACCGGTATTTAAGACAAAAAATGAAATATAAAAAGATGTTCCAGGAGCAAGTAGAAAAAAGAGATGCTGAAGAAGAAATAAAAAAAGTAATTGAAGAACTAATAAAAGAAATTGAAAGTAAATAAAAACTAAAACAGACTGCAAAACAGTCTGTTTTTTTTGTGGTTTATTCTTCCATAAAATTATCTAAAACGTATTTACACGCAGAAACAACAAAACCATTAAAACTATATTCCTTTTTCTTTTTACCCTCATTTGCTTTTGCGACCGCCCTTGTAATTCTATTGTGAAGTTCTTCGTCAAATCTAATTGACTGTAAAATATTTGCGGAATAGGACTTTTCAAAATTAAACTTGTTATCCATAAAAAACAACCCCTTTTTGAATTACAAGTCTATATCTTATTTGCTGATATTTATATTATCTAATTGTGTTTCAACTGTAACACAATTAGATAATATTTGTAACATTTTGTCGTAATTTGACGACAAAATATTCTTGAATTTGACAGGGTTTGACAATATAATTTTATTTAGAAGGGCGGGGGTCAAAATGACAATAAAAGAGATTTACAAAATGGAAAGATGCAGGGAAAAACTGAATAAATGTGTAGAAAAATACGGATTAACACACGAAAAATCATTAAAAGCAAGTAAGGAACTAGAAAAATTTTTTTCAAAATATTTTTATAACGTTGAATAAAAAAGGGCGGTCTATCGACCGCCGCAAAATTTTAGCTCCTCCAGGAAAATAAATTAAAAAAAATAGGTTGACAAGCTAAATTTTAAAATGTAATATTCACTTATAAAACAAATGAGGAAATAAAAAACCCTCCGACTTGCACTCGAAGGGCATAATTCCGAAGGTATAACACAATCGAAACGATACCCTCGATAGAACTAGTTTATACTATTGATACGTAAAAGTCAATAGTAATTATATTGTTTTTTGTGATTATATTTAGAGAATTTGCGAAGAGAGTTGCGAAGAGAGGCAACTCTCTTTTTTGTTTTGTAAAGTAGAGGAGAGCAGAACGTGCTACTATAAATAAAAACGGTAGGGTGTAATGAGCCGATGCAGAAAATCATTTGCAGACAATAGAAACTCTTATTCTGTTGTTATGTGTAGGTGGAAACTTGACGCGGGAAAAATCCACAATAAAAACAGAGGAGCGGGGCGGACACTCAACAGAGGAATTGTAATTGAGCCAGGATTGAGTTTGGCGGACTATTGGAAATCAATAGTGCAATTACATCGTTTTGAAATAAACGAGCTTTTAAGAGACCTAGATGCGAAAACACGACCGACGGGGTGTTGTTAAGCAAGGGTAAAGTATTACTAAATTCAACGGGAATACTTTACCCTTCAGCTCCTCCACTCCCTCAAGGGTGTTATTGTAAAGGCTTCCATTCGCACAGAATAGTGTCTAAAAACGATTATCTGAAGAGCATCTAGTATTTACCCCTAAATGTAAGAACCGAAGGTTCCAGGACAAGTTTTGAAGAAACTTGTCAAACAGCTATAATAATAAAAGTAGTTGTTTTCTATTGACAAGGTTTAGAAAAAAGTTTAATTTTAGTTTAGAAAAAGTTTAAGAAGGTTTAAGAGAGTTTAGAGCGGTTTAGTGTGGTTTAAGGTGGTTTAAGAAAGTTAAAATCAAAAGAGAAAGAAGGTGTTTTTGTTTTGAATGGTGGAAGAATACCTATAAGTAAGTTTGCGGAGTTGGTTGCACTTTATAAAGGCGGGAATTATACAGTTCAAGCTATTTATAAAAGGTCAAAAAACGACGAAACGTTTAACTCCTACATAGACAAGACATCTAAACCCTGGACAATAAAAAGCGAGGCGTTTAAGGTTTTTTATGGTATAGACTTTGAACCAGGAGAGAAAAAGGTTGAAGGGTTTAACAACG
>JAFUJK010000078.1 GCA_017468205.1 Clostridia bacterium
AAAAAGAATACGACGTAGCTATCTACGAAAAGACCAAGAAGAAGTTAGAAACTAAAAAGAAAAATCCTTATAAACGCAACACCTTTAGATGGCGAGATTATGCTTGGGAGGTGGCGTAATGTATTATAATATTAGAATCAGTTTTGACCACGATGGAGACGGATGTGCTTGGGTTGAAGAATACGTAAACGTTAATAGTCGTCAGGAAGCAGAAGAACGCATACCTCAAATTGCAAAAGATTATGAGCTTCCGAAAGAATATGATATTGATATTCAAGAAACTAACATTGATGAAATGATAGAATGCGAAAAAGAGGAACTTTGGTCCAAAATTCGTAATCATTATATTTTTAGAAACTATAATCGTGATACGATTACGATTCGACAATATGCAGACATTCAAAGAGAGCTCAAGAATAATAAAGAGAAACTCTATGAAATGCTTAAAGACGAAAGTCGATATATTAGAATTTGTGAGTTAGTAAAAAAGAAGATTGACAGCAGTAAAATTACCGTTTCAGAGTTTGAGCAAATTGTATTAGCGTTATATAATGCAAAATCAAACGAAGAATGCGAAAAGATATTTAAGGAAAGAATAAAGAAGGAGAATAAATAAAAAATGAAGATAGTATTTAGTGACCTTCCTATGAAGAAGGAATTACACGGTTTTAAGCATAAAGTAGATGGCAACGTAACGATTGAGTATGACGGCGAAACTATTTTCCCCGTTAACTCGGTGCTTGCGAAAACAATGAAGAAAGGTGAAAAAGTTAAAGTCGTTCTCCTTTCAAAAGTAGATATTGAAGGCAATAGCGCAATCAATGCCGGCAAGTTCCAAAAAGAACTCAATGATATTAATCGTTCTATCGGCGCTGATATCGAATATATCACACTTGCAACACCTTTTGAAGAAACTCGTGACGTGCACGAAACGTTGCTTCGTGATATGGTGGCAAAGCTTGAAGAGAACGCTGAAATTATTGGCGACGTTACTTATGGACCAAAGCCACTTCCTATCATTATGTTTGCCGTTATGAACTTTGCTGAAAAATTCTTTAAGGCAAAAATCAAAAACATTGTTTATGGTAAAGTAGATTTTGTTGATGACGGTAGCGGTATGGGTAAAACCAAGCCTGTAAACCCTGTTCTTTATGACTTGACCCCTCTTTACTATCTTAACAGCGTTACTAATTCTATGGAGTATAAATCTTCCGATGACGCAGTAAAAGCATTAGACACCTTGCTTGATTTATAAGAGGTGAAGAATGTTTACGAGAGAAGAATATGAAAACTTAATAAATAATTCTCCTCTCTTTGAAATCGACAAGGAGAGTTCGCCTGCACTCTACAAGACGGAAAGATATAACTTTTTAACAATTCTTACGGATTACTACCGCTTATATATTTATCCCAATAAGCCGTTAGATTCGTATAGTATGACTCTTATGGAAACGGCTATTGAGTGTATAAAATACTACAACAAAAGTAAAGGCGAGTTTTTGCATTTGTTTAATAGTTCTATGAAACGTGATTTACATATTGCAAAAGCCAAAGAAATTATCGAAGAAAAGAGACAAGGTATTAGAGTCGCAAGCGAGG
>JAFUJK010000079.1 GCA_017468205.1 Clostridia bacterium
CTAAGTTTAAACCATTTTTAGAGTTTACTTCACAGTCTCTAACAAGCAATTTTCCTGCAACGTTATTAATTTGCAATAAAGAGTGCATTGTAGAGTCCACATCACACTCAATAACGTTCCAGTTCTTATCTCCACCATCGCCGTGACGGATAGCAGCACAATTCACAACGCCATCAATGTCAGTGAAGGTGCAATTTTGAACGGTAACGTTGTGCGAATAGGAATATTTCGCAGGTGTTCTGCTGTTTCTATCCGGGCTATAAATGCAAGAGTCTGCACCCGCCTCTGCAACGAAGTTTACGTTTTCAATAAGCAAAGTGTCTGCACCACTTTGTCTACCGTCACCATCTACGGTAAGCAAGCCTGTGAATTTATAGTTGTCGCCGTTGATTTAAACGTTCACGCCTTCTTTCTGCACTACGGTTGCGTCGCCTTCAATATCAGCGGCAAATTTAATTTTTGTAAAGTTTGCGTCCAAAAAGCTTTGTAACTCAGAAGCAGTTGTTACCAAGATATATTCGCCATCGTAAGCATATACGTTTCTATTTTCGTCTTTATAATATTTCACACCGTCTTTATAAACCGTATCGGTTCCGCCAACGTATTCCACACCATTTACTATAGTCGTTACGGTATTCTTCATCGCTTTAATTCTCCAAAGACCGCTGAAACCACCATCAAAAGTATTCGTGCCTTCTAAAATCAAAGTGTAGTTTGCACCGCAAGAACTATCTATTTCGATAGCTGCCGTGTTTTGGTTTGCAACTGCGTAAGCAGTTCTACCTTGACCACCGTGGAAACGGCTGTCTCTAACAGTAAGCGTCTGGTCGCCAGCACCACCGTTGTCGCTATACATAATCAATGCATGACCTTGCGTATAGAAATCACAATTATCCACTACAACGTCACCATCATAAATGTAGGTATAACGCATAGCACTGACAGCTGCATCGTCATCATTATCAAACACACAGTCTATGAAAGACGTGTTCCCATAAATATATTGCTGACCGATAATAGTACAGTTTTTATAAGTCATCGTAGGTTGGTTGATATATGCCGCATAGTAAGCACCATCTTCAAAGGTAGCCTTTACATTTTCCAACGTAACGGTACATCCACCTAAACCGAGATGGTCATGCGAAGAACCGACAGCATTTGTTAAAGCAATTTCTGCACCGTCTTCATTCTCACCCACAACGTTAATCGTTTTACCAGATGCAGTTAAAACGTTTTCGTATTTACCATCAGCTAGAATAATTTTTACATTATCACCGCTTGTAAGAGCACTCGTAAATGCCTTTGCGGTAGTTACGTAATAAGCACCATTAACAGTCATGGTTGCATTATTAATAACACGACCTGCGATATTCAAAGCAGATTCATTCGTGCAGTTAGTTAACGTCGCTACACAGTTTGCAGTGTTAGCAGTCGCAACAAATGCACCAGTTTTATCCATTCTAACGGCACCATCCTCAATTTCACCACTAGCAGTCGTGTCGGCACCAATAATATCGCAATCAGTAAGGTTAATAGCATTTACACCGTAACCAACGAGAATAGCCGCATTACCGAAAGTGTTGTTGATTTTTGCACTTTCAACGTCTACGTTCGTAAGGTTAACCGCACCATTTGCATAACCAACTACCGCAGCAGCACCAGTTGCATATGCGTCAATAGCGTCTTCTACAACGGGAGCAACTAATTTAAGATTTTCTACGTTTAAGGTTGCACCAGAGTCTACGTAGAACATACCAACGTTGGTCATACCGTTATGTCTACCAGTTGCTAACTTCATATTAGAAATGTTGTAGCCATTACCTTTGAAGTTAAGAGTATCGCCGTAAGCTACGCCGATTTCCTTAAATTCTGCACCTTTGAGGTCAACGTTAGCCATCAATTCAACGTTTTGGATTTCTGCCTTGCCGTTATTAGCAACAAGGTATTTTCCGCTTAACGCCTTCATATCATTTGCATTGTATACGTAGATAGTATCATCTGCGGGATTTTCTACTTGTGCATTGCCTT
The DNA here is from genome assembly GCA_017468205.1 of Clostridia bacterium. Lineage (GTDB taxonomy): Bacteria > Bacillota > Clostridia > Christensenellales > UBA1242 > UBA7867. Next base: position 2,029 of record JAFUJK010000079.1, read on the forward strand.
GAACTGCTTCTACTTTATAAGAAATAGCACAAGTTTTTTCTTGATATTCGTTGCCTGCCCCTTCAGGGAGTTCAATCGTTACAGGAACGATTTCATCAGCCGAACCTACAGCAAGTTGCGCCCAGTCAGATACGAGCGTTACGCCGCTGTAGTTTTCATTATTACCAACGGTGATATTAAGGCCTGCAAACAAACCGTCATCATTTTCGCAACTAATAATAGTACGATATTGAACGGTTACATTGCTTTCGTTCTTAACAACGATATTGAATTTGATTCCATCGCCGGGAACAACGTTGTTAAGTTCCAAACCTGTTGCAGTAAAGGTAGCAACGTCTTCACCCATAAACATATTGCCTTTGCCATCTTCGTATTGGGTGTCATACAATTGTTTTGTTTGAACCGAAGTTTCGTCAATGTTTGCAACAACGCTTACTTTACCTGAAGTAACAGCGATATTCACTTTACTTTCTGAAGTAAACAATGCAAACGTTGCGCCAGCAATAAGGCTTACGCAAAGCATAATAGCCAAGATTGCCGAAACAACCACGTTTCTTTTAATCGTTTTATTCATAAAACTCTTTCTCCTAATTATAATTATTTTTATTTATCCTAAGATAAACCACTTTAGTTTGCCGAAGTTTTTTGAACGGCATTTACCAACAAGTCAAACTTCACTTCTTTATCTTGTGCGTCGTTATTGATGTTGTTATCATTGATAAATTGAATTTTCACGGTAAATTCTTTTGCTGTGTCATTCTTCGCCATAGTCTGTGTAGAAATAATCGCTTTGCCGTCTACCGCATATTGGTCAAGCGTACCTTTGTCTTCGCCGTCGATATAAACTTTCAACTGCTCTGCCAAAGCATTGCTTGCACTGTTCAACTTAACGATTACGTCGTATGTAAACGCCACGTCACCATTGTTGGTAAGTCTAAGCTTTGCTTCGTATTCCGAACACGGTACTACTTTCTCGTCTTCAATACCGAAAACGTTGTCATCTGCGGTGTTCGTGTCGGTAAAATCAACGATGGTCGTATCAGGACCAGCCGTTACCAAATATCCGGTTTCATCGTCAAGGTAAGTTTTAGTAAGACTGATTCTTTCTAACTTAACTTGAAGCGTACCAGAAGTTAAATGATTTTCAACCGTCACGTTATCACTCCACAGAGCATACGTTCCGCCAACAATCATCGCTGCACATAACATTATCATTACGCACGCAACAAGTAGTGTTCTAACTTTGCTCTTGCCCATTTGCCTGTCCTCCTTGTTCAGATTTATCTATTTCGTTTGAAATCAAACGATTGGATACTAAATTATTCTTCTGTCGTAGACGCATTTTCACGTGCCTCTAAACGTCTTTCTCTACGACGGATTTTTGCTTGTTCTTTTCTATACGCTCTTTCTTCTTCAATTGCCTTTACAGCAATACCAATACTGTCCTTAACGGCAGCACAAGCCGCAGCGTCTATAACCTTAATGCTTGCAGGCGCTTGTTTCATAGCAACCTTATTATCGTTAACGTACGTCTTAAACGTTAAGTTTGAAATAACAAGCTCGCATACTACGATTCCACGCTTAATTTTTAATCTTACAAGACGGCTCATACCCACCTTGTATTCTTCATAATTTGCGTTCTTTATTCTTTTACTTCCCTCAACCGCCATAGCGCATTTTACTATTTCATCATAATAGCCTTTATATTCAGGGGTAAGTTCTAAATATTTTTCTTCAAGCGTTTGCGTAGCCGTTGAGAACACGACAGCTGAATCATCATTAACGGTGGTCGGTGCCACTTCTTCTACCGCAGCGTTAGGTGCAACGGAAAGCACCTCAGCAACTTCCGCCGGTTTAACTGCGTCCGCTGGTTTTACTACCTCGGATGGCTTAACCACTGAAACTGCGTTTTGATTATTCTTCTTTTCACGACGTTCTTTTTCGTCTAACACAACGTCACGTGCAATAACGAACATACAAAACATTCCCATCATAACTGCCATAATTATGAATATGTATATAAGTGCTGTCATTTTATTCTTCTCCTTCCACAGGTTTATTTTTTTCGGTGTTTTCTATAATCGGTTCTGTGTCTTTAACCGTTGATTCCGTAGTTTCACTATGGGATACGTCTTCCTTTATTTCGGTCGGTGGCGTTTCAGAAACCACTATTGGCTTCTCTACTGGTGGTGTTTCTGAAACTTCTACTGGAACCGTATCATTCTTCTTATTTTGCAATTCCGCAAGTTGGCGTTTTAATTCTTCTATCTCGTCATCTTGTTTTTTCTTTTCTGCTTGCAATTTTTCCTTCTTATCCTTACCGAATACTTTTACAAGCCGTATTACTTCAAAAGCGATGATAATAAGACACGGGATAATTATTAAGCAAACAATCCCAACGGGTGTTTTGAACGCATACACGAGTAAACCCAACACATAGCTTTGCCCTGTCACTTTACCAATGATATAATTAGGACTGTCTGTAAGCGATGTATCTATC
>JAFUJK010000080.1 GCA_017468205.1 Clostridia bacterium
GCAGAATCTAAAAAATCTGCTGATAAAGCACCAAAGGATACTACTGCAAATGCTACAGAAAAAACAACTAGCACAACTCGCAGAAAAGCCCCAGCTGCTAAATCTCAAGGCAAGTAACCACAAATTTGGAGGAATAAATAGTGAAAGATGAAGTTACTCAGGTTGCTAAAGAAACTCCAACCGATAGCAAAACAGTAGCTAGCAAGAAGGCGAAGCCTCGTTTGCAAGACTACTACGAATCTAAAGTGGTTTCAACTCTTCAAAAAGAGTTGGGATACAAAAACATCAATCAAGTTCCACGTCTTGACAAAATTGTGATAAACGCTGGCCTTGGTGATGTAAAAGACAACGCAAAGAGTTTTAATATGGCTGTTGATGAGCTTGGACTTATCACTGGTCAAAAACCTTTGGTTACAACCGCTAAAAAAGCCGTTGCAAACTTCAAACTCCGTGAAGGTATGAAGATTGGAGCAAAGGTAACATTGCGCGGTGACAAAATGTGGGAGTTTATGGACAGATTGATTTCTATCGCTCTCCCTCGCGTACGCGATTTTAGAGGAATTTCAACCAAGTCATTTGATGGCAAGGGTAACTACTCAATGGGTATCAAAGAGCAGTTGGTTTTCCCTGAAATCGACTATGATAAAATTGAAAAAGTTAGAGGCTTCGACATCTGCATCGTAACAAGTGCAAATACCGATGACGAGGCTAAGGCACTCTTGACAGCATTGGGAATGCCTTTCAAGAAAGCGTAAGGAGGAAAAGCTAAATGGCAAGAAAAAGTTTGGTATTAAAGGCTAAAAAGCCTGCAAAATTCTCAACTCGTGAATATACACGTTGCTCTATTTGCGGACGTCCTCACGCAGTTTTGAAAAAATATGGCATTTGCCGTATCTGTTTTAGAGAAATGGCATACCGTGGAGAAATTCCAGGTGTCAAAAAGGCAAGTTGGTAGGAGGGTATTATGGCAGTTACAGACGTTATTTCGGATATGCTCACTCGCATTAGAAACGCGATTGGCGCAAAACACAGCACAGTAGACATTCCTACTAGCAAGGTTAAACTTGCAATTGCTCAAATTTTAAAAGACGAAGGCTACATAGCCGACTTTGCTGAAAAGGGCGAAGGCGTTGAGAAGGTTATTTCTATCGTTCTCAAGATGGACTCAAAGGGTAAGTACGTTATTACTGGTCTTAAGAGAATTTCTAAACCAGGTTTGCGTATTTACGCAAGTGTTGACAAACTCCCACGAGTTATCAACGGTCTTGGTATCGCTATTATCTCTACCAGCAAAGGTATTATGACGGATAAGCAAGCACGCGCACAAAGTGTCGGCGGTGAAGTTCTTGCTTACGTATGGTAGGAGGTACTAGTATGTCAAGAATAGGTAAGAAACCAATAGCACTTCCAGCTGGCGTGGACTTCGCGGTATCCAACCAAAACGTTGTTACCGTTACAGGTAAGTTGGGTAAGTTGGAACAAAAAGTAAGCAAATTGCTTAAAATTGAAGTTGTTGACAATCAAATCATTGTTTCTTGTCTTAACAACTCAAGAGAGGCTAACGCAGCTCACGGTCTATACCGCACTTTGATTGCGAATATGGTCGAGGGCGTTACAAACGGCTTCACTAAAAACCTTATTATCAACGGTGTTGGTTACAAGGTTTTCGATAAAAACGGCGCAATCGAATTCAAAATCGGTTACAGCCACCCAGTACTTTTCACAGCACCAGAAGGCATTACTCTTAGTTGCCCAACTGCTACTGAAGTAAAAGTATTTGGTTTTGATAAACAAAAGGTCGGTCAAGTAGCAGCGAACATTCGCGCTATTCAACCTGTTGAGCCATATCATGCTTACGGTATTCGTTACTCTGACGAAGTCGTAATCAGAAAAGAAGGCAAGACAGCGGCTAAGAAGTAAGGGAGGTAGTACGTTATGATTCACAAAATTGATAAGAATAAAGAACGCGCACGTCGTCACGCACGCGTGCGCAAAACTTTAAGCGGTACTGCCGAGCGCCCAAGACTCGTAGTTTACCGTAGTTTGTCAAACATTTATGCTCAAATCATTGACGACAGTAAAGGTGTAACTCTTGTATCTGCTGGTACAGTTGAGAAAGCACTTGCTGACTCTTTGAAGGGTAAAACAAAGCAAGAGCAAGCATACTTTGTAGGTGAAACAATTGCAAAGCGCGCTCTTGAAAAACAAATCACTCAAGTCGTTTTTGACCGCGGTGGTTACATTTACACAGGTCGAGTTAAAAATCTTTCTGATGGCGCTAGAGCCGCAGGATTGAAGTTCTAGGAGGTAATTATGGCAGAAGTTAATAAAAATGACAAGCGTCGCTCCGACAACAAATCACGCGGCAGACGCGAGGACCGCAAGCCTGTTGATGACGGTTTGGAAAAAGTGATGGTTAACGTTCGCTTGGTTCAAAAAGTTGTTCAAGGTGGTAGAACTCCAAGTTACAGCGCACTTTGCGTAGTTGGAGACAGGAAAGGTCGTGTAGGTATCGGTACTGGTAAGGCACGCGAAACTACAAACGCGATTGAAAAAGGCTTCAATGACGCTAAAAAGAATATGATTACTATTACAATGGACGGAACAACAATTCCTCACGAAATTACAATGAAGTATGGAGCAAGTTTAGTTCAACTTAAACCTGCAAAGCCTGGTACTGGTGTAATTGCTGGTGGTGCTTCTCGTCCTGTACTAGAACTCGCTGGTATTAAAGATATTACTGCAAAGAACCACGGCAGTAATAACAAAATCAATACAGTACGCGCTACTTTTGAAGCTTTGAAAGCAATGCAATCAGCAGAACAAGTAGCAGCAAACCGCGGTAAAACCGTGGAAGAATTGTAGGAGGCAAAATTATGGAAAAGAATTCAGAAAAGCCTTCGGCTAACCAAATCAAAATTAAACTTATTCACAGTGCAATTTGTACAAACCCAAAGCAACGCAAGACTTTGTGCGCTCTTGGATTGACTAAAATCAACCAAGTCAAGGTTATGCCTGACAACGAGTGTATTCGTGGTATGATTAAAGTCGTAAGTCATCTTGTACAAGTGGAGCAATAGGAGGGGAATTATGGAATTACACACACTATCTCCTGCGCCTAACTCAAAGCACCGCCTTCGCCGTGTAGGTAGAGGTCGTGGCTCTGGACTTGGCAAGACTTCTGGCCGTGGTGAAAACGGTCAAAACAAACGCTCTGGTGGCGGCGTTCGTCCATTGTTCGAAGGTGGTCAAATGCCATTAATGCTTCACTTGGGCAAACGTGGATTTACAAATGGAAAATTTAAATCTGTTTACTCAACTGTAAATGTAGGACAGCTTGATGTTTTTGAAGAAGGTACAGTAATTACTGCTGAACTTCTTAAAGAAAAGAGAATCATAGGCAAGATTGAAAAAGATGGCCTTAAAGTGTTAGGTGATGGTAAAATTACCAAGGCTTTGACTATCAAAGCTAATAAATTTACCCAAACAGCTATCAAAAAGATTCAAAAAGCTGGCGGGACAGTTGAGGAGGCATAATGTTCCAAACATTAAAGAATGCTTTTAAGCAAAAAGATATTCGTAAAAAATTGCTCATTATTTTGGGTATAATATTAATTTATAGAATTGGTTGTTGGATGCCAATACCTGGACTTGACGCTGGCGCTTTCAGTAGCGTTACAGGTGGAGAGGACGGTTTCCTAAACCTTTTAAGCTCTGTGTCTGGTGGCGCGCTTGCTAATGGCTCGTTGCTGGCTCTCGGCGTGGTGCCATATATCTCGGCATCGATTATAATGCAACTTTTAACAGTTGCAATTCCTCCATTAGAGAGATTGAGTAAAAGTGGTGAGGAAGGTCGCAAGAAAATTGCACTCTATACTCGTATTGCTGCGCTCGTGTTCTCTGTAATGCAGGCTATCGCTATCGTTATCGCTTTCTATGGTGATGGCGGTGAAAATTGTGTTATCAACTTAGATGCATTCGGCGCGGGTACTCCAGTTTGGATTGTTCCAACTATTATCGCATTTATTTTGGTAGCGGGTGGTATGTTCACCCTTTGGCTCGGTGAGAAGATTACCGACCAAGGCATCGGTAACGGTGTATCATTGTTAATCTTCGTTGGTATTCTTTCAAGTGCAGGAACAGCATTGCTCAGTGCAATGAAGGGCGTGTTCTCATCTGATATTGACCAACTTTGGAACATCTTGATATTCGTTGCTATCTTGATTGTTGTGTTCGCACTTATGGTATTTGTTGATGGCGCTGAACGAAAAATACCAGTGCAATACGCAAAGCAGGTAAAGGGTCGTAAAATGTACGGTGGGCAATCTACAATGATTCCTATGAAAGTAAACGCAAACGGCGTGCTTCCAATTATTTTTGCTACCGCACTTGTTACATTCCCTCAACTTCTTGCTCAAATGTTCTGGCCTGGTAGTGGTTTCTACAACTGGTGGGCTGAATGGTTAGGTACTGGTACTCCTTTGTACTTCGTATTTAACGCAATATTTATATTCTTCTTCTCATACTTCTACTCGCAAATCAGCTTCAATCCAGAAGATGTTAGTCGTAACTTGCAACAAAATGGCGGATTTATTCCGGGTATTAGAGCGGGAAGACCTACTACGGATTACTTGAAGAAGATAAACAACAGAATTACGTTCTTTGGAGCGTTGTATCTTGCGGTTATCTTTATCGTTCCAACTCTTATCTTCTCTCTCGTTCAAGGACCTAACACAACTTCGCTTATGACTGCATTCAGCGTAACTGGTATGTTGATTGTCGTAAGTGTGGCGCTTGAGTTCGACAAACAACTTGATGCGCAAATGCTAATGAAAAATTATCGTGGCTTCTTGAAATAAAATTACGGAGGCAAATATGAAGTTAGCAATAATTGGACCTGCTGGTAGTGGTAAGGGACAAAATACGGGCAAAATTGCAGAAAAATATGGCTTAAAACACGTTGTTGTTGGTGACATTGTCAAAGCCGAAATTCGTAACAAAACCGAAGTCGGTAAGATAATGTACGAATATACAAGTGTTGGGAAATTTGTTCCAAGCGATATTGTTATGCAAGTGCTCGCATCACAATTAAATAATATAGATGGTTTTAATGGGTACATTATCGATACTGCGCCTATTAATATGGACCAGTATAGTAAGATGGATACTGATGATATCGATGCGGTTATATCGCTTGAAGTTAAAAATCACGACATTTTGCGTACTCGTACTCTAAATCGTCTAATTTGTCCAAATTGTCGTAAAGTTACTAGCGTGTTTGATGCACCTGATGGGGTTTGTGCTCATTGCGGTTCGACTCTCGAACATCGTTATGACGATAACTTGGAAACAGTAAATTTCCGTATTGCTCAATACGAGCGCGAAACTGTGCCCGTGCTTGAGGAGTTCGAAAAAAGTGGTAAATTGATTAAAATCAATGCTGAATTATCAAAAGAGCAGGTTTTTGACCAAATTTGCAACAAAATTGATGACTTTTTTGCAAAAAAGCCTTTAAAGTAAGTAAAAGGTATGTTATAATTACTCTATGAGAGAAAAAGCACTAACTAAACACCAAATTGAACTTATGCGTCATAGTGGTGAGATTATGAAACAAATTTTCATAGGCTTACGTGATGTTATCAAGGCGGGAATTTCTACAAAAGATATCGATCGCTGGGTTTATGATTATATTGTAACCCACGATTGTAAACCTTCTTGTCTGAATTATATGGGATATCCAGCATCGGTCTGCGCGTCAGTTAATGATGTTGTGGTCCACGGAATCCCTGACGAAGAAACAATTCTACAAGAGGGCGACATTGTGAGCGTTGATATTTGCGTAAATTACAAAGGCGTTCACACTGACGCTTGCCGTACTTTCGCGGTAGGCAAAATTTCGCCCGAGGCTCAAAAGCTTATCGATGTAACAAAACAGGCTTTCTTTGTGGCTATCAAAGACCTTAAAGCAGGCAATACTGTGGGGGACATCGGTTCAAGAGTCCAAACCTTTGTTGAAGCAAACGGCTTTTCAGTCGTTCGTGAAATGCAAGGGCACGGCATTGGGACCCATATACACGAGGACCCTGGTATTCCAAATTTTGGGAAAGCAGGTACGGGTTATAAGCTTCACGAGAATATGGCGATATGTATCGAACCTATGGTTAATATGGGGTCGCATCATATTGTTATTGATCGTGATGGCTGGACTTGTCGAACTCGCGATGGTAAATGGGCTGCTCATTATGAGAACACAATGCTCGTAACGAAGGACGGCGTCGAACTTATGACTCTCGAGGACGATTATGTTGAGTAAGGCTTTTGAACTCGGTCAAGTTGTGCTTTCTACGCAAGGGCACGACAAAGGAAAATCTTATGTTGTAGTAAAGGTTGAAGATGAAAGAGTATTGGTTTGTGATGGCACTTATAAGTGTATCAAAAATCCAAAACGCAAAAATCCAAACCACTTAAAAACTACTGCAGTTGTTGATGAAATTTTAAATTCAAAACTAAAAGACGGACTTAAAATTAATGACCAAATGATTTATCACACATTACTTAAATTCAAAAAGTCGAATAAGGAGTAAATGTATGGCTAACGATGATTCTATCAAGGCAGAGGGCATTGTAATTGAAGCACTCCCAGGTGCAAATTTTAAGGTGCAGTTACCAAATGGTTACATTGTCAACGCCTATATGGCGGGAAAAGTGTACAAATCACGCACTCGCGTTTTGGTGGGCGACAAAGTAACGGTTGTTCTGTCGCCATACGACCTGACTCACGGGCGAATTGTATGGCGTACTGATGTACGCAAATCGTCGACCAATCCGTCTAGCGACGAAAACTAAACAAACAAGGAGAAAACAAAATGAAAGTAAGACCATCTGTTAAACCTATGTGCGACAAGTGTAAAGTAATTCGCCGCGAAGGAAAGGTTATGGTAATTTGTAAGAACAAAAAACACAAGCAAGTTCAAGGCTAAAATGCCTTTTCTTGCTTTACTTTGAAAATAATCGAGGTATTCCGCGGCAAATTTTGGCTTATCTCGTTTACATAAAACTAGCGGACTTTCCGCAAACAATCTAAATTATTTCGGAGGAAATTTTTAATGGCACGTATTGCTGGTGTGGACTTACCTAAAGAAAAAAGAGTAGAGATAGGTCTAACTTACATCTACGGTATCGGTAAGGTAAAGTCAAATGAAATTTTGCAAAATGTGGGCATCAACCCAGACACGCGCGTAAAAGACTTATCTGAGCAAGAAGTTGCGAAAATCCGTGACTACATCGAAAAGAATGATTTGCTCGTTGAAGGTGATTTGCGTCGTGAAGTAAACCTTAACATCAAACGTTTGATGGAAATCGGTTGCAACCGCGGTATTAGACACCGCCGTAACTTACCTGTACACGGTCAACGTACAAAGACCAACGCGCGTACTCGCAAAGGTCCAAGAAAGACTGTATCTCGTGGTAAGTCTAAAGTAGGTAAAAAAGGTTAATAAATAAGGAGTAGTTCTATATTATGGAAAAACCAACAAAGAAAAAGAGAGCGACTAAGAACTTGGGCACTGGTGCCGTTCACATTAAGTCAACTTTTAACAACATCCTTGTTACAATCACTGACCAAGCAGGTAACGTTGTTGCGTGGTGTAGTAGTGGTGCGTTAAAGTTCCGCGGTTCTCGTAAAGACACCCCATATGCAGCTCAGTTAGTTTCTGAAACAGCTGGTAAGAAAGCAAAAGATATGGGCTTGAACCAAGTCGCAGTTTATGTAAAGGGCGCTGGAAGTGGTCGTGAGGCAGCTATTCGCGCACTTGCAAATGTAGGTCTTGAAGTTACATCTATTAAAGATGTTTCAGGCATTCCTTTCAATGGTTGCCGTCCTTCAAAGCCTCGCAGAATTTAATGCTAATAAAGTTAAAATTTATAAGGAGTAACAATATTTATGGCTAAATATACAGGTGCAAGTTGCAAATTGTGTAGACGTGAAGGTTGCAAACTTTTCTTAAAGGGCGACCGTTGTGTAACTGGTAAGTGCGCCATTGAGCGTAGACCAACAGTTCCTGGTCAACACGGCGAGGCTTCTTTGCGTAAAAAGTCAACAGGCTATGCATTGCAGTTGCGTGAGAAACAAAAAGTTAAACGCGCTTATGGTTTGCTTGAAACTCAATTTAAGAAGTACTACCTTGAGGCAAAACGTCAAAAAGGTGCTACTGGCGAAGTTATGCTTTCATTGTTAGAGCGTAGACTTGACAACGTTGTTTACCGTCTTGGTTTTGGTGTATCAAGAGTTCAATGCCGTCAAATCGTAAACCACAAGCACATTACCGTTAATGGTAAAGTAGTTAACCTTCCTTCATATCAGGTTAAAGTCGGCGACGTTATCGCTGTTAGAGAAGGTGAGTTGGACACCGCTCTATTCAAGGAAATCAAGGGCAGCAAAATTATCGCGCCTAAATGGCTCGAAGTTGACGCTAACACTTTGAGTGGTAAAGTTATCGCTAACCCTGCTCGTGACGACATCGACCTTAACATTAGTGAACACTTGATTATTGAGTTGTATTCAAGATAATAGGTTAGGAGGGATTTATTTATGATGCAAATTGACAAGCCGATTATAAAGTTTGAGGAATCAAACGGCGGCGCAGTCGCAAAATTTACAATTGAACCTTTGGAGCGTGGCTTCGGTACTACTATTGGTAATGCTATGCGCAGAGTGTTGTTGGGTGGTCTTCCTGGTGCTGCTCCTGTTGCAATCCGTATTCAAGGTGTGCAACACGAGTTTAGCACAATCCCAGGTGTAGACCTTGACGTTGCAGACATCGTTCTCAACATCAAGACATTGATTGTTCGTACAGAAAATACAGACCCAGACTTCAGAGCGACTCTTACTTTGCGTGTAAAGGGTCCTTGTGATGTTCGCGCTGGCGACATTATATGCCCAGACGGTGTTGAGGTTATTAATAGTGATATGGTTCTTTGTCACCTTACATCAGGTGCAAGCCTCGATATGGAAATCATAATCGGTAGAGGTAGAGGTTACGTCCTCGCAAAAGACAATAAGGACGCTTGCGATTCTATTGGCTTCATTGCAGTGGACAGCATTTTCTCACCAGTTAAGGCTGTTGAGTATCACGTAGAAAGCGCACGTGTTGGTCAAAATATCAATTTTGATAAACTTACAATGGAAGTTACAACAAATGGCGCTATCACTGCAAAGGAAGTTACAAGTCTTTCTGCAAAAGTTTTGAACGACCACCTTGGTTTGTTTATTGAACTAATTGAGAATATGTCATCTCAATCATTCCTTATCGCTAAGGAAGAGGACGAGCAAAAGAAAATTCTTGATATGTCAATTGCTGACCTTGAGTTGAGCGTTCGTAGTACAAATTGCTTGAAACGCGCAAACATCAATAATGTTGGCGACCTTACAAGCAAAACTCATAAAGAATTGGCTAAGGTTCGTAATTTGGGTAATAAGTCGTTGGAAGAGATTATCCAAAAGATAGAACAACTTGGCTTTACATTGAAAAACGATGATGAATAATATTAAGGAGTAAACTATAATGGCAGGATACAAAAAATTGAGCAAACGCCCTTCTATCCGTGATGCTATCATCCGCAATCAAGTTACTGCACTTTTGTGGGACGGTAAGGTTGAAACAACTTTGGCGCGTGCAAAAGCCATTACTCGTGTTGCAGAAAAGTTGCTTACAAAAGCAATTAACACTTATACAGACACAGTAAAGGTAGAGAAGGAAGTTATTGTTGATGGCGTAACCACCAAGAAACAAGTTATCAACGATGGTCCAAAAAAACTCGCTGCTAGACGTTACATTATGGCTAATGTGTACGATGTACAAGAGCAACGTGCTGCAAAAGAATCTAAATCTGACTTTATTGCTCGTACTGAGGATATTAAGCACCCTATTATGGAGAAAATCTTCAACGTATATGCACCTAAGTACGCACAACGTAAGGAAGAATTAGGTCAAGGCGGTGGATACACTCGTATCGTAAAATGCGGTCCACGTCGTGGCGATGCTGCAGAACGAGTTATCGTAACTTTGGTTTAATTAAGAAAAGTCCTATGCTGGGCTTTTTTTGTTTGCTTTAGGATTTAATCTATGCTATAATAAAATGAAATTTTTGGGGGTAAAGTTATGTCTAAAAAAAGAATTTCTCGTGGTAATAATTTAGGTAATAGTAATAGCTTATTAATGGAAAATTTTGATTTTGATAATCTTTATTATGATGAAAATCTATTATCTATTTTAGAAAGAGATGTATACTTTCAGAGAGAATATTTGTTTAATAATTCTGATTTCATAAAATTCATTCATAAAAATAGTGAATTTAAGATTTTGTATAATAATTGGTTTGAATCTCTTGAAGCACAAAATATTGATGTGCCATATGAAGTAATATTAAATAAGCAATTAGAAATTGATAGGGCTATTAATGATGGTGTTTATACTAGAATTTGGGAAGAAGGTAAGCAGAAAATAAAAGAACAATATACACCATTTATAGAAAATGTGAGTAACTTGTTAAACTATTCTAAAAATGGTGACCCAAAAAGATTGGAGTTTGAGAATGGTAAAGCCATTTTAAATGGTACATATCTAACGCACGGAATACCTATATCAGATGATATAGATGGCTTATTGAATAGAAAGGAGTTAGGAATTTTGCCTAGTGAATGGTTCGGTATAATGGAAAAATATGGTGAATGTAGGTTCTGTTCTTCATTTACAAAGAAAAATAATTTTGATAAAAATGAGTTTCTTGATGCAAGTATAGAATTTATTGTGGATACCACTGCTCCTGAAATGCAATATCTTTTGCACTTGGATTTTTTTGAATATACACGAAATAAAACCAATGGCAATTTAATATCGTACACACAAGATGAAATTGATTTTTTGGAAACTATAAATTCATTGTCGCCAAGTGGTTCATCTGCGGCTAAGAAACGTTTAAGTTGGTGTGCAATTCCTGGTGGGCTTCCTTCAAAATATATTGTTGGAATTATGACTGATGCTATTAATAAAGACCAACCTTCGCAAGATTTTATCATTAAGGCAAGCGAAATTTTTCAAGTTCCAGTGATTGATTCCGAGTTGAATTTGGTTTATCAAAACTCGCAAACATTAACAAATGACCAAAGAAATTTAAGTGAGCAATTTGAGAGATAATATTAAAGGATAAAATTATGGAAAAAGAGCAATTTTTAAAGATTTTCGAGTTATACAAGTTGACGGCAAAGCTAAAAAACACTTTACGCCAAGGCTGGGTTAAGTGGTGCGTGGAAGGAGAGCGTGTTGAAAGCATAGCGGAACACGTTTTTGGCACTTGTATGTTGGCTATGAGTATTTATGCAGAAACAAAACCTAAGGTAGATATTGATAAGGTAATTTTGATGCTAGTGCTTCACGAAACAGAGGAAATCTTAATTGGTGATATTACTATTGAAGAAGTGGAAAAACTAAAAACAAAAAAAGAAGATGGCAGAAAAGCAGTTCTCGATATTTTTAAAGATTTTGGAAACGCAGAGCATTTTTTAAGTTTTATTGAGGAGTTTGAGGCAAAAGAAACTCCCGAGGCAATTTTTGCGAATCATTGTGATAAGTTTGAGGCAGATTTGCAGGCTTTTCATTATGAAGGAAAGTTTAATATTGATAAAGTTGATAAAAAGATACTTGAATTGCCACAACTTCAAGAACTAAAAAATAATGGTTATTCAAAAGTGAGCCAGTTCTTCTTGCAGAATGATAAATGTAGATTTTCTGGCGATTTTCTTGAAATGGCAAATTTTTTGGAAGAAATGGAAAAATAAAAGCAGTGCGCTTTTATTTTATATTTAATTGACAAATTTTTTGTTTGTGATATACTATTCGTGAATTTTATATATATGAGGTAGCTTATGAAAAAAGTTAAGAAAGAGCAAATAGAAAAATTCGAGAAAAATCTTGAAATAATAAAGAATACTATAAAATTTTATAACAATTCTGCAAAAGTCTATTTAGATGTCGTAAAAAATACAAATGTAAAAAGATATTATGAAACTCGTTTGAAGGAATATAATGAAGGTCTTGTTTTATTGAAAGATTTTGAATTTATTGCAACTAAAAATCTTGAAAAGGTACAACAAAAAAAGCAAGATAGTGCAAAAAACCTTTTGTATATTTATGAAAATACTGATTTTTCTAGCATACAATTAAGTGATGCTGAAAAAGCTGAAGTAGAAAAGGAGGTTAAAAGCACAATGAAAAGTATGTATTTTGAGTTGCAAGATAGATACACTTGTATCAAAAAAATGGAAAAGTTTAAAGCGCAAGTAGAAGAAAAAACGGAAGAAATGAAAGATGAATATCTGGTACAATTGGATAATTTATCAAGAGATGGTGAATTAGACTTGGCGCATGATGAGTATCAACTCTATTTGGATAGATTAACTCGTGAAAGTGATGAGATTGAAAGAGAAACTTTTGATGCTAATCAAGACGATGCTGAAAAAATTAAGAAGACTATTCAAGAGAGAAAGAAAAAAAGTAAACTGCTCGAGGACATAGAAGCTGTTTACGCAGAAGAAATGGAAAGACAATTATAATAAATGTAAAACAATCAATAAAGGTTGTTTTTCTTTTTTATATAGTTGTGTTCGAAAAATCCAAAAATGAATATTGTAGAAATTAAATAGTATGCAGATTGCATACTTCTAATTTTTTTAAAAAAATTTTATAAAAATACTTGAAATTTTTTAATTAATATGTTATAATTTATGCCGTAAATTGAATTTGCCATCATAGTATAACGGTTAGTACACCAGCCTCTCACGTTGGACATAGGGGTTCGATTCCCCTTGGTGGTACCAGTTGAAAGCACAAATGTGTGCTTTTTTTGTTATACTCAAAGACAGGATTTGTTAAAATTATAAAAAGTTTAACATATACTATACATTTTTCATAAAAAATGCTATACTCTAAATTAGAGGTACGAATATGTTAAAGTTAGTCGATATTAGAAAAAATTATGGAGAACGTGATTTCGTTGTTCCTGCTTTGAAAGGCATTAATCTTGAATTTCGCAAAAGTGAGTTCGTTTCTATTTTAGGCGCTAGTGGTTGTGGAAAAACAACTTTACTTAATATTATTGGTGGTTTGGATAAATATTCAAGCGGTGATTTGGTAATAAATGGACGTTCAACGAAAAATTACACAGATAAAGATTGGGACGCTTATAGAAACCGCACAATTGGGTTTGTTTTTCAGGATTATAACTTAATACCACATTTGACTATTGCGGAAAATGTCGAATTGGCGCTTACACTTTCAGGGATTAAAATTTCCGAGCGCAAAGAACGAGCTTTGAAAGCATTGGAAAGAGTAGGATTATCTGCGCACGCAAAAAAGCGCCCAAATCAATTGAGTGGCGGTCAAAAACAGCGTGTTGCTATTGCTCGTGCTATTATTAACGACCCAGACATAATTTTGGCGGACGAGCCAACTGGTGCGCTAGATAGTAAAACAAGTGTTCAAATTATGGATATCTTAAAGGAAATCAGTAAAGACCGCCTTGTTATTATGGTTACTCACAATAATGAACTTGCGGAGGAATATAGCACTCGTATAATCAGTCTCTTCGATGGACAGGTAACAAATGATACGAATCCTTATGAAAGTAAGGAGGAAAAACAGGTTGATAAACTTGAAAAAGCGCGCACTAGTATGAGTTTTTGGACTGCTTTAAGTATAAGCCTTAAAAATTTGTTTACAAAAAAGGCGCGTACAATTCTCACTGCATTAGGTTCAAGTATCGGTATTATAGGTATTGCGCTTGTTCTTGCTTTGAGTAACGGATTTAATATCTATATAAACAATATGCAACGTGATACTTTGGCAACTTTGCCTATAACTATTGGTCCAACTGCTATGACGACTGAAGATATTGAGAATATGGCACAAAATATGCAGGATAATTTGAATAGCAGTGCTGATGGGAATAGCGGAATTTCGTCTTATGTGCCTAGCGGAACGAGTTATCATATGAACAAAATTACGCAAGATTATATAGATTATGTCGAAGCCACTGATGAAAAATTATATAATTTTATTTCATATGACTATAATATGAACATTAAATTTGTAAAAAATGTTGGTAGTAATTATTCGTTTGTGAACAGTAAATTGTTTGAATTGGCTGATAATACGGACTTTTTGAAAAATGAATATCCGCTTATTGCCGATGGTGGGCGTTATCCTCAAAATAAAAATGAGATTGTGCTTGTTTTAAACAAAAATAACAAGATTAGCGAATATGTTTTAGCAGGACTTGGACTTGATAAAGGGGAGGGCGTAGCTGTTGACTATCAACCAAATGACTTTATAGGAAAAACTTTTAGATTTATTCTCAATGATGGTTTATACTCAAAAATTTCTGCAACTGGTGAACCAGTAAAATATGCAGCAAATGAAATGAATGACACTATTTACAATGGCGAAAATGCAATTGAACTAACAATTGTTGGCATAGTACGCAATAACTCAACATCTGCTAAATATAGTTTTTCAAGTATGTTTGGTGGTTCTGATAGTGAAGGATTGGGGTATTTATCTAGTTTATCAGAATACATCCACGAACAAAACTATAATTCAAATATCTGTGTAGACCAGCGAGCAAATATGAATGTCAACGTTTACACAGGGTTAGATTTTACTTTTGAAGATAAAGCAGAGCAAAAACCATTAGTACAACTTCAAAAAATGGGAGGTTATGCACTTCCAGCCTCAATCAATATCTATACAACAAGTTTTGAAGCAAAAACAGGATTGAAAGCATATTTGGACGATTTTAACGAGGGTAAAGAAACCAAAGATATGATTCTTTACACAGATATGAGCGAAATGCTTTCGGATACTTTCAGTGTAATGATTGATGCTATTTCGATTGTGCTTATCGTGTTTGCGGCGATTAGTTTGATTGTTTCAAGTATTATGATTGGAATTATCACTTACGTTTCAGTTATCGAACGTACGAAAGAAATCGGCGTGTTGCGTAGTCTTGGTGCTAGAAAACGCGATATTGGACGAGTTTTCAACGCAGAAACGTGTATAATCGGATTGACATCAGGTATTCTTGGCATAATAATTACGCTTTTGCTTATGATTCCAATTAATATTCTGATTGGCTCGCTCGCTGGCTCCGTTCAGGTGAGCGCAGTTCTCAATCCACTTCACGCGTTAATTTTGGTTGCGTTAAGTACTGTGTTGACATTAATTTCAGGTCTTATACCTTCTCGTATCGCAAGTAAGAAAGAACCAGTTACTTGCCTTAGAGCAGAATAGTAAAATAAAAACACTAGGAAGGCCTAACTCTTTTGAAACTAGTGAAATAAATTTAATTAAAATGTACTTTATCGTTAAATTGATAAAGTATTTTTTAATTTTTAATACAAAATTAAAAGATTTATGCTATAATATATTCATTAGGAGATTTTATGAACATAGGATTAGATATTGACAATGTTATAACTGCTTTTGATAATGATATTTTAAAAGAGTTTTTACTTGAAGATAAAAACAAAAGAAATGCTGGCATTATCAATAAGAATGCTAGACATATCAATCACGGAATGTTTGATTGGTCACAAGATGAAGTTGATGAGTTTTATAATAACAATATGGAACGAATTGCAAAGGACTTAAAACCTAGAAGAAACTGCAAGAAATATATGGACAAACTTTTACAAGATGGACACAAACTTTATCTAATATCTCATAGAGCATATCCGCATTATCAAAATCCAGAGCAGACCACTCTTAATTGGCTTAAAAAGAACAACATAAACTATACAAAACTTATATTATCTAATGCACCCGACAAAACAAAAGAGTGTAAAGAGAATAATATTGATATTATGATTGATGACCGCGCAGGTCAATGCAAAAAAATGAGAGCAAATGGCATTAATTGTATGCTTATGTTTACTAAATATAACCGCAAAGAAAAAGAAGATTTGCCTTTTGCTACAAGTTGGAAAAATCTATATGAGGAGATTACTAAATTATGCAAAAAAGAAATGTAATATTAGATACAGATATATCTAATGAAGTTGATGACCAATTTGCTTTATGCTACCTTATTAAGTAACTCAAAAGTGCCATTAGTTGTTATCCCTCTTATAAAATTATAGGCTTATAATATCAAAAACTATCAATAAAATCATAAAAAATCTGTGTTACAAATAAAAATTTTTCAATTTGCTATTTATTTATTTGGAAAAATCTGCTATAATTGTTAAAAACAAAGGGAAAAAAGAAAAGCGTGATTGCACATTTAAGACCGATATTTTTTGCATTTATGTCGCTTGCAATGGGGATTTGGCTTGCAAAACTGGTTGTTTATGATAGTATTTGGTATGGTATAGCTTTTGGTATTCTTGCTGGCATTTGCTTGCTTGGATATGCGCTTTACTATATATTCAAGAAAAATAAGTTTCAATTTTTCTACAAAATTCGTTTGCATGTCATCATTATAGTTATATCAATTATGTTAGGTTCAGGATTATATCTAATTACGACAGCTGTGTATGAAGTTGATTTTGAACCAAAAGAAAATGTTACGTATGGTGTAAGTGGTGTGGTTGACACCAACTATATTCAAACAACCAATGGAACATATTTCTTTATTTCTAATGTAAGTGTTTATACGTCAACGGAAACTATAAACCTTGAGCGTAATATGTATATTTATTTAAGGCACGAGGATAAAAAGTTAACAGATGCTGAACTAAAAATGATTTTGCCGGGCAATCACATATTTTTTAGTTCTATTATAAAATTAACACCTGTTTTCGGTGAGGGTGGATTAAACTCATTTGCTTATAAAAACAATTATCAACATACCGCATATCCAGTCATTGATGAAATGTTGGTAGTTGAAGGCGAAATGAGCATTATGGACAGCATACGTGAGCATATACGCGGAATGTATAAAGACCATATGGACGAGCGATATGCGGGGCTTGCTTTCTCGGTTTTGATTGGTGATAGAACAGAACTTGCTTATGATATTGCTGATAATTTTGCAATATCAGGAATTGCTCACGTTGTTGCGGTAAGCGGACTTAATACAGCGTTTATTATGATGCTTTTAATTTGGGTGCTTTCAAAAGTTCGCGCAAATAGATGGTTAAAATTAACAATTGTTATCATAGTTCTGTTGTTATATGCGTTGCTTTGTGATATGACTCCCAGCGTTGTCCGCGCAAGTATGATGTCGATATTCTTGTTGATAGGTAATTTATTTGGTAAGCAGTCAGATAAATTAAATAGTATTTCGCTATCAGGTATAATTCTACTTTTGTTTTTCCCTTTGTATATTTTTGACTTAAGCTTTTTGTTAAGTTATTCGGGTGTTTTTGGTATTTTCTTATTGTATCCAATAATGCAAAAAGCATTTGCTTGGCTAAAATGGAAGCCTCTTGTTGATTCTGTTGCTGTTACGGTAGCGGCGACAATCGGCTCGACTCCGCTTATCACTAATTCATTTGAATATTTTTCGGTAATTGGATTGCTTGCAAACTTAATTTTGGTGCCTTTATTTGGATATGCGTTTATGATTTTGTTTTTCATAACCCTTGTGGCGCTCATAATTCCGCCAGTTGCGTATCTGCTAACTCTTACGCAATATGGATTTTGGTTGGTTGATAAAGGGGCATATTTGTTTGCAGTTGTTCCGTATGCCGCTGTTTATTTGCCACCGACTCCAGAATGGTCGCTTGTAAGTTATTATGTTGGTTGTTTTACGGCTAGTAGATATTGTCTTGTAGGTGATAATACAAAGATAATCACAACAACTTTGCTTTTTGCTGTGTATGTAGTTGCTATGTTTGTGCCGTTGTTTTCGGGATTTCTTGATTATATTTCGATAAATGTTGGAGGCTCTACATAAATTATGCTTTACAAAGTTTGATGCTCGTGTTAAAATGTATATAGGAGAAAAAGAAAGTGAAATTTCAGGAACTTAAAAAAAATCTAGCGGAAAAAATTGCCAATCTTTATTATATAAAGGGTGATGATGCTTTTTTGAGGCATAAGGCAGTTGAAATGATAGAAGCGCGCGCAGTTACATTTCGCGACCTTAATATTTTACGATTTGATGATGAAACCACGGATATTAATAATATCGTTAGTGCTTGTCGAGCCTTACCAATGATGGACGAACGTCGTGTTGTTGTATTAAAAGATATTGCAGTTAAAAAACAAGATGACTTAAAGCCTTTGATTGAATATGCAAAAAATCCTACACCATCAACAGTGCTTGTAATCGTGAATGGTATAGGTGGGGTAGTTTACAAAAAATTTGAGGAATTAGCGGAGGTTATTGATTGTAGCAAACTAGATGTGCCGATGCTTGAACGTCTTGTTTTAAGTGATTTGAATAAATATAAATGTAAAATAAATTCAGACGCACTTGATAGACTAATTGAATATTGTGGATTGGATTATACTCGAATTAATAATGAAACAATTAAACTTGCCAATTTAATTGGTGAAGGAGAAACAATAACTCTTGAATTAGTCAACGAAAATGTTAATCGGGAAATCGAGTACGATATTTTTGAGTTAAGTAATGCCGCGATAAGTAAAGACGGAATTAAGGCTGTTGCTATTATCAATCAATTGCTTGAACGAAAAGAAGCACCTCAAAAATTGTTAATGCTTATCCAAAGTTCTTTTCGACGTATGTTTTATGCTATAAATAGCAAGGAAGGTATTGCTGAAATTGCACAAAAACTTGGAGTTAAAGAATTTGCTGTAAAGAAATCTCGTGAACAGGCGACAAGGTTTACTCCAGTCCGTTTGAAGAAGATTTTAGATTTAGGTGCTCAACTTGATTTTCAAATTAAATCAGGAGAAATGTCTGATGTAAATGCATTATATTTGTTTGTAACAAGCATTTGCGAATAGTTAAATTTTTTTGAAGTTTGTTAAAATTTCATATTCAATTGTTTTACATTGTTTTGCTATTTCTGTGGCGGTGAGTTCCAAATCACCGTCTTTTCCTATTATTGTGGCATAGTCATTAACTTTTACATTTTTATCTACTAAAACAATAGTCATATTCATACAAATATTACCAACTATTGGACATTTCTTTCCATTAATTATACAATAACCTCGTTTTGCCCATAATCTAGGCAAACCATCAGCATAGCCTATTGATAGGGTAGCGGTAGTAATATCTTTGGTTGCTTTGTTTTGGTTTGTGTAACCGATATAATCTCCTTTTTTAATATGATTTATTGCAACTACACGTGCTTTTATATTTAATATGGGTAATGTATTTGGGAAATTATAAC
>JAFUJK010000081.1 GCA_017468205.1 Clostridia bacterium
GGGGGGGGGCGCTAAATAGCGAAAAAATTGTTGAAAATGGCTTAGATAAAGGCTTTTCGAACGATTTAAACACCCTTAAAAATAACGAAAAAATCGAGCAAAAAAGAGGCAAAATAATTGCCCTAATTCTCTCCATAATATTTCTTTTTACTGCCCTAGTTGGTGGTAGTGTTTTCTTGATTGTTAATCATATAACGAAAACAACCGCAACAACTGAAAGTCCAACTTTAACTACAAATCTTTTTAATACAAATGGTACGATTAATGAAGCTGGGGTTAGGGCACTTTTGAATGTTGTTGGTACGGATACTGGAACATATACGGCACACGAAATAGCAAGTGATGGAAAATCTGTAATTTTTCCAATGGGATACTATGTAAGTTCAAGTGGAACAATAAGTACGAGTAAAACTTTGTATTGGCAGGCAACATATAAGCGAGGCGGTTATCTCACAATTTGGTTAACCCAGCCATATACCTGCGCATATTATAACAAAAATGGCGCAACCTCAAACGCTTTTGACCCAGGGACAGACCATTCTGGTTTTTGGGGAGTCAGGTATTCAAACTATTCAATGTCCCAGTTGCGCGACACAACAAAAAACATATATAGTTTACTTAAAGCAAAACACACAGGATTAGATAGCATCATAGTTGCGCCAAGCACGAGTGCAATAAGTGCTTGGCAAAGTGCACAAGATGATGTATATACAGCACGTTCTGGTGAAGACTATGCTCACCACAACGGATTAGGAACGTATAGCGGAGATTGTGGTTGGGGTAGTAGCACAGGTACGGCTTGGTCATCTTGTTTATCAGACAAAATGTGGATACCAAGTGCCTATGAAATATTTAACGCAACAACAGGATATAAAAATGGCTCCGACACTAACGGTTTATGGGGCTTAACAGCCACTGATAACGCGTATACCAATACGCGTATTGATACTGGCGCGTCTAGTTCAAGTGATAGTACGGGAGATTCGGGATATTGCTGGCTGCGCTCCGGCTTCTCTTACGATTTCAACTATGCGATGCGAGTGTACTCCTCGGGCTCCGCTGGCCTCGACTCCCAAGTGGACATTAGCCACGGCGTCCGTCCTGCGTGTCATATTTCTTTAAGTGCTTTAAAAGCTGCTTTAACAACCACTGTAACTCTTAACAAACAGAGCGGTTCGGGCGGTACTTCGTCTGTATCTTGTTCAGGCGGCTCATCAATGCCAAGCATCACCATTCCAACGCGCACAGGTTATACTTTTGGTGGATATTATACAAGCACAAATGGCGGTGGCACGCAATATTATACTGCAACAGGAGCGAGTGCGCGCTCATATCCATCAAGCGGTGGCCCAACAACCCTTTACGCGAAGTGGACGGCAAATACATATTACGTTAGATACAACGCGAACGGCGGTTCGGGCACAATGTCCAATTCTACGCATACATACGATACGGCAAGCAATTTAACAACAAATGCATTCACGCGGACGGGATATTCGTTTAGCGGTTGGGCAACAAGTTCAACTGGTGCGGTCGCTTACTCCAATGGCGCGAGCGTTTCAACACTAACAACCACGAGTGGTGGAACATACAACCTATATGCTGTTTGGACAATAAATACATATACAATCACGGCAAGCGCAAATAATTCCGCTTATGGTTCGGTGAATGGCGGGGGAACGTATGACTACAACACATCGGTAACCCTCACCGCTACGCCAAACTCGGGCTATGCTCTGGGCTATTGGCTGATAAATGGCGTTGAAACAACTCCAACAGGCAATACGTACACATTTACCGCAACCCAAGACCTAACGGCAGTTGCTTATTTTCACCTTGCAAGCACTTGTGTAACTGCCAACGCGGGCGGGGAAGTGCGCATATCACAAAATGCGGACGGCTCGGCGAATTTTAATGCCGTTCCATATACTGGCTATTATCTCAACGGTTGGCTTGTGGACGGAACAATTTACACGCAAAACAACGCAACATACACAGGCTTAACGATAACCATATCCGA
>JAFUJK010000082.1 GCA_017468205.1 Clostridia bacterium
GAAAAAATATTGAAAATTATTCATTGTAGTGATATTCATTTAGGCGCAAGTATGCGTACACACCTCACCCCAGACCGCGCAAAAAAGCGACAAGAGGAGTTACTCTCCACATTTTCGCGAATGGTTGATTATGCGATAACAAACGATGTTGAGGGCATTATTATAGCGGGAGACCTTTTGGACACAGACGAGTGCGACCTTAAAACTCGTAATTTTTTAATAAATACTATAAAAAATGCTTCAAAAATCCAATTTTACTATCTTTGTGGTAACCACGACGAAAATAGTGTTTTGATTCGCGGTGATGAGTTGCCTGCAAACCTCAATATTTTTGGTAATAAATGGACGACTTTTAAACTTGGAGGTGTCAACATTACAGGCGTAACTTTGGGTGATGACAACCGAGCAACTTATGATAGTCTTTCCCTCCCTGCGATGGATTTTAACATCGTTGTACTACACGGCGGAGATGTTCACGGCACAGCAACGGACGAACCGGACACTGTCAATCTTGATTTATTAAAAAACAAAAAAATTGACTATCTCGCCCTTGGGCATTTGCACACATATCGGGCGGGCAAACTTGATTCACGCGCTGAATATTGTTATAGCGGTTGCCTTGAAGGACGCGGGTTTGACGAATGCGGTGAAAAAGGGTTCGTGTTGCTTGACATATCGCCGTCAAACCACTTGGAAACACAATTTATCCCATTTGCCAGACGCACACTACACGAAGTTTATGTAAATATAACTGGGCTTATGAACACGCACGATATTATTAAGGAAATTGAGGAAAATATTGAAGATATTTCAGCCGATTCCCTTGTACGCGTGGTTCTAACTGGCGAATTTACTATCAAAACTGAAAAACACACAACGCTAATGCTTGCAAAACTTGAACCCAAATTTTTCTACGTTACCATAAAGGACAAATCACGTTTAAAGCTTGATATTGACAAATATGCTAACGATGTTTCGATTGCGGGCGAGTTTGTGCGCCAAGTTCGCGCTTCCGACCTTGACGAGGAGGAGCAAAGGCGCGTCATTGCGCTAGGACTTCACGCACTTGCTGGCGAGGAGGTTGAACTATGAAATTATTACGTTGCTACATCGAAAATTATGGTAAATTACAGCAATTTGAATATGATTTTGACGACCAAATAAACATTATTTTGCAAGAAAATGGCTGGGGCAAGTCCACATTCGCAAGTTTTATAAAAGCAATGCTTTTCGGGCTTCCTTCAACACGCAAAAGCGACCTAGACGAAAACGAACGCGCAAAATATACGCCATGGCAAAAAGGTGCTTTTGGGGGCTGGCTAGAATTTGAGATTAAAGGAAAGCAATATCGCATTGAGCGTTTTTTTGGCGACAAATCATCAAAAGATAAGACTACGCTATATGACCTTGAAACAAACACCACCCTACCAGATGCCGATTTTGTTCAAAATCAGTTAGGCATCAACGCGGACACATTTATGCGAAGTACATTCATTCAACACGGGCTTGTTAGCAATGCTGATGACGAGTCCATAAGAGAACGACTAGGAAAATTAATTGAAAATCAGGAAGTTGAATCAGTTTCGCAAGTTGACGAGCGTTTGAAGGAATATCAAATAAATATTGAGCACTTACGCGGAAGTGGTGGAAAACTCAACACTTTAAAAAAAGAACTCGAAAACACTTTGGATAGCATTTCAAAATGCAAGGTTGCAAAAAACACCGCTGACCAATTAAACACCGAATTTAATCAAAATTTAGCAAAAATTCAAACAATAAACAAACGTTTAAGTGATTTACGCGGACAACTGCAAGCGGTGAATGATGAGCGCATCGAAATTGAAAAACGCAAGCGTTTAGAGGCAATGCAAACAGAACTCAACAAGCACGAAAAAGAAATTGAAGAAATAAAGCACTTTTTTCACGGCAACCCACCAGATACTGCGACAATGAATGAACTGCTTGAAACACAAACAAATATCAATTCATTTCAATCTGCGCTTGAAGCGCTTAATGACAACTCCCAAGCGCAGAGCATCACAAAACTGAATGAATATTTCAAAAATGGAGTGCCTACCGAGGACGAAATTAAAGATGTAAAAGGCATTTGCGACAAATTAAAAAATATTGAAAATCAAATGAGATTTTCGCAAAATGTTTATGAAAAAAGTAGCGCACTCCCAAAGCCCAACAATCCAATAAAATATGCTGGTTTTGGGGCAATTATGCTTGGAATAATTTTGCTTATTGTTGGCGTTTCTGCTTTTACAAACACAATAGCTTTATTAATCACTTTTATTGTTGCAGGTGTGATTTTTGGAGGGATAGGCACATTTTTAGTATGCAAACCCGCAAAAAACGACAACATAGTCGCAAATATTACTTCAAAAACAAATCTTGAAAACTTAAATCAAGAATACGAACGCAACAAAAATATTGTGGAAAACTTTATTTCAAAATTCAACGAAAATTCTGCTGATTATATTGAAGCAATTTACAATATTGACACCAATCGCAAAAGATTAATTGAATATACAAACGACACACAAAACACAACAATTCGCAAAGAAGAATTGACTAAAAAAATACAAAAAAATAAGGCATATTTAACCGAATTTTACAGCCAATATTTCCCAAACCCAAACAATTTCCACGCGTGTTATACTGACGCGCGCGCAAAGGTGGAAAGACTAGCTACACTAACTCAATTTTGCACACAAAAAGAACGTGAAATGGAGATTTTTGCACAAGAAAACAATGTAAATCAGAGCAAAAAAACTATAATCAATGAAGAGAGTTTAAACGAAATTAAGCGACAAATTGACGAATATGAAAAAATGCGCGAGCAATTAACTCATCAAAATAGTGCGGTTAATTCGCAACTTCTGACAGCATCAAGTCAAGCAAGCAACCTAAATTCTCTTACAAACTATTCTATTGAATTACGCGAAAATATAGATAAATTATCCGCAGATTTAGCAACTGTCAAACGCACGCGCGAATTTATAGCAAAAGCACGCGATAGTTTAACCAGCAAGTACCTCACCCCACTAGCCGATGCCTTTCTAGAATATTCTCGTAAAATTGTTGGCTCGTCATTCGATAAGGTCAGTATTGACACAAATCTGAATGTATTGTTGGAGCAACAAGGCGAGAAAAAGGAAACCAAATTTTTCAGCCACGGCGGGCGCGATGTTATTGAATTGTGTATGCGTCTTGCACTTGCAAAAACACTTTTTGATGGCGAGACTCCTCCCCTAATTATGGACGACCCATTCTGCAATCTTGATGACGACAAAACCAATCGCGCACTCGAACTTATGCACGAAATAGCCGAAGAATTTCAAGTTATCTATCTTGTGTGTCATTCAAGTAGAATTAAGAAAAACATCTAAAATTAACAAAAATACGCAAAAAAATGCGTATTTTTTATATTTTTTAATGATTTTTTTCGATTTTTTGCCAGTACTATGTAATCTATGTCAAAATCTCTGTATTGTTTGTTTCCGTATTCACGTAATTATTCGCTTTGGCAAAGTTGGCGGTTATTACCTTGCCTTGCGCTTGTTCCCTTGTAAGACGAATGCTTAAAGCAGTGCCGAGATTATTCCCATCGCTATCTGTCCAATTCACAAACTCATATCCCGCATACGCAACAGCCATACACACAATAGTGTCCGAGTCGTCGGCAAAGTCTGTGCCTGTTACACGCGCCTCTCCACCATTTGACGCATAAACTGCTACGACATCAACACCAGCGCCACCTGCTTCTTTAAGGTCGGGCTTTGTGTCGCCTGTAACAATATTTAAAGTTACATTTCCAGTTAATACACGTAATTCAAATTCAACTACACCGCTATTTGCATTTGCATAATATACAATCGCAAGTGCGTTGCCCGTGTTGACTATATTGCCCATATACATATTAACATCTTCTGCTGAATTATTGTCCACATATGCCTGCGTTACATAATATCCACTAGCAGGCTGTACCAAAACATTTGCCTTATTATTATCGTAAGTTATGCTATATGTAGCATTGTTAGCATTTACTGTAACTACATTATCTGATAGTGTATGCGTGTTTAGGGTGATTGTTGGAATGTTTGCAACTCCTGTTGGGAGATTTGAGAAATTTAGTGTTAAAACATTGCTAGAAAAAGTGTAATCATAGGCTATTAAGTCAATTAATCCATTACCACTTTCAGTCGTAATGCTTATTAAATTATTGGAGTTAAACTTAATTTTAGGATAATATCCAGAGGCATATGTTGCTGTGATTGTCGCTGTTGTTGTGTCATAGGTCGTTCGTGTAAAATTCGCATTTAAAATTTTTGAAGTGTTTGAATTTGAAAACGTTATATTTCCCGATGCTGTAGCGGAAATAGAAATATCTGCAGAAACATTATAAAGAATAACAGTAACAACACCATATGCAGACCTATATGCTTTATATTGTGTATTTGTTAATGTTGTGTAACTACTTGGAGCACTTGTTGAATTTGAGATAGTTGCCGTTGTGCCGTCTATTGTTAAAGAGTTTATGTAGTAGTTTGTGTTCGCGGTGTAAGTAAAAGTAAGTGGTGACTTATAATATAAGCTATATAGTTGTTTTGTAACATTTACACTGCAATTATTGCCAGCACTGGCATTAATATTATAACCAGCCAAATCTGCTAGGGTTGAGAGTGAGATGTGAACGGCAGGACGCACACCATAACCTAGCCCCGCAGCAGTTATAGAGGACCCCGAAGAAGTTAATGCTGTTACAATACCACGATTATTCGAGTTACCCGAACGCAGCCAACAACGACTCACATTTGTTGTATCATCTATTGCTGTTATTGCAAATCCATTATCAGTTGCTGTTACCCCCCATAATCCATTAGTATCGGAGCGATTATTGCTTCCTGTTTTTGTATTGAAAATTTCATAAGCACTTGGTATCCACATTTTGTCCGCTAGACAACTATACCAAGTCGTACCTGAACCACTCTCCCAACTATAACTTCCGCTATACGTTCCTAACCCATTGTGGTGAGCATAATTTGAACTAGAATATGCTGTGTATACATCATCTTGTGCACTTTGCCAAGCACTTATTGCACTCGTGCTTGGCTCAACTATGATATTGTCAAGTCCTGTGTGTTTTGCTTTTAACAAATTATATATGTTTTTCGTTGTATCACGCAACTGGGACATTGAATAATTTGAAAAAGAATATGAACTGCTCCCTGGATCAAATGAATTTAAAATCGTACCATTATTATTAAAATAAGCACAAGTATATGGCTGAGTTAACCAAATTGTGAGGAAGCCCCCTCTCTTATATGTCACTTGCCAGTACAAAGTCTTACTTGTGTCCATTGTACCACTTGCATCAACGTAATAGCCCATCGGAAAAATTATAGATTTTCCATCACTCGCTATTTCGTGTGCCGTATATGTGCCTGTGTCTGTCGGATTGTCCCAGTAGCCCACCGTATCAAGCAAAACATTTGCACCTACTGGATTTATCGTCCCATCTGTGTTGAAAATGTTTGTTGTTAATGTTGGACTTTCTGTTGTTGCAGTTGTTTTCGTTATATGCTTTACAATTAAAAATACACTACCACCAACTAGGGCAGTGAAAAGAAATATTATAGAGAGAATTAGGGCGTAGATTTTTAAAGATGATTTTTTATTTTCTTTATTTGCTGAGATTTCTCCACTCGTTACACTCGGTCGAAATGACA
>JAFUJK010000083.1 GCA_017468205.1 Clostridia bacterium
CGGACGCCACACACGCACAAAACCCAGAAATAAAAAAAACGCGCCCGAGGAGAACCCCGAGCAACCAACCGACTACAAAGAGCCGGAGCGCAGCCAGCAATATGATGTTGTACCGCTTCCTTCTATTGTTGTTGTATTAAATCCACGGTCAGCGGCTGTTAAGCCCCATAAACCGTTGTTTACTTGTGCCGTTGTAGACGTAGTTTTTGGAGTTTTATTAAACACTTCTACACTACTTGGTATCCAAAAACTATCATTATATGGTGGATTTGATGTATTCCAGTTACTAGAATGTGTCCAGCCCGTGTATACACCATTATAATCGTCTAGATTGTTATGGTGGTCGTAGTAACTTGTTGAATAAGTATGAACATCATCTGCTTGTGTTGTTTGCCAAGTTGCATCTGCATTTTTTGGTGATTGGATAATACTACTAAAACTTTCTAATTTTCCGTTCAACTTTGTGTAAATATTGTTTGTTACATCGCGGAGTGTTGATTTTGAGTAGTTGCTGTATGTATCATACGATGTGCCATTACCAAAACCTGTATTTTCTGTACCGCTGTTATTATAATATTCAACAACATAGTTTGTATTCATCCAAACCGTGAGATAACCATTCCATAGATATGTCGCCTGCCATAAAATCGGCTTTGACGTGTCCATTGAGCCAGTTGCGTCTACATAGTATCCCATTGGAAAGATTATTGTGCTATCGCTTCCACTTGTACCACGTGAGGCTATGTTGTGCGCCGTGTATGTGCCTGTGTCGCTTGGATTATCCCAGTAACCAACTGCATCAAGAAATGCCTCCACAGCCGCAGGGTTTATATTTCCGTTAGTATTGTACAGATTTGATAAACTTGTGGTCGTCGTTGTGCTTGCGTTTGTATTCAAAATAACGTAAGCCCCCGTCCCCGCTAATAGCGAAAATCCTAGCACAATGCTGGCTATTATCACCGCCAGCCGTACTTTCTTTGTCATTTTTTATCTTATTTCACTCCTTTTTTTTATGTACACTCCTATTTTATCATTTTTCTTACACAATTGTAAACCAAATAAGCCACCTTTTTACAAAAAATGCAAAAAAACACCCAAAAAGGGTGCTTTTAATTATCAATTTGTTGTTCGGTGGTTGTTGTGGTGGTCTGTGTAAATTGCGATTGAGTAGAATCGTCCCCATGCATAGGAAAGACGACAGCCATAGCGGTTATTACCATAGCAAAACCACATATAGCGGTAACAAACCTACTCCAAAAGCGCTTGTTACGCATACAAATAATTTCAAAAGCCATTGCAAATTCCCCCCTAACAGCATATAAATTTTAACAAATAATTTTGTAAAAACAAAACAAATTAGGGCATTTTTTGCAATTTTTTTATTTTTTTTAACATAAAGCAACAAATTTTGATATTTTTTATACTTTTTTACTTCTTATTTCTAGGATTATTCAGCAATTTGAACGAATCATACAAATCTTGACGGAAATTTGAGTGCATTTTCACTGCTTTATCAATTGGTGTAGCGATTATCTTATCATCGCGCAAACCGATAGCGAAATTAAACTTATTTTTATCAATCAATTCTATCGCAGAAACGCCGTAGCGAATAGCAAGCATTCTATCCTTGACGGTTGGGCTTCCGCCTCGTTGCATATAACCGAGCGCAACCGCTCTACATTCGTGATTAAAATCGCGTTGAATTTCACGAGAAAGTTGAAAAATGTCATATTGTTTTTCAGCGACAACAATCGTTGGACTTCTATTTCCATAATTAAGTTGGTCTTGAATAAACCTATATATATGTGCCTTATCTAGCGGGTCTTCGGGAACAGCCACAATATCAGCCTCACTAGCCATAGCGCTATATAAAGCTATGTTACCTCCGTGTCTTCCCATACATTCAATCAAACAAATTCGTTCATTAGCCTGCATAGTTTGGCGGATATTATCAATCATATTTGTAGCATTGTTTACAGCGCTATCAAAACCAATTGAGTCCGAAGTAGAATGCACATCATTATCAATCGTTGCTGGAATTGCTATTACATTCACACCTAAATCCACAAGCGATTTTGCGCCCAAGTAACTTCCGTTACCGCCGATAACAACAAGCGCCTTTACTCCCAATTTATTAAGATTTTGCACAGCGATTTTCTTATATTCAATATCTAAAAACTGCTCACAGCGGGCAGAATAAATCATACTGCCACCGAGATTGAAAATATTTTTGACGTCATCTTTCGTTATTGTAAAATAGTCGTTATCAATTATACCCTTATAAGCGCGACGAAATGCGACACACTCGTAGCCATAGTTATAAGACATTTCCACAACCGATTTCAAGCAAGCATTCATACCCGGGGCATCGCCACCGCTTGTAATTACTGCTATTTTTTCCATATATTACTCCTTTTTTTGTTAGGTTTTTAAAAGGCGAGATTACCACGTTGCCCTCACGGGCGCCTCGCAATGACAAGTAATTATATTTGCTGAGATTTCTCCACTCGTTGCACTCGGTCGAAATGACACGCTATTATTCACGCGCAGGCTGTCATTTCGAGTAAGCGTAACGCATCGAGAAATCTCAACATTCAAAGCTCTTTTTCCTTTAATATTTTTTAGGCGACAACCATATTTTCAGGTTCGATAAAGCCAAAAAGTTCATTTTGCATTGCTGTACTACAATCGACCTTAAATGGAAGCATAAAAGCCTTGCCCTGTTTGCAACACTTGACAACGACCTGATGTTCCCCTGGATAACGGGACAAAATGCTTATCACATTTTCCTTAACATTAGTATCGGTCAAATCGAATTTTAAATACAATTTCAGCACTTTTTTAGGTTCTTCAATAATTTTTGGTGCATCATCTTTTGGGGCAGACTTTTTATCATCCCAAAGAATGACATCTTCAGGCAAAACTATTGGTCTATCGCCCTCGCGAATGCTCAATTTGCCGACAAAGGTCATCATTGAATCGACATGTAGAATATGTTTAAATTTCTCATACACTTTAGGGAAAACGAGGACTTCAAAGGTGCCGAACAAGTCTTCAACGGTTACAACAGCCATTTCCTTGTTGCCGACCTTTGTGTTCATACGTTTTACGCCTGTGAGTATACCACCGCATTTG
The DNA here is from genome assembly GCA_017468205.1 of Clostridia bacterium. Lineage (GTDB taxonomy): Bacteria > Bacillota > Clostridia > Christensenellales > UBA1242 > UBA7867. The sequence goes on from JAFUJK010000083.1 coordinate 3,136, forward strand.
ACTTGCTGACCGTCCTCAACTCCCTCGTAGACTGAAATTTCCTCATCACCATCGTCACTTTGCACGGTAACAGGAATAAGCAAATTACTAGTTAAATTGTATTCCTTATACTTATCGCGATATTGGTCAAGAATATGCCCACTGACATACACTCCCATAACTTCTTTTTCAAATTTCAAACGTTGTTGTGTATCATATTCAGGGATATATGGATACTGAACAACATTGAATGTTTTGTCCTCTTTTAGGACATTGTCAAACAATGTAAGTTGCCCTTGACTTTGCGAGCGCCTATCGCTTGAAACGCGCTCAACAATTTGCTCGTAAACGGCCATCATTTGGCTACGAGGCACTCCAAAGCAATCGAATGCGCCTGACAAAATCATTGCTTCAAGGAAACGCTTATTGTGAGCTTGTCCGTCCATACGAGAAATAAAGTCTTGCAAACTTTTGAACTCGCCGTTTCTTTCGCGCTCGCGAACCAACTCTTCAACAAGAGCAACGCCTACATTTTTAAGTCCGCCGAGACCGTAGCGAACGACTTTATCGTCCTCAACACTGAAATAAGCCTGACTTTTGTTGACATCTGGCGGTAAAATCTTGATATCGTGCTGGCGCGCGAGTTCCATATAGTGAGTAAGTTCATCACTTTTTGTGATGCGGTTATTCATAATAGCGGAATAAAATTCGGTTATGTGATAAACTTTCATATAAGCGGTTTGATAAGTAATGAAAGCATATGCAGCGGCGTGCGCCTTGTTGAATGCATAACTACCAAATTTTTCCATTTGGCTCCACAATTTTTCCGCATCGTCGAGTTTCATTCCACGTTTCAGAACTCCGTCAATGCTTTTCAGCCCTTCTGGGTCGACCCAACCATTGATAAATCTTTCCTTTTCGATTGGAAGTTTATCGGCGAGTTTCTTACCCATAATCTTACGAACACCATCAGCCTGACCCATTGTATAGCCCGCAAGAACCTGACAAAGTTTCATAACCTGCTCTTGGTAAACCATAACACCATATGTTACGCCAAGCACGTCCTTCATTTTTGGGTCTGGATAGATAACGGACTCTGGATTTTTACGATTTTTGATATATGTAGGTATTTCGTCCATAGGACCCGGACGATACATTGCAAGGATAACGATAATTTCCTCGATGTTGACTGGTTTCATATCCTTTGCGAAGTTGGAGATTCCGCCACTTTCAAGTTGGAAAACACCGTCATTATCGCCTGAACCAATCAACTTGTAAACATTTGGGTCTGCGTACGAGAAGTCGCGTGAATAGAAATCTATTTCCTCGCCTGTTCTCTTTTTAACCGTTTTTAGCATCAAGTCAAGGTCGGTCAAGGTAATCAGCCCCAAGAAGTCCATTTTCAAAAGTCCGAGATGCTCGGTTTCGTTTTTGTCAAATTGTGTTGTTACCATATCGCCGTTTTTAGCCATTGGAACGTGGTCGGAAATATCATCACAGCATATAACGACACCCGCAGCGTGGATACTTGTATTTCGAGGCATATTTTCGAGTTTAATCGCGGTATCAACAATTTTCTGAACAAGCAAATCACTCTCGTACATTGCTTTTAGTTCAGGAACGACATACTGCGCATCTTCGGGTTTTTTGCTAACGCCATACAACTTTTCAATTGCAGGAGATTTTGGCATTTTTGTTGGAAACAATTTTGTCATTTTGTCGACTTCGGAATAAGGCATTTTAAGCACGCGTGCGACATCTTTAATTGCCGCTTTTGCCGCCATTGTACCAAAAGTAATTATCTGACTTACATTTGGCTCGCCATATTTTTCGATTACGTACTGGATTGCATCTTCACGTTTTACAGGGCAGAAGTCGATGTCGAAGTCGGGCGGGCTGACGCGCTCTGGGTTTAGGAAACGCTCGAACCAAAGGTCATATTTAAGCGGGTCGATAAGTGTAATTCCGATGGCATAAGCCAAGATACTCGCGGCACCACTACCACGCCCTGGCCCTACTGGGACGTCGTGGTCGCGCGACCAGTTGATAAAGTCCCAAACGACAAGATAGTAGTCGACATATCCACTTTTAATAAGTGTGTTCATTTCGAACTCGGCGCGCTCTTGAATTTCGGGAGTTATTTCGCCATAACGTTTGATTAATCCTTCATTAACAATTTTCCAGAGATAATCGACATTGTTCATACCATTTGGGGCAGTAAACTTTGGATAGAACTGGCTTTTAAAGTCAAAATCGTAGTTACACTTTTCAGCAATTTCGAGAGTATTATCAATACATTCGGGGTGAGCGGCGAAAATTGCACGCATTTCTTCCTCTGTTTTGAGGTAAAACTGGTCGCCGTCCATACGCATACGGTCAGGGTCGTCGATTGTTTTTCCAGTCTGAATACAGAGCATAATGTCCTGCATTTCCGAGTCCTCTTTGTTTAGGTAATGGACGTCGTTTGTTGCAATCGTTTTTACCCCCAATGCGTCTGCAAGTTTAAACAAATCGGGTAAAATTTGGCGTTGTTCTTGAATTCCGTGGTCCTGAACTTCGATATAAAAATCCCCTTCGGCAAACATATCTCTGAGTCGTGAGCCAAACTTTACAGCATCATCAAAGCGACCTTGCAAAAGCAGTCTAGGGATATCGCCAGCGAGGCACGCGGAACTACAAATCAGCCCCCCGCTATATTTTTCGAGTGTGTTATAGTCGATTCGAGGTTTGTAATAAAATCCCTTTGTCCACGCGATGCTGTTAAGCTTACACAAATTGTGATAGCCTTCCTCATTTTTCGCCAAAATTATCAAGTGTGCAGGGTTTGGCTTTCCCTGTTTATAATATAGGTCATCAACAACGTAAAACTCGGTACCGATGATTGGCTTAATTCCGTTTGCCACACAAGCCTCGTAAAATTTTACAGCGCCGTACATATTTCCGTGGTCAGTTATTGCACATGCGGGCGCACCGCGTTCCTTCAATATTTTTGTCAATTTTTTAATTCGAGCCGCACCATCGAGCAGACTATATTCAGTATGCAAGTGCAAGTGTACAAACTTTTCCATTATTCTTCAATACCTTCTACTTCGTTATTTTTTAATTCTTCTGCCATTTTAACAATTTTTCTTAATCTATGATTAACTCCGCTTTTTGTAAGTGGTGGCGACATAAGTTTAGCGAGATTTTCGAGGGTTTCATTGGGGTTTGCAAGGCGCAACACGCACAAATCATAGAGAGTATCAGGCAAATTCTCCAAGCCCATTTTCTCCTCTAAATATTCGATTGCGGAAATTTGTTTAAGGCTAGCATCAACCATTTTTCCCAAATTGCTATTCATACAATTAAGTTGGCGATTGAGTTGATTTCGCACTTCGCGCACAGCGAACTCGTTTTGCAATGTAAGCACAGCATTATTAGCACCAACGAGAGCAAGGACATCGCTCACAATTTCCGCTTCTTTTATGTAAACAACTGTCAATTTTTTGCGTTGCATTATCTTGCTGTAAATATCGTATTGCGACAAAATATGAGAAAAATCTCCCGCCATATTACGATTTAGAAACGCAAATTCGAGATGATAGCCACCTGTATGTTTTTTAAGGTCGTTGATGTCCTTAATCACGATATTTGCACTAGCGCAACCCATAAAAACACCCTTAATAAACTGGCGCTGACAGCAATCATTTTCAATTAGATGCCTTGAAATACTGCTGGCTATTTCGAGTTGTCCTGCATAATTTTCGCGCAAAATATAGCAATCTTTTAAAATCTGCTCACTTAGGTCTTGCGGAAAAATAACACTAAATTTTATAGCATGATTAGGGCGTTCCTGTCTATCTAATTTCAATCTATTTTCTTGGTTATAAAGCATTTTTACAAGACCGCAAACGCGCTTATAGAGAATATCAAGTTCAGTTACAAGAGTGATTGAAAAATCTTCGGCAATACGTCCGCAAGTACGAACAATACCTCCTAGTTCAGCGCGCGCGCAACATTCTTGCGTTGGCAACTCGCTTGTTGCTACTTCTGTTTTTGCTTCGTATGAAAATGACATCGCAATTCTCCTTTCTATATATTATATAACACAAATTGAATTTTGAAAAGCCTATTTCACTATTTTTATATTAACAATTTTTTCAAGAGGCAAATCATACTTTTCTATGAACTCTTGTTGCAAGGACATATCCCCTACATTTTGTGAATGATGCGCATCGCTACTTAACACCAAGTCGACACCACTTTGTTTAATTGCCTCGACTTCTTCCGCGTTGAAATCAATTCTTTTGCCATTCAATTCAAACCAAACGCCCTTTTCAGCACAAGCGCGTGCAAGCCTGCCGACATCGCAAGCGGTGGCATAGTTTGGATGCACTACAATTTTTACTGGATATTTTTCGAGTGCTTTTAGATAACTATCTGTAATTTTTTGTTTGTGCTTTACAGTATCCCACAACAAATTACGAGCATTAAACAAAAAACTGCCTCTTACTTTTTTGCCAAAAGTAAATTTATGCACGCCAAAAATTATGTAATCAAGCGAATCAATATCGCTTTGTTGAATATCCAACTCGCCGTCATAATTAAGAAGATTTGCTTCAATTCCTAACAGAATTTTAATATTGGGGTACTTGGCTTGCACACGTTCAATTTCTGCACGCAATTTAGGAATATCACTACGTTTAATCCCCCCCATACAATGGTTAAAACCGTGGTCAGTAATACCTATAACTTCGAGCCCCTTACTAACCGCTTCTCTTACATTATCCTCCACACTATCGTGCCCATCACTATAAAAAGTGTGTGTATGATAGTCTGCTGTAACTTTAAAATTTTTCACAATTCTTTCCTTTTAAATGTATAATTTCACACTGCATTGTCGCATTAAATTTTTCGTGAACTCTACTTTTTACTTTTTCTATAAGCGCAAGTACCTGCCCACAAGTTGCCTTACCTAGGTTTACTATATATCCAGAATGCACAGGAGAAACCATAGCGTCACCAACTCGCTCACCTTTTAACCCACATTCTTCAATAAGTTTAGCTGGGATTAAATCATTTTCGCGCCGAAAAACACTTCCAGCGCTGGGATAACCAACATTTTGAGTTAGCGTTCGCTTACAAATAAATTGTCTTGTATTTAGTGCAATTTGTTCTTTTGCCTCTTTTTTTAGTTTAAATACAACTTCCATTATAGCATAATTTTTTTTGTTTGTAAAAACACTATGACGATAATTGAAAAAAAGTTTTGAATTTTCCAGAACTTGCGGAACACCATTATTTAAAATTGTAACACTTTCGACAATTTTTGCCATTTCACCGCCAAATGCTCCTGCATTCATAACAACAGCCCCGCCTACTGTACCTGGTATATTTATCGCCCATTCTAGTCCTGTCAAACCATTATCCGCACAAAATCGAACAAGATTTGCAAGCATAACTCCACAACTTGCGCGCACCCGACAAGGCGAATTTTTTGAAATATTATTCAACTTTTTAGTACAAATAATTACTCCATCAAATCCACCATCATCAGCCAAAATATTTGAACCTGCACCTAAAATATAGTATTCAACGCATTTTTCTTTACACATGTGTAAAAGCGCTTTATATTCAGTAAAATTTTGAGGATAAACAACAAATTTTGCTAGCCCGCCTATTTTAAAAGTCGTCAAACTTTTTAGAGAAATATCACTTAAAACCGACGCACAAACACTTCTTAAATCTTCAATATTCATAGTTCCCCCTTATTTTGTATTTCCTCAATTTTCACATTTGGAGTAAACACATTAAGAACTTTCAACTTACTATTTAAAGCGCGTTCAAAATCGGCATATTCATTTGAATAAATAGTTGAACCATTAACAGTAAACATACCGATGCTATTCAATTTGTTCTGCACAAGTTGAGATGTTACAAATTTGATAAAATCTTGTGCGTGATTAATCTGATTTTCATTTGATGAGGTTATCGAAAAATATTGAATTAAGTCGGTATATGTGTTCAAATATTTATAATTAAGCGGAGCCATCACGCCCATATTTACCTTGTTATTAAGCCTGTAAAAATCGCGTTGTGTACCTAAAAGCACACTAAAATCATTGCCTTTTAGATAACTTTCGTATGCCTGATATTGCGTTAAATTTGATATTTTTAGATACTTCTTTTCGTCCTCATTTAAGCTTAAAACTGGAATATTATAATTTTGACCTGTACCTATTACACTCAACTCACTTGTTTCTTGGGCTTTTGTAAAATTGTCAACATTCAATTCCCCAAAATCACCATCAGCGCACAAAACATAGCCACCCATACACCAAGGAATTGCTAGTTGTTTGCCATTTTTTACCCCACCCGCAAGCAAGTCAGCACGAACACCGCAATCACTCGTAATTTCAGTAGTAATAGCCTCTAAAAGTTCGCCAGCACCTACGCCATAACTAACTATATCGGGGCGAGAGCCTTGTTCAAGCATTAATTTTGCTTGATTCAAATCCAAAGTACGCACAAGAACATAGGTCCCTATTGTTCGTTCCTGATATAAATAGGCATTTTTCTCTAAAAAACGCGCTCGACTAGCGCTCCCTCCCTCAAATGTATCAATCTCCCACAATTCCAAAAAAACAGCATTTGGAGGAGCAGTCTTAACCCATTCATCTCGTCCTGCATAGATTTTGGGCAACAAAATATATGGAGTTACAAACAAAAATACCGCGACTACTAATGCAAAAACAGCAAAAAATGTTTTTTCGCGCTTGGATAAACTCAAAAAAGCACCTCCCATAACGTCATAACAATGTATGCAGAGGTACTTTTGATTTATGCGGTTTCAAAATATTTTTTAATAGCAAGAGCATCTTTTTGAGATATACCAGCAACCGCTGTTAGCTCGTCGAATGTTGCTTCTTTAATTTTGTCAATAGACTTAAAGGCCTTTATCAAATTTTTACGCTTAACGGGACCAATACCCTCGATTTCTTCAAGAACACTTGTAATCTTATTTCGCAAACTACGGTGATAAGTGATTGCAAAACGGTGTGATTCATCACGAATTCGTTGCAAAAGTTTTAGCGCATTATGAGTACGAGGCAAAATTATAGGTTCCGACCTATTCGGCAGATAAACTTCCTCCTCACGCTTTGCAAGGCTGATTACTGGGATATTGTAGCCACACGCATTTAAGGCATCAACAGCATTTGACAACTGTCCTTTTCCTCCGTCAACAACGATTAAATCAGGTTTGCTTCTAAAACTTGGGTCGTCGCTCTGTATATTATCCAATTCCCACAATCTACGAGTAATAACTTCGCGCATACTCGCAAAATCGTTTGCCCCTTCGACGGTTTTTATTCTAAACTTGCGATAGTGCTTTGTGCGCGCCTCTCCGTCTATAAAAACGACCATTGAAGCCACGCTCAACACTCCGCCTATGTTTGAAATATCATAACATTCCATACGATGCACAGGCTTTCCAAGGTTCAATATTTGCCCCAAATTCTCCGCCGCACCTATGGTAAAATCATTTATTCTTTTTTCTTTTTCGATTGCTTTTTCCAAATACATTTCGGCATTTTGAACGGCAATTTCAAGTAATTTCTTCTTTTCTGCTCGCTTTGGACATAACAACTCAACAGCGCTAGTTCTTCCGACACTTGCTGACTTGCGTTGAGTTGAAAGCCATTCGCGCAAATCTTCGTTTGGCTCAAAAGGAATTAACACTTGCTCTGGTGGAATAGCGGTTGAAGTATAATATTGAGTTATAAATTGTGTTAGGCTATCCTCTAAATCTAGTTCAGCATCAACTAGATGGAAACAGTCTACGCCAACACTGCGTCCACCACGAACCACAAGCACAGCAACACTTGCAACTGAGCCATTACTTGCCCAAGCAAAAGCATCAATATTATCCAAATTTGGCATAAATGTGAGCGTGTGTTGTTTAATTCTATCAAGCATAGAAAGGTCGTCGCGAATAGTCAATGCAAGCTCAAACTGCTCATTATCTGCAAGCCGTGTCATTTTTTCTTGTAAAATTTGTTGAACATCGCCAAACTTTCCATTTAAAAACTCCATTGCTTTTTTCAAATAGTCGTGATAAACTTCCTTAGTAACCAGTCCACAACAAGGGGCACTACACAGTCCCAAATCGTGGTTTATACAAGGGCGCGCACGCCTTGGAAGTTTTCCATTGCACATACGAAGTGGATAAGCATTATTAAGCATTTTTATCAATTCCACAGGACGAACACCTGCAAAATAAGGTCCAAAATACTTCGCTCCATCGCGCTTAAGTTTTCGCACAATCTCAAGACGCGGAAAATCCTGTTTTAGGTCGATACGAATATAAGGATAAGACTTTCCGTCCTTCAACAATATGTTGTAATACGGCTGATATCGTTTGATTAGATTATTTTCAAGCGCGAGCGCCTCCGCTTCATTAGGAACAACAATGTAGTAAAAATCTGCAATATTTTTTACCATATTAGTTACTTTAATAGTGTGATTTTTGCTATGCTGAAAATACTGCGATACACGATTTTTGAGGTTTTTCGCCTTTCCGACATAAATCACCTCACCGTCCGCATTTTTCATTATATAAACTCCGCTATTTTGAGGGAGTTCTTTAATTTTCGTCTTTAAATCCATAATAATATTATACACCATTTAAAATATTTTTTCAATAAATATAACGATATTAACATTTTTTAGATTTTTTGCATATTAAACATAAAACACGGGAGGTCGAGAAATGACCGTTTCGCAAGCATTGGTTATCGTTCTGCTAATTTCAATTTGGGCAGGAACCACAGGCACAGACCTAGCCACAAACTCAAATATATTGATAATTTTGCTAATAGCACTTATAGCATTAGCAGGGGTAACAACAAATTCAGGTAATAATAATTGTTGTTGTCGAAACCGAATAATATCTGACTTTGGCACTATAACACAAACACTTTTTTAAACAAAAACAAGGCTATTGCCTTGTTTTTATTCCTCAATAATTAAGTCGTCAGTTTCTAGTTCTTTTGCTTCTGCTGGTTTAACTTCTTCAACGACAGCATCTTCTGCTGTTTTGTCAACCTTTGTGAGTTCGTGCTTGCTCACTTTTTTCTTCTTTGTGGTTTTTGTAGTCAACACAACATCAGTTTTCTCTTCCTCTTCCTTAACAGCCTGTTTATTCGCCTTTTTCATTGATTGCAGACGTGAAAAATCGTCATCCATTTGCTCAATAGGCACGTTGTAGGAAGTATCTTGTGTCAAGTCAAGAATATCGCTAACTCCATAGAAGTTATCGTCAACAATACCCGCCTCAACCATTTCTTCGTGTTCACGGCGTTGCTCTCTAATTCTCAAACGCTCTTGCCATACAATGGAAATTACGGACACAATAGGAGCCGACAAAATCATACCAACAAGCCCAAACATAGCGCCACCAAGTGTAAGTCCAAGGATAATAAGAAGCGCACGAGTATTCATTCTCTTGCTCATAATGAACGCAGGAACGAAAGTTGTAACCAAAGCCCAGTCGATAATCGCAAACAACAACGCCATTAACATCATATTCACATCGCCGAACATCAATGTTACAATTGCAAGTGGAATACACGCAATAAAGCCACCCAAATAAGGGATAATAGATAAAACTCCGAGCAAAAGCGCCATTACAACAGCCAAAGGCACACCCATAATTTGGAAACCAATCCACGCAATAATAAAGATAATAAACATTACAATCAAGTTTGAAATGATGTATTGGTTAAACATATCATTTGTGCGGTGTGTAATGGTGATAATCTCTTCCGCGCTCTTGCGGTTAGAATATGCATACGTCATACGTTTGCAAGTTTTTGAGATTAGCTCTTTATCCTTCAGCATCAAGAAGGAAATAATTAATCCCATTACGCAAGAGAAAATCAGCGAAGCAGTATCCATTAAGTATACTGTAATATTATCAACAAACGAACTAATACCAGATTCAATGCTTGTACCTATATTATTTATGGCATCGGTAATAGCTTGGTCAAATTGTTCTGCTGGCAAACCAGTAATAGTTTGCATAAGGCTAGTAAGTGCAGAAGTCAACTTATCAACCAACACTGTTAAGTTATCACCTTGAAATTGTTCCAATACTCCAATAAGCCCCGGCACCGCAACAACAATCAAAACAACAAACGCGCCAATAAGAATTAAAAATAATGAAGAAAGCGAAATAGCACGTTTATATTTAAGCGCTCGTGGATTGCCCACAAAGCAATTTTTCAGCAATTTATTTTCAATAAAAGCCATAGGTCTAAGCAAAATAAACGAAAGCACGAGTGCTACGATTAATGGTGTTAGACCAGCGATTAAACTCATAAACAAGTCGCGAATAATTCCGCCAGCCATATTGGTTAAAATAAGCGCACAAAGAATCGCTACAAAGAGCCAAACATACCACTTGCGCCCGCCACTATTTTGACTGCGACGTCTTTCGTCACTTGGATAGTCTTGTTCCATCTTAGCCTCCTCCTTTTATTTCGGGTTCATTAGTTCCCTTCTCGTCAGGGTCTTTCTGCCCCTCGTCGATACAATCGGTTTTATTTTCAGCCTCAACTTCAATTACTTTTTGATTTTTTTCTAAAACTTCCATTAACCCATTTTCTTTCCGCATATCTTCATCTTTGAACCGCTGAAGCATAGGTGCAATCTTTTTATTTCCGTAAACAAAATCATATAATAACACTACGCCACCTTGAATAAGATAACCATAATAAGTCATAATACGATACAATAATATCGCCCAAACAAATACATTTCCAGCACCCACAGTCGCATAATATGGATAGAAAATTGCATTGAAAGAATATTCTGCTGTACCTGCACCACCTGGTATAGGTATAAAGCTAATAGCAATGTCACATATAAGTTGAAGTGTAAGGAAAGTGTACCACAAATTAATATTAAAATCACAGAACACACAGTACACAACAAATGCTATGGAATATTGAGCAAAAAGCATAAAGACACTTAACAAAAATTCCATAAATACAAGCCAGCCACTTGTCATAAACATTCTAAATGTTGAAACATATTCTTTGACCGTGCGCATAACTTTTCTGTACATCATTCGTGAGTCTTTGATAATATGCATCCATTTCAGCATTTTAAATATGCCAAACATCATTTTTGGGGCGACTTTTTTACTGATTGACAAGAAGAAAATTGCGACAATAAGCAATAAGTTAAGAGCAAGTCCAATATAACACAAAGTTAAAACAAAGGAGTCTACCTGAATATCAATTAAACCACTACAAAGAAGAATTATTACGCTAAAAATTATATAGGTAACTTGTGCATAGATATATTTTGCGAGAGGCACACTTGTAGCACTACTTGCATTCAAACCGCGCTTATTCAAATAGAAAACCTGAAAAGGCTGTCCTCCTGTCGCAAGAGGTGTAATTGAGTCATAATAGCGACATATTGCCATTGATTTATAACTCAAATATGGTCGATTTCTGCCTGTAACCTTTTTTATTGCTAACTGTATACGGAAAGCATCTAAATAGTTGATAAGAAAAAACAGCAAAACAGCAACAATTAGCCACCACCAATTAAGATTGCTTTGCAATAATTCAGGCAAAGACATAGGCGGTTCGTTACAAAATTGCCAAATAAGAATGCCTGCCAAGATTCCCAAGTTAAGCAACAAAAATAAAGCACTAATCCACTTACTTTTTTTGCTACGTTGAGTCTTAACCGACTCCATTGAAGACTCCATAGACTCCTTGGTTTCTTTTTCGCGTTCTGCCTCTTTAATCAAATGAGGAATCACATTTTCGGTTGTTATCGTATCTTCTGCGATATTGATTTTTGATGATATTTTTAGGTGCGAATGCGATGGAGAAAAAGCCTTGCGTTGATACAAGACTGGAGTCTGGTTTTTCAGACTGTTTTCCTCTTTTTCAATATCGCACATAACAAAATATCCTGAATTTTTTATTTCACTACATAACTATAATATCATTAAAATTCCCTTTTGTCAAAAGAAAAAATGAAAAAATTGGGACTTTATACCCAATTTTGCATATCATACTTAATTAAACCAAAATTTTTGGTGCTTTCAGTAACTTTTAAATGTTCAGAAATATCAACCCCTGCCACTGCCAGAACTTCATTTCCCAAAGCCAAAACTGGAAGATAATCACGAATACGTGCAGGAACTTTTTTATCATTTAAATAACTTTTTAATTTTCGGCTTCCACCGCCAAACTTTTCAATATAATCGCCTTCTTTACGAACACGCCAAACTGCACCATTTGGAATTTGGTCAAGGTCAACAAGCAAAAATCCAGCTTGTAATTCTGGCGATTTTGCACGTTTAACACTTAATTTGCCATAATCACCAAATTTTATAGTACCAATTTTAAAATCCCATTCTACATTTAATTCTACTTTTGGCTTTTTGTGAGTGATTGTAATATATTCATATTCTTTGTAAACATCGACATTATTAGGTAAGTTAATTTTTGCGCCATTCTCACCACTTTTTGCCAAATCGAGAATCATTATCAAATGTTTACGCTCAAAATTTTGAATTACACCCAATTTTGCCAAGCAATCATCAAGCAATCTAAAAATATGCGAATTACCATACACAAAATACGTCAGAGGCACTTTCACCATATCATCATTATATAAAACTGCATCAAAATTAATCATACTACGAATAACTTGGTCATCTTCCTTGCAGGTTTTACCAAAATTACACAATGTGGCATCTACATTTTGCCAAACTTTGCGTAATTCGGGCATAACAACATTTCTAATCATGTTGCGTGTAATTGTGTTGTCGCTATTAGTTTCATCTTCCAAATATTGAATATCATTTTCGTAAACATAGCGCATTAATTCATCTTTTGGCATATCAAGTAGTGGGCGCACGTAAAAATTATCACGAACATACTCCATACCACTCGCGCCTTTAATGCCACTACCGCGCAAAATATGCATAAGTATTGTTTCGGCTTGGTCGCGTTGATGATGAGCAAGACAAACATAATCAACAAGTCCGCGTTTTTTCAAACTTTCAAACACACCATAACGCGTTTCCCTGCACGCTTCTTCAAGTCCCATACCCTTTTGTTTTGCAAGAATGCCCGCTTCTACGCGAAATTTGTAAAATCTAATACGATTTTCACGGCAATAGTCTTCAACAAAAATCGCTTCTGCCTCGTCAGCCTCGCGAGTGCCGTGGATAACATTAATCGCAACAACATCAATATCAAGTTTAAACTTGTTTGCGTTCAAGAAGTGCAAGAGAGCCATACTATCAGAGCCACCACTTACGCCAACACCAACAACACTGCCTGAACTAAAAAATTTGTTTTCAATAATAAAATCTAGAATTTTCTCCATATTTTTAATCACCTCTATTTATATTATACTATAAAAACAGCAGTTTTTCAATAGAGAAATAAAAGTTTTTAGAATTTAGTAAAAATTCTGCCTACCATTACGGTCATATCATCATTAGGAATATTCTTATTCAATTCCAGAGCTTTGTCAATAATTGCATTTGCTAAAATTTGCGGATTTGTCGTATTTGTTTGAGTTATCACTTCGTCAAGGTCATCAAGAGTTCTAAAACTATCACTTATGCCATCGGTTAAAAGAATAATCATATCACCATCATTTAATACGCACGAACGTATATTTGGTTTCAATTCTTCTAAAATCCCCAAAGGCAACGCGCCCGCTTCCAACCTTTCCAAAGTTTCGCCACTCTTTATATAGGTAACAGGTGAGCCTAATTTTATCATATCACATGTGCCATCATTTAAATTTATCACACTCGCGTCAAGGGCGCTGAATGTTTCCTCTCCACTTAAAGAAAGCAACTTGTTTACACTTGATAAAATCAAACTATTATCAAACCCCGCACGATAAAAATTTTCAATCAAACCAAGAGCAAGGCTACTTGTACGTTCTGCCTGTTCTCCGCTCCCCATTCCATCACAAAGCGCAAATAAAATCTTATCTTTACCGAGGCGCATAACAGAATGAGTATCCCCACTTTTAGAACTATCAGCCTTTATAGCCCCCGCACTGCCAAAAACTAGGTCATATCTATTTGCACTGTCAAGCGTTATAACCTCAAACCCCGCTTTAACACCGCAAGCTCTGTTTGTAATTTCCATAGGAAAACCAAGCGATTTTGAAAGCACTCTAACAAGACAATTTGTATCAAGGTTTTTTTTCTTGACCACTATTGTAGCGCTATAAAGTTTATCCTGTCTACGATAAACAACCGCCTCACTGCACACAATTCCTTCATACATTAAATCTTCCATAATACGTCTTTCGAGCGAATTATCAAAAGAAACATTTAACGAAACCTCAACTGCTAATGATTTCATAATTTGCGACACCCCCCACATTTGTTCACCCAAAAGCAGTCGACCGCTATCAAGGTTGTTTTGATTTTGCAAACCATTTTTATATTCATCTACCACATTATTAACCGCAGTTATAAGTGCATTCAACTTAACACAATGAGCGCACAAATTTGGCGGAACATCAAGAAGCGACACACGTCCACGTTCATAAGCAAAATAAAGCATTTCGAGAATTGCCCTGTGAGTTTCACTAGACTGAATACGCAGACATTCATTCTTATTAGCACAATCAATACACATTTTTTGTTTTATTTCTGTTGCTAAATATTCGGCTATTTCTTCAAAATTTCTAGCCCCCTTTACCATACCTTTAAACACATTCTTCATATCAAAGAAAATATCACTCAACTCATAAAGTCTTGAACAAAGAACTTTTCTGCTCCTATTGACAATTGAGCGAACTGCTGTATCTTCCTTTTCTGTAATAATATAAGATATTACACCAGTAAGCATTTTAGACGGCATAAGTAAAAACAAAAGAGCGCCTATCAAAATAGCAAGTAAATTATAAAGTGTGTATGTAGGCATAAAATAAAGCCCAATAATTATATCTACTAACACAACAGCAACGCAAGCATACGCACGTTTTGAACATTTTGTAGCCACTGCAGTCAATCCAATTATCACACTTTGAGAAACCAGCAAGAATTGCTCCGCTGAAAATGCAGAACCTAGCCCAAATGCCAGTAATATCATAAGGACCGCAGAATTTGAAAAAGTATGACTTAAAAATAATGAGCCAAATGCAATGACACCACTAAAAATATACTCGCCAAAAGGAACACAACTTACCCCAACACCAAGAGCAAAAATCAAAACTCCCGCTGTTAAAACTTCATCAATCAAAAACTGACGTCTTAAACCACGCAACACAAGACCTTGCATAAAATGAAGATACGCGTACATTGCAACCATTCCAATCACAAGAGTAACGAACGCACCCCAAAGCAATTCCGTGTTCATTACCGCGTAATAAAACATTCCCGCTTGTGAAAGAAAAGCATAGCAACCTATCAAAACGGGATTTAAACGTCTTTTGAAACGATAGTGCAACAAATATGCAAGACCAAACACAAGCACACACACAGTATCAACAACAAGATTCGTTAAATCAAACGATGCCAAAAATCCCGAAAGAACGTAGAGTGGCGCAAGATAATAAATCTTTTGATTACACCAAACCAGTGCAAAAAACATTCCGAATGCAAAAGGCTGTAAACCTTGAATTGTTGCGCTGTGCAAAATATACAACATCACAAAAAGCAAAAAATATTTTAAAATACCATAAAAAAATTCAATGCGCATATTTCACCACCCACAATAATTATAAAATTTTGTTTTATTTTTGACCTGCTTTTAGAATAGCGAAAAACTGACAATTTAAGATAATTTTGTTAAATTTTAAAAGTTTTTGTTTAATGTTTGCAAATCTATTTTTTTATGCTATAATATGAAAGGAGGAATATATGAGTAAAGTAGTAGTTGTAACTGGCGCATCAAGTGGAATTGGACTCGCCATAGCAAAAAAATTTGTTGAAAATGGGCATATTGTATATTCATTTTCTCGCGGAACACCAAATGATGATAACATAAAATTTATACACTGTGATGTAAGTAAGCGCGAAATTGTCGAGTCTGCATTTAAAGAATTAATTGAAAAAGAAGGAAAAATCGACATTTTAATCAACAATGCTGGTATGGGCATTAGTGGCGCAATGGAATTTGAACCACAGGCAGACATTCAAAAAATCATTGATGTCAATTTTCTAGGTGTTGTAAATTGCTGTTCCGTTGCGCTTCCCCATTTACGAGAAAGCAAAGGTACAATAATTAATATTTCTTCAATGGCGGCGGAATTTACAATCGCTTTTCAAACAATGTATTCAGCAACAAAATCTGCAATTCTTGCTTTTAGTACTGCACTTAAAAATGAAGTTCGCCCTTTCGGAGTGCGTGTTAGTTGTGTGCTTCCTGGGGACATAAAAACAGGCTTTACCGCCAACCGAATAAAAAGTGATGCTGAAAAAACGCCTTATAGTGAACGCGAAAAACGCAGTGTTGAATATATGGAAAAATGCGAGCAAAACGGAATTGCTCCTGAAAAAATTGCAAGAAAAATTTGCAAAGTCGCAGAAAAAAAGAACCCACCAGTTAGTTTTACTTACGGCTTTTCGTATAAATTAATCAGGCTTGCAAACAGACTACTTCCTCAAAAACTCATTAACTACATTTTATATAGATTATACGGAAAATAAAGGATAAAACTATGCGCGTATGTGTACTAGCCAGTGGCAGTAAAGGAAACTGCACATTTGTTGAAGGCGAAAACACCCGCATTTTAATAGATGCGGGATTAAATAAAACAGAAATCGAAAATAGATTAAATACTATCGGCATTGAACCTAGTAGCATTGATAGTATACTCATTACCCACGAACATAGCGACCACATCAAGGGCGTTGGTGCATTTGCGCGTGCACACAAATGCAAAATATTCGCCCACCCCGACACTTGGGGGGCAATGCAAGAAAAAGTTGGAACTATTCAAGCAGAAAAACGTGTTGGAATATTTGGAAGTAATTTTTACATAAATGAACTAGCTATCACAAGTTTTGACCTTTCTCACGACTCGGCGCATTGCCTTGGTTTTAGTGTTCACGAAGGCAACAAAAAAATCAGCACTGCAACAGACCTAGGTTTCATAAACGATACAATAATCAAACATTTAGCGGATAGTAGCCTCGTGATTTTGGAATCAAACCACGACATACCCCGTCTAATGAGCAACCCAAAATATCCACTTTACCTAAAACAGCGCATACTTTCAAATCGCGGACACCTTAACAACAAAGATTCAGCCGAAGCAGTTCTAAAAATGCTGGGATATGGAATTCGCGGGTTAATTGCTGCACATTTGAGCGAAGAAAACAACACTCCTGACCTTGTTATGAAAGCACTCAATGATATTGTAGCACGTCAAGGTGGCGAACTTGCAAAAGAAATTTATGTTGACATTGCAAAGCAACACAAAGTTGGAAATATTTATAGAATAAAATCATAAACGCACAAAGGTGTATTTTTATTTTTTTAACAAATAATGTATATTTTTATTCCTTACACACAAATTATTTATAGAAAATTTGAGGAGTACAAAATATGGCAACCAAAAAATCAACAAATACTAAAACAAAGGCATCTACCGCTAAATCAAGCACAGCAAAAGCCGAAACAAAAACAAAAGAACCTCTTGTAAGTACGAAACGCAAAGTAGGCATAGCAATTTACTTTACTTTCATTATCACACTTGCCTTATCCTTTGGCGCACAAGTTTGGATGATGGAAACATTCAATCCACCTGCAACAAACGAACCCAATTTAGCCAGCAACGAGCAAACACAATCGCCTAACACCACACAAGAAAGTCCACAAGTTCAAAATGATGAAAGCAACATTGAGCGCGCTTTGCTTGAAAATGAGCAACAAGAAGAGTTTATTGTTCCTGCTCCAAATCAATTTAATTTCTACGACCAAAATGAAAATTTAATTGCACAACAAAATGCGCCTCAATCAGAATAAAAGAAAAACATATTAGCCTTAACTAATATGTTTTTTATTTTATGAATTTTGTACTAATGTTGGATATTGGTCTTGAACAAAGTTCCAATATTTAGAGTCAAATCCACGGTTAGTAAATGTTGACATCTTCTTACAATTTTCGTCACTAGTCCAACCATCGTCCGGTGAAGCCCAGTCGATAACGAAGTTATATGAACTTGTCAAACGTGTTCCGCCGTGCTTTGAGTTTACGATACATTTCTCAACCACACCCGCAACCTTGTTGTCTTCACCAAAGATTGCAGTAAATGGGTTGTGTACTGAATATACTTCACTCTTTGTTTCAGCATAAGCCTTGCTTCCTGAAATTGAATAGTCAAATTCAGAGTTAGCAAAACAGTATGCAACGCGACCATATCTGTCTTTGTTTTGAATTTCAATATCAACGGCAAATCCAGCCATAACTTTACCAGCAAGTGTACATTCTGCGTAGCAGTTTACGATAGAACCAGCCACAATCACACTTGCAAGCCCACCTACCTTTTCACCGCCAATAAAACCAGTTGCGTATGAGGTTGAAACCAAATTCTCAGAGCCCTCGCCCTCTAACCAGCCAACCAAACCACCAGCATAATAACCGCTGATTTCCATTGAGGTTGCGCTACAATCAGAAATCAAAGTGCCATCTCCACTGTAACCAGTAATACCACCAACATATGATTTATCACCTGTACTTACTGAAGCATTTATCTTACCAGTAAAATTACATTTTGATATTGAACCATCGGAACTTACACCTACAATACCGCCAGCAGTTGCATCAGTATCACTTTGCGCAAAAATTTCATAAGCATACTTGCCATCGCTTGTAAGTCCACCATCATAATTAGAATTTACAATCTTAGAATTACCGCCCAATTCACCAACAATTCCACCAACAAAGTTGGTTTCCTTTGATTGAACTTTAATATTCAACGATGCAGTACAATCTTGAATCAATGCATCTTTTCCTGTTTTACCAGCGATACCACCAGCATAGATGCGATTATCTGCGTTAATGTTAATACCCTCAAAGTTTGTGTCTGCATTTGAACGCACTACACAATCAATGATTTTACCATAGTTCAATCCAGCAATAGCACCTACCCAAGCATAAACATCATCACTAGCAACCTTTGTTATTTTAACGCCCTCAATAATTAGGTTTTCTGCAACGCCTTCGCTACCAATCATACCAAAGAAACCATTAAATCTATTTTCAGTGGTGATTACTAGGTTGCGAATTACAGGCATAGAGCCGTCAGCTTTTGCTACTCCATACATTTGACCATTAAATGGTGTAAGGGAATCGCCGATTGGAGTCCATTCCTCACCAGTCAAATCAATGTCGCTGTCGATTTTGTACTTATTGTTGTAAATACCATCGTCAGCAAGGTCAGCAGCAAGTTCGTCAAGCAATTTTTGTTTTCCAGAAATAACAACCACGTCAAATTCGTCATAAATTCCGTTGTTTACTGGAACAGCATTGTCTTTAATAAATGGATAACCATTGTTAACTGAAGGGTCGATAGACCAAAGATTATCAAAGTCCCATGTTACCATTTCGCCGTTCACATCATAACCAATGTAAGCAACATTTTCGCTAGGCATATTTGCTTCTTTTACTGCGCTAAATTGCTCTGCATTTGGTTTTTTCTTCAATGTTTCAGCAGTAACGCCATAAGCAAGATATGCAGTTGTAACGTCATCAAAATCATAAATACCAGTTGTTACTTTTTCGCTCTTTTGATAGAAGTTACCCAAAATACGGTTGTAATTCTTGTATGCTTCGTCTGGTTTAAGCTCTGGCTGAACAGAATTCAATCCATTCAAGTTAAAAGCAATCAAGCCAGCCACAAAATCTTCGCCTTTCATCTCGTTTTTAATAACTGCATAACAATTAATAACCGCACTCTTTTGCGAATCGTTTGTTTCAGCTGTCATATTAACTAAACTTGCAGTAATTCCACCAGCAATACTTGATTTTGAAGCTTCTGGTGTCGCAAATGTAGCATCTACAACACCACAATTACTAATCATACCAGCCCTAACTACAGAAGAGATACCACCCATACACGCAGTTGTATTAGCTGATAAAATTAAGTTAGAAACGGTTGTATAAAGCACTTTCGCAAGATATGCTCCGCTTGTGCCATCAAGAATACCAACAACACCACCAATATAAGCAGCTTTTTCAATTGTAGCATTTGCATTAACTACAGAATTTGAAACAGTAACAAAACTTACTTCACCCATGTTATATGCAGCAAGTGGCGCAACATTATCATAATTTCCATCAAGTTTAAATCCAGTAAGATTCAAGTTTGAAACTTTTGCACCAGTTTTGATTGTACCAAAAAGTCCAGCATTTTTCAAAGTACTAGGTGCAACAACTTCGCCCTCGCTCAACATAGCAGAACCTTCTTGTAACAAATGAAGGTTACTAATAGTGTGCTTACCACCATTGTAAGTACCACTAAAACCATCGTCGCCACCGATTGGAGTCCACGCAGTTTGCTTCTCAACACTCATATCAATATCAGCAACTTGTTGATAGTTAGCGGTCAATGGGTGCGCTGGACCGATTGATTTCAAGTCTTGATAGTCGCGAATATAGAATGGGTTTTCAGTAGACCCAGAACCAACGTAAACTGCAACATTTACGTTCTTGTAATCCTCGTTTGTGGTAACGAGTTGAATTGTTGTATTACCGCCAGCAAGAGCCTCAAATCTCCAAGATTCAACGTTCTTGTCGTCAGCAAACTTTTCTTTAAATTTAACAATTTCCTCATTCATACTAACAAGGCTGTACTGGTCAGCAGAAGGATTCTCACGAGTTACAGTTACTACAAAAGTTTCGCCTACGTTGACATATTTAGTAGTAGATTGACCATTTTCGCCCCCCAAGCTAAACACTTCGTTGTTGAGCATAAAGTAGTAAACAGACAACCCGACACTAATGCCGACAATTACGATAAGCAAAAAGATTAAAAATCTATTGAGCCATTTCATAAGTAATTACCTCTCTATTTATTCTTCTAGTAATTCATTATATTATACCATACTTTAAATCATTTGTCAATATTGATATAAAATAAAAACAAAAACTATTAATTTTTCTAGTTTTTGCTTAAATTCTTTATTATTATGATTATTATATGATAACAAGTATCTTTATTTACTGAGATTTCTCGACCGCGCTTGTAATGACAGCCCCCGTGTCATTATGAGGAGCGCAACGACGCGATAATCTCGGCGACAAAGTCGCCACCACGGAGAAAATATTTTACGTCAACTTATCCGTATTATTTGTTTCAGTATTTACATTTGAACTTATTTGTGAAAAATTGGCAATTATAAGTTTTCCAAATGCTTGCTCTTTGGTTAGCTGCATGCTCAAACTTGTTCCGAACGAATTTCCATCGCTATCCGTCCAGCCGTCAAATTGATAACCCGCGTATGCAACCGCAATGCACGTAATCGTGTCGCTTTCCTCACTTAAATCCGAGCCTGTTATTCTGGCTTCCCCGCCATTGGTGGCTTGAATGGCGACGCCCTCAATACTTGTGCCCGCGCTATTTTTTAAAACTGGCTTTGTATTAATAAAAGTAAGATAAATACCAAAATCCGCACTGATGTAATCAATTTGAAGAACAAGCATATTGCCATTTTCATTGATTTTGTACTCAATGCTAGCCGAACTTCCCGAATTTTCAAGCAATCCCGTTCGCGTTTCAAAAACTTGCGTTTCTCCACTTGCAACCGAAATTGCGCTGAAATAATATCCGCTTGGCGCGGTCAAATAGTATGTAAGTGTGTAGTTTTGGTCGCGTGAGAAGTCGCTAGTAAAAGTTTGCGAGCCTGTGATAGTTGCAGTAAAATACTTTATGAAATATGCAGTATAAGTCTGCGCACTGCTCGCAGTTATCGTCAGAGGATTGCTCTCATATGTTCCCCCTCCGCTGTCCTGCCAGTATGCAAATATACTACCATTTATTGGATTGGCTGTTAATGAAACTAATGTGCCACTTTCATATGTTCCCCCTCCGCTTACTGAACCATAAGAAGAATTAGAAGTGTTTGCTGTGATTAATACTCCAGTTTTGAAATACGCCTTGCAAGTGATAGTCCCTGTTACCGCAAAAGAATATGGGTTACTTTCCACACGAGTTGAGCCAATCATCCAGTAGTCAAATAGATATCCTGCATTTGGCGTTGCTATAATTGTTGTGATGGTGTTATATTTTATCGCCCCACCGCCACTTGTCGTACCATATGAGGAGTTGTTTGTTGAAAGCGTTACATTAAATTCAACACAACTAGCTAGACTATTCAATGAAATGTGAGCGGCAGGACGCACACCGCGACTAAAGAAAGTACTGCTGCGGGAAACGGAGCCAGAGGAGGATATTAGTAACGCGACGTCGTAGTCGCCAGATTCGCCAGAACGCAGCCAACAATAGTCTGTAGACATTTCCCTATCTGTGTCATCTAGCCCCCAAAAAGAGAAAGTTTCATAATAACTTGGAAGCCAGAATTTATCTGTAACTGTTGATAATACACCTAAACTACTAATATAGTCATCAGTGTATTGCGTATCTTGTGCTGTCTTATAGCTACTACTCATACTACATGGCGAAACGGTGATTGAGTTAAGTACTGGATAACTGCTCGCGCGAGTTGTGAAATAATTTTGCACTGTCGTGCGTATATCTGAACTACTATAGTCATTGTTTGAACTAGCAAATGTGGCAGTTGTGTAGTAATCACACATCCACACGGTAATAATGTCTGTGTTGTTTGGGTCGCGATACACCACTTGCCAAGCGCGACCAGCCATTGTAAAAACTATCGGAGTTCCGCCGTCCAAAGTTCTCACTGTTCCAGTTTTCGAGCCCAATTTGCTAATTAAGGAATTATATACTGTTTCATTTACTATACTGCTTCCACTAGTGGATAATGTTCCAAGTGATGTGTAACTTTTTAATGCCGAAACGCCGTTTAAATCATTTAAAATCAAAAAAATGCTTCCGCCTGTTATAGCGATAAAAAGAAGGATTAAGGACAGAATTAGGGCAATCACTTTGCCTCTTTTTTCTTTATTTTTAGGGTTGTTTAAATTGTCTGAAAAGCCTTTATTTAAGCCATTTTCAGCAATTTTTTCGCTATTTAGCGCCCCCCCCCCCCTGCGGAGTTTTTGGGGTGGATAAGTGGTCTTTTTTCATTGTTTGTGCCTCCATTTTTTCCTTACTTGCGGTGATAAATCACCGAGATTGCCACGGCTTTTGCAAAGCCTTGCAATAACAGCAAGGGATTTATTCATTCTTATTATATCACAATTTTTAGTTAAATACTAATAAAAAATATAGGAATTTTTAATTTCACGTAAATACGTGCATTTTGATACAAAATTATAAAAAATACACACATTTTTAAACAAAAAAATAAAAACCCACCTTAAATTGGGCACTAATTAGAAAAAAGGGCGCGGGTGCTTGTGCGCATTGCGCACAGCACGCGAACGCGTGCAAACCCGATTTTTGCAACAAAAAAAATCGGGTTAAGCACCCGCGCCCCCAATTACAGACCAAGACTAATTGCAAGGGCATCGTCTATATTTTTTAGTGTCCTTGCATCAGTATATCCAATTTTATCCAGCAAGCGCGCCTTATCCAATGTGCGAATTTGCTCCAATAATACAACACTATCTTTTTCAAGTCCAAAACAACTTGCGCTTAATTCAATATGTGTAGGCAATTTGGCCTTATTGATTTTACTTGTTATAGCAGCAACAATAACGGTTGGGCTGTAACGATTGCCGACATCATTTTGCACAATCAAAACGGGGCGCACACCGCCCTGCTCACTCCCGACAACAGGCGAGAGATTAGCATAATAAATATCACCACGTTTGATTGTGTCCAACTTATTGCTCCTTTATCCAATTTTCGTAGCGATCCAAATCGCAACCAGCGACACCCCAAATTTCACGTTCAGAAAAGCCAACGAAATCACCAAAATCGTTTTTTTCCATTATATGCGAACTAAAATGAGATTTGTGAGAGAGAGCTGATAGTTCTGCTACATATTTTTCAAAGTCTTTCATAATAATTTATCCCTTTTAACACTGCAAATATACCTAAAAAACAAAAAATATAGGAAGGTTCTTTCCTATATTCTGTATTTTGTCATAAAATATACATCATTTTGCAATGCAAATTGCAACCGCATTATCATGTGTATGCGAAATGCTAATATCCATTTCCTTAATTTTCAGGCTTTGAGCAATCTCTTTGGTAACGCCACTAAAAGAAACAACGGGTTTTCCTAATTCGTTAGGCAGTATTTCAATTTCCGTCCACTTAACTCCTTTATCAATTCCAGTTCCCAACATTTTTACAACGGCTTCTTTTCCTGCGAACTTTCCCGCAATTCGTTCAGCTCTTGCCTGTTGATTACTTAATTGTTCGATATGCTCGCGCTCTTTTTTTGTAAAAACACGAGAAAGGAACGCAACATTTTCGCATTTATCAAAAAATCTTGATACTTCCACC
This sequence comes from Clostridia bacterium, assembly GCA_017468205.1. GTDB lineage: Bacteria > Bacillota > Clostridia > Christensenellales > UBA1242 > UBA7867. The sequence continues at coordinate 27,704 of JAFUJK010000083.1, forward strand.
ATATCAATACCAACTTTCACAATCGCCCTCCTTGATTTTCGACATTGCAGAACTTATTTCACTCCAAGAAAATCCTTTCCCAGCCAAATATCTACACATTTTATCTAAATTTTCACGCGTTCGCTCCTTATTTTTCATATATTTTAAAGCAATAGCAAGAACAGCATCTTCCTGACTACCCGCATTTTCTAAAATATTGTCAATTATTTCTCTATCTATACCGCGCATTTCAAGATTAAATTTAATTTTGCGCGTGCCATAGCGGGAAATATTGCTATTCACATACATTTCCGCATACAATTCATCATTTAAGAACTTATATTCAAGCATTTTATCAATAATCGCACCAATAACACGAGGCAAATAACCTTTATCTTTTAGATATTCTCGCATTTGTCGCTTTGTTTTTAAATTTTTTGAAACCAATTCAACAGCGCGCTCAAACCCGCTTGAAACCTCACTTTCAAAAGTAATATCTTCCAGTTCTGTTTTTGAAATTTCATTGCCGACTTTTAATTTGTTTTTATAAGTTGTGAAAGCATCTAATGTACAAACAAATTCATTATCTATATAAATATGTTGACGTTTATTCTTCCCTTTTGCCTCTTTTATGTCTGTTATTATCCCCATTACTCGCCCTCATAATATTCAAAAATATCGCCTATAAAAGTTGAGTTTTCTATCAATTCATCACTACTAGCGACAACTTTTAAGGTTGCGCCATTATCAAAATTAGTGTCAATAACTTTTATTTTTCGCCCCTTAATATTATTTATAAAAGGCTGATAATCCTTATAATCAAGTTCAACCTCATAAATCTTTGAACTCAACCATTCGACAATTTTCGCATTTTCTATTGTATCGACCGCGCTACCAGAATAGGCTCGCAAAAGGCCACCTGCACCAAGTTTTACACCTCCAAAATAGCGAACCACTGCAATAACCACATTCACAAGCCCTTTCTTTTCTATTATATTTAGAATAGGCTTTCCTGCTGTGCCTGACGGCTCGCCATCATCGCTTAAACGTGCCGAATTTCTCAATTTATAGGCAAAACAAATATGTCTTGCATCCTTATATTTCTCGCGCAATTCATTCAAAAAACTTTCCGCTTCGTCCCCACTCTCAACAAACTTCGCAAAACCCAAAAAGCGAGATTTGTTAATAACAATCTCGCTTGTGTAAATTTCATCTTTTTTTATAGAAAGAAAACTTTCCATTACTGCACGTTCACCTTAACAATATTCTTTTTGCCTTTTTTAAGCACAAAACCATCAGCAGGGCAAGCAAATTCAAGGTTGTCGACAACTACATCATCAACTTTAACACCGCCACCTAAAACCAATTTCTTTGCATCGCCACGTGAACCAGCAAATTTGAGAGCCACAAGACAATCAATAATGTTCAAACTATTCTTATCAAGAGAAACTTCTGGCATATCCGCTTCATTTCCACCGAAAGCACCGCGAGCCTGTTTCAACGCCTCATTTGCACTTTTCTCACCGCGAACGATTTTTGTAACTTCAAAAGCAAGACGCTCCTTAGCCTTATTGATTTCTTTACCCGTTCCTGAACAAATTTCCTTAATCTCGTCAAGTGGCAACAAGGTGAGCATTTTGAATACTTCTTCCACCTTGGCATCTTCGATATCGCGGAAGTATTGGAAAAAGTCGTAATCGCTCGTTTTTTCGCGAGAAAGCCAAACAGCACCACCAGCAGATTTACCCATTTTAGTGCCATCTGTTTTTGTAAGCAAAGGTGAAGTCATACAATAAACAGGCTTATTTTCTTTTTTGCGAATTAATTCCGCACCTGCCAAAATGTTAGCCCATTGATCGCTTCCACCAAGTTGAACGCTACAATTGTATGTTTTAAACAAGTGGTAAAAATCGTAAGCCTGCATAGGCATATAGTTAAATTCAAGGAAACTTAATCCATTTTCCATACGTTGTTCAAAGCACCCTGAACTCAACATTTTGTTTACACTCATATTAAGTCCGACAACATTTAAAAAGTCGACATAACTTAATTTACTTATCCAATCGTCGTTATCTACAACAATTAATTTATTTTCGCAATCAGGGTCAAAGAAAGATTCAAATTGCTTCTTAATTTTACGAATATTCTTGTCGCGTTGTTCATCTGAAATCATAGGGCGCATATCATTTCTACCCGAAGGGTCTCCAATTTTACCAGTAGCACCACCAACCAATGCAATTGGTGTGTGTCCTGCCTTTTGCATACGAACCAATTGAAGTATTAAAGCCAAATTCCCCACGTGAAGGCTGTCAGCAGTTGGGTCAAAACCACAATAGCAAACAACTTTTTCCTTATCTAGTAATTCGCGCAATTCATCAGGGTAAATTGATTGATAAATAAGACCGCGCTCGTTCATTTCGTCAAATACATTTTTCATAATTGTTTGCTCCTTTTTAAAATAATACTTATTATATCACAAACAATATAAAAAAGCAACTATAAAAAGAAAAAAAGGCTTAAATTAGCCTTTCAAAACAAATTATTTTTGAGTTTCAAAATCGCTTAAGGTTGTTTGATATTTATCTTGATTAAATTTGCTATAAAAATGTTTTTGACAAATTTTATAAGCATACATTCTATCGCGTTTTATTTCAGGAGAATCCGCACTTTTAACATAGAATTTAAACGAATCAAGATAAGCAAATCCAAATTTATCAACCATAAAATTATTATGCACGTAATCAAAATCCTGAAAGTCAAAAATATCTGCCTGCAACTTGTTTTCAACCTTACGTTTTACATCATAGGCAATAAAACTTATGTGAGTATACTCATAAAAATTGAATTTATCATAAATCCTTTCGATTTCGATGTTCCCTGCAACAACCTCATTCATACTGCAGACAACATTTTCCGCGTATTCGACGATATCGCTTTTACTTAATCTTTTTGCAAACATATTTCCACCTCTATTGTGGGTATAATAACATATAAATCCTATGATGTCAATATTTTTAAAAAAATTTAACAATATATTCAAATTGATTTTGAAAATTCTAAAATTGTGATATAATATCTACAATAAAGCGTTAAATCGCTATAAATAAGGGGAAAAATATGAAAATTAACGACTGTTATAAAGTAAATTCGTGCCCTTGTTCAGGTCCTGCACCTATTCCACAAGAGGGCGAATTTCATCAAATTAAATCAATTGAGCAAATCAGCGGTTTTAGCCACGGTTGCGGGAAATGCGCACCGCGTCAAGGTGTCTGCAAACTCACTTTGAACGTAAAGAACGGCATAATCAAGGAAGCACTCGTTGAAACCGTTGGATGTAGTGGAATGACTCACAGCGCGTGTATGGCTGGTGAAATTTTGGTTGGGAAAACGCTACTTGAAGCGCTTAACACTGACCTAGTTTGTGATGCTATAAATGATGCTATGAAGGATATTTTCCAGCAACTTGCATATGGTCGCAGTCAAAGCGCATTCTCTATCGGAGGACTTTCTATTGGTGCAGGTGCCGAAGAATTGGGTTCGACACACCACAGCCGAGTTGGGACTGTTTACTCAAATGTAAAATCAGGAGTGCGATACTACAACACAACCGAGGGTTATATCACGCGTCTTGCTCTTGACGAGAATGATGAAATTATTGGTTATGAGTATGTAAATTTGCCACGACTGCTTAAAAATATTCGTGCTGGTCTTGATGCGAAAGAGGCACTTATCAAATCCAGTGGTAATTATGGTCGTTTTGACGAAGGCAAAAAGTTTATTGACACTATGGAGGAAGCAATATGACGGAAAAATATTTTACAGGATATTCCGAACGTGCCGATGGTATCCGCTCGCTTTTGAAAAAATATGGCATTGCATCAGTGGAAGAAGCTTTCAATTTAGCTGAAAGCGTACTAAATTGTGATGAATTTGTCAAAAAAGTGCAACCGATTGTGTTTGATAATGCTGTTTGGGCATTCAGAATTGGTACAGCACTTGCTGTTAAGACTCAAACAAATGACCCGCGACAAATTGCATTGCTTCTTGGTGAGGCTTTACAAGCATTTTGTATCCCAGGTTCAGTCGCAGCGCGTCGTCAAGTTGGTTTGGGACACGGAAAACTCGCCTACACTCTTTTAGACGACAACACCAAATGTTTTTGCTTTATTGCTGGACACGAATCTTTTGCTGCAAGTGAAGGGGCGATTGCTCTTGCAACAAGCGTTAACCGAGTTCGCTCTACTCCATTAAAAATAATCATTAATGGACTAGGAAAAGATGCCGCATATATAATTAGTAGAATTGGTGGATTTACTTACGTGCAAACAGATTATGACTATTCACGCGACAAACTCATTGTAAAAAATGAGCGCAAATTTGGAAATGGCGATAGAAGTAATGTTCGCGTATATGGTGCTTTGAGTGTAAACGAAGGTGTGGCAATATGTGATTATGAGCAAGTTGACATATCAATTACAGGAAACTCAACTAATCCAACGAGATTTCAACATCCTGTCGCAGGAATTTATAAAAAAATGCGCAATAATCAAGGGCTTCCCTACTTCTCAATAGCTAGCGGTGGCGGTACTGGACGTACATTGCATCCAGACAATTTAGCCGCTGGTCCAGCAAGTTATGGTTTAACCGATACTATGGGTAGAATGCATTGTGATGCGCAATTTGCAGGAAGCAGTTCTGTTCCCGCTCACGTAAATATGATGGGCTTTGTTGGTATGGGAAACAACCCACTCATGGGTTGCACAGCAAGCCTAGCTGTTAAGCTCAGTGAATTGTTACGCTAACCATTCCAACGCAGAACGGCACTTCTATCTCTTAGTGCTCTAATGTGTTGGTAACAACCCTTTAATGTGGTGTTGCGCTAGTTTAGCGGTTCGCCTCAGTGATTTGATAAAATATGCAACCGCACTTAATTAAGTGGACTAAAATTTAGTTCACTTTTTCGTTTTTAGGTATTGAATATTGCAAGATTTTAGGTTATAATATATACAAATACATTAAAGAGAATTTACATTATGCATAAGAATAACAAAATTCATTCAGGACATTTTAAACGTATCCGTGCCAAAATTGAAAAAAGTACGCCAGCAACTGTTGAAGATATTACAATACTTGAGGGTGTTCTTCAATTTGCTTATCAACGCGCGGATATTAATGAAATCGCTCGCTATCTCTTGATTGAGTATGGTTCGCTAGACGAACTTTTTGAGACTGCTACCGCTGACAGATTGATGAATATTCAAGGTATAGGCAAAAATATGGCTGATAAATTGACGACTATGTTTCGCTGTATGCATCTTTACAAATATTTGCCAAAATCTCTGCTTATCCCTGCTGACCCTGAACACTGCAACGATATTAAGGAACTTTTTCGTCATTATTTCCAAACTACGATTTATGAACGCGCTGTTGTGATTTTGCTTAATGCGGAAAAGATTATAATCCACCACGGCATTTTGTATGAAGGCGATGAGTATAGCGTACATATGAATAGTGCTCACATTATTAAATTTGCAGCAAAATTCGCCGCGACTTATGTTGTTATTGCACATAATCACGTTTGTGGCGAAGATGGATTCTTTCCATCAATTGAGGATTTTAACGTAACTGAACATATCTATGGTGAGTTAAGAAAATGTAATTTGAAGTTGCTTGACCATATTATTTATTGTAATGACCACATTTTTAGTTTTGCAAATTCCTGCCTTATTGAAACCATGAGAAGGCGTTTTGTCGAGGCTCACCCCGAACTGAAAAATGCCGATGACGACGAACCACTAGATTTTGACCACGAATATGTTTTTGAATAAAACATAAATTAAAGTAAAAAATAGCGATTTTTCGCTATTTTTTATTTACACGCAATTCTAAAACTTTGTCATTCTAATTTTGATTTTATTGCTTCAATCTCTTTTTGCAATTCCATAATTTTAACTTTTTCTTGTTGTTCTTTCAATAATTGCTCCAATTCAATCCGCTTTTCTTCGTATACATTTGAAATTTGATTTTCCTGATTAGATTTATTTTCATTTTGTGTTTCTATATTTAAATTAAAAAACTGTACCACTAATAAGAGAACCGCAAACATAAGATATTTCATAGCCTCTCTAAAAGCTTGAACCATATAAATATCAGTATCTTCTTTAGTAAGCATACTTAAATCAGTATAATCAGTTGTAACAAATGATAAAATTGCAAAAACAATTGCAGATATTATAGCCATTATTATAATTGCTACAATAAGCATCCTTTCCTTTTTAATTCTTTTTGTTACATTAGCAATAGTTAAAGCAGTAAAGAAAAATTCTATTAATAGAAATAATACAAAGAACACTAGCGAAACAATTACCGTAGGCGTAAATGCTGATTTTTGCGGTGTTGAATATAAATTAATATAATCCAACTCATTAATAAAGATAATTAAGGCAGTAACCAGCAAAACGACAGAAATTACAATCATTCCAATTTTAAAAGCATAATTTAAAAACTTATCGTTCATTCTTTTCTCCTTAGTTAATTATAATTATAATTATATTATATGGTGAGATTTCTCACTTGTCAAGTATTTTGGTGAGATTTCTCATATAATATTAGTATGATTATAGGAAAACGAATCAAAGAACTCCGTCAAGAATATGGACTTAGCCTGCAAAAATTAGCAGATGCTATTGGAGTTGATAAACATGCAATTATTTACTGGGAGCAAGAAACCAACGAACCAAAGGCTAGTTACATTGTTAGATTAGCGAATTTTTTTAATGTAACGACTGATTACTTACTTGGATTAACTGATGAATAAAAAGTGCAAAAGCGCTTTTTTTAAATGAGAAAAGAGCCTGTTAGGCTCTTTTCATATTTTGATAGATTAGTCTTCAATCTTTGTAACAACACCACTACCAACAGTACGGCCACCTTCACGAATAGCGAAGCGAAGACCTTCCTCGATAGCGATAGGAGAAATCAATTCAACGTGCATTTCTACGTTGTCACCAGGCATAACCATTTCAGCACCTTCAAGTTTGATGCTACCAGTTACGTCAGTTGTACGGAAGAAGAATTGTGGACGGTAACCAGATACGAATGGAGTAGAACGGCCACCCTCTTCTTTCTTCAATACGTATACGTTAGCGCAGAACTTTGTGTGTGGAGTAATTGTCTTTTGAGCAGCCAATACTTGACCACGTTGCAAGTCCTTACGGTCAACACCACGAAGCAATACACCAATGTTGTCACCAGCTTCAGCTTGGTCAAGAAGTTTCTTGAACATTTCAACGCCAGTTACAACAGTTGTCTTAGTAGCACCAAGACCAACGATTTCAACAGTGTCACCTACTTTAACAGTACCGCGTTCAACACGACCAGTACCTACAGTACCACGACCAGTAATTGTAAATACGTCCTCGATTGGCATCAAGAATGGTTTGTCTACGTCACGTTTTGGGTCTGGGAAGTAAGAGTCACAAGCGTCCATAAGGTCGAAAATACACTTACATTCTTCACCATCAACGTTACCAGCGATAGCATTGTCAAGAGCAACTTTAGCACTACCGTGAATAATTGGAGTGTTGTCGCCGTCAAAGTCGTACTTGTTCAACAATTCGCGCAAGTCCATCTCTGTCAATTCAAGCAATTCATCTCTGTCAGCAGGTGGTAATTGGTCAACCTTGTTGATAAATACAACGATTGCAGGAACGCCTACCTGACGAGCAAGCAAGATGTGTTCCTTAGTTTGAGTCATAACACCGTCAGTAGCAGCAACAACCAAGATTGCGCCGTCCATCTGAGCAGCACCAGTAATCATGTTCTTTACGTAGTCAGCGTGGCCTGGACAGTCAACGTGAGCGTAGTGACGCTTTGCTGTTTCGTACTCTACGTGTGTAGAGTTAATAGTAATACCACGTGCGCGCTCCTCTGGAGTCATATCAATAGAAGCGTAGTCACGAGCTTCAGCCAAGCCCTTCTTTGACAATACTGTAGTAATAGCAGCTGTCAAAGTTGTTTTACCGTGGTCAACGTGACCGATTGTACCCAAGTTAAAGTGGGGTTTTGTTCTTTCAAATTTTGCTTTTGCCATAATCTTTTAAATTCTCCTTATTAAAATTTTTTAGTTGGCAGAGTTTCTTTGTCCGATAATTTTTTCAGCAACAAATTTCGGAACTTCAGAGTAGCACTCTAAGTCCATAGTAAAGATACCACGGCCTTGAGTGATACTGCGCAAGTCGGTTGCATAACCGAACATTTCAGCCAGCGGAACGAGTGCGTTAATAGTCTGTTGACCATCTTCACTCTCCATTTCGCGTAACTGACCGCGTCTGCGGTTAATATCACCCATAACATCGCCCAAATATTCTTCTGGAACGATGACTTGCACCTTCATAACTGGCTCCAAGATAACAGGTTGCGCGTTCTTTGCTGCCTCTTTAAATGCCATACTACCTGCAATCTTAAACGCCATTTCACTAGAGTCAACGTCATGGAAACTACCATCAACCAAAGTTACGCGGAAGTCAACCATTTCATATCCTGCTAGCACACCGTTTTGAGCGGCTTCACGAATACCGTCATCGATTGGTTGGATAAATTCTTTTGGAATTGCACCACCAACAATCTTGTTTACGAATTCGTAACCAGAGCCTGGTTCAAGTGGTTCCATCTCAATGACACAGTGACCATATTGACCTTTACCACCCGATTGACGGATATACTTACCTTCTTGCTTTGTCTTGCTACGGATTGTTTCGCGGTAGGCAACTTGAGGCTTACCAATGTTAGCATCAATGTTGAATTCGCGTTTCAATCTATCACAATATATATCAAGGTGAAGCTCACCCATACCGGCGATAATTGTTTGACCAGTTTCTTGGTCAGTATAAGTCTTGAATGAAGGGTCCTCTTCAACAAACTTCAAGAGAGCCGCAACCAACTTCTCTTGACCAGCCTTGGTCTTAGGCTCAATAGCAATTTTAATAACTGGGTCTGGGAAGTTGATACTTTCAAGAACGATTGGATGAGATTCGTCACAAAGAGTATCACCTGTTGTTGTATCTTTAAGACCAACAATAGCTGCAATATCACCTGTGCGAACCTCGTTGATTTCGATACGCTCGTTAGAGTGCATACGAATCAAGCGAGCAACGCGCTCTTTCTTTCCCTTTGTGGTGTTATAAACATAGCTACCGCTTTCAAGTTTACCACTATAAACACGGAAGTATGTCAACTTACCATAAGGGTCTGTAGCCACCTTAAACGCAAGAGCGCTAAATGGCTCATCGTCGCTAGGACGACGTTCACTCTCTTCTCCGCTTGGCAAAATACCCTTAATTGCAGGAACATCGAGAGGACTTGGAAGGTAATCAATAATTGCATCAAGCAACTTTTGAATACCCTTGTTTTTATAACTTGTACCACAAAGAACTGGGTTCATACGAAGTGAAAGTGTACCTTTACGGATAGCGCCTCTGATTTCATCCTCTGTAAGTTCTTCACCAGCAAAGAATTTCTCGAGCAAAGCATCGTCCATTTCTGCAACAGCCTCTAAAAGAGTGTTACGATATTTGTTAGCTTTCTCTACGTACTCAGCAGGAATGTCAGTTTCTTCCATTTCCTTGCCTTCGTCATCTTTGTAGATTGTTGCTTTCATAGTTACCAAGTCGATAACACCAGTAAAGTCTTCTGCGTGACCGATAGGCAATTGAATAGCAACAGCATTAGCGCGCAAACGAGTCTTCATCATATCGATTACGCGGTAGAAGTCGGCACCATTCATATCCATCTTGTTTACATAAGCGATACGAGGAACACCGTACTTATTTGCTTGTTTCCAAACGGTTTCACTTTGAGGTTGAACACCACCGCGGGCACAGAACACCGCTACAGAACCGTCAAGAACTTTAAGGCTACGCTCAACCTCGATTGTAAAGTCAACGTGACCTGGTGTGTCAATAATGTTAATCTGGTTATCTTTCCAGTGACATGTAGTAGCGGCTGAAGTGATAGTAATACCACGTTCGCGCTCCTGAACCATCCAGTCCATTGTTGCTTGACCCTCGTGAGTCTCACCTAATTTGTGAGTGATACCTGTATAGAACAGGATACGCTCTGTTGTAGTGGTTTTACCAGCGTCAATATGCGCCATAATACCAATATTACGAACTTTATCCAAAGGTGTAGTTCTTGCCATAATATATCAAAAATCTCCTTTTTATTACCACTTGAAGTGTGCAAAAGCTTTGTTTGCCTCTGCCATACGGTGCACTTCGTCTTTTCTCTTGATAGCGCCACCGGTACTGTTGAAAGCATCAACAAATTCACCAGCAAGTCTGTTTTCCATACCGCGCTCACCACGTTTTTTAGCAAAGGCAACAATCCAACGAATTGCCAATGTTTGACGACGTGCAGGTCTGATTTCAACAGGAACTTGATATGTAGCACCACCTACTTTGCGAGCGCGAGTTTCAACGATTGGGCTTGCATTTTCCAAAGCCTTCTCCAAAGTTTCCAATGGAGACACGCCAGTTTTTTCAGAAGCAATTTCCATAGCACGGTAAACCAACTTTTCAGCGATACTCAACTTACCATCGAGCATAACTTGGTTGATAACTTTACGAACTACTGTACTGCCGTAAACTGGGTCTGGTAACACGCTACGCACTGGTGCAGCATTACGTCTTGACATAATTATTCTCCTTTTAACAATATTAATATTCCTAATAAATTAGATGTGAATTAGATTACTTACCATCTTTTTTAGCGCCGTATTTACTACGTCCCTGCTTACGTTTAGCAGTACCAGCGGTATCCAAAACACCACGAACGATGTGATAACGCACACCGACAAGGTCTTTTACACGACCACCACGAACCAAAACAACAGAGTGCTCTTGAAGGTTGTGACCTTCGCCAGGAATGTACATAGTACTTTCACTACCGTTACTCAAACGAACCTTTGCAATCTTACGCAACGCAGAGTTAGGCTTTTTAGGTGTGGTTGTAGTAACAGCGAAACAAACACCACGCTTTTGAGGACAACTCTCCAAAAGAGGTGATTTAGACTTTCTTTTCTGTTGCTTGCGACCACTTCTAACTAGTTGGTTAATCGTAGGCATATTTTCCTCCTTATAAAATCGTACCGCAATTTCAACCCTAAAACTACGGTTTGGCGACAAAATCTAACCTGTATTCACATAACTAAGGAATGATAACTATGTGCTTAAGTTTTCTTTGCGTCCTGCTGACGGCCAGAGCGACACACCATTATCCCCCTTGCCATCACGACCAGATATTCTGGATTTTGTAAAAGTTTTTAGAGAGTATTCACCTTTACCCTCAACCTATACAATATAGTATAGAAAAACGCTACAAAATCATTTGTAACGTTTCCATTATATCAATAAAAATAGATTGTGTCAATAGATTTTAAGACTATTTTCCAAAAATTATTACACTTTTTTGACCTTTTATCTTTATTTATCATTTATTATATTAAATAAAAGTTTTTTATACTACAAAAATCAAATTTCGTTAAATTATTGTAGTAGATAATATTAGGAAAGTAATATAAGCAATTGCAATTAATGCACCGCTAACAATTTGAAAAGGCAATGAATTTTTTAATTTACTTTTCCCTCTCCTTATTAATCCAAATACAAGCATAAAAGTTGTTCCAGCGACAAGGCAAACAGCCAAAATCAAACTTTGCATATCGGTCATAAACACAGTGCCTTTGAAATATAAGATGTCCGATAGAGCAAGCACCGCATAATTAAACATACACGAACCAATTATATTGCCATAAGCAGCATCGAAATTACCAAGACGCACAAGCGCAAAACTTGAAATAATTTCTGGCAAACTTGTTGCAATTCCCAAGAATAATGCACCAGCTAAACCTTTGCCTAGTCCATACGTATCTGCGAGATATTCCGAAATAAAAGTAATTGCCACAGAAACACCAACAAGAACCACAGCAAGCAAAATAAATTGCAACACAAGAGATTTTACGCTTAAATGCTCAAACTTATTTTGAGTGTCCCCCAACTCGTTTTCATCATCATCTTCTGGGTCGTTTGCTTTACGGGTTGAAAAGATTGCAAATGCATAAAGCGCAATAATTATTGGCGTTAAAATATTAATATTGAGATATGGAATCACAATTTGAACATTGAAAATCGTTGTTATGAGAACTAGGACACTTATCGCAAGCACGAAGATATCAAATATGATATTTGCCCTACACACATTACGATGCTTAATTCTAGTACAATAAAGAATCATCAGAAAGCCAATTATCGCTACATCAAAAACATTTGAACCAAGGATATTACCTAGTGTCATATCTGGCTCATTCATAAGTGCGGCTGTAAAACTTGTTACAAGTTCGGGTAGACTCGTAACCCCCGCCAAAAGAACAGCACCTAGAAATGCACCTGATAGTTTAGTCTTTTTATCCAAAGCATCAACAATACCGCCAATTCTATTTGAAACAAAAATTACTATAATCAAGCACAAAACATATAACAGCCATATCCACCACATATTTTCACCTCTTGACATTATTATATAATATAAAGATATGATTGTCTAACAAAAATTTAATAATAATTGTAGTTTTTCCAAAAATCAACAGTTTTTTTATCTAAATACACCTGTGGCACAGTTTTCTCTTCAACAATTGATGCAGGTCGTTCCTTTACACCAACAACTTTTACGCCTCTTGTTGCGTGATAGTTTACGCGCCTTAAAAATTTTCGTTCAACCAGATTTTCGCCGTCATATTTTTCGAGGATTGCACGAACTTTATACCCTTTATGCGGTAAATTGATATAAGCACTTTCGTCAGAAAAATTCACCAAATCGCAATATTCTCCATCAACATCGACAATTACTTCATCTGCTGGTGGTGCAATTTCTTTTTCAACCTCTGTTACGCGTTTGTAAGTATAACAAGGATTTTCAGGCTTCCCGAATATTTGCACACCTACACGATTGCCCTCAACATAAGTTCGCACAAACATATCCGTATTTGTATTATTAACCCAGCGCAAGTCGGACGTGCCATAATTTACCATAGCATCAAATCCCATATTCACATACGAACTAACGAGTGAATGGCTATGAACTTCACGAAAATCCATTCCTGCGAGCAAAAGCGCATTATATAGTGTCGTGCTTGCCTGACAAACACCGCCACCAAAACCTTCAACATATTTCTTGTCTACGATTATATTTGCAGGTAAATATCCATTAGCATCAGAGCGCCTACCTGTTGTATTGTTGAAAGAATATTCATTTCCGCGCTCAATTTTCATTCCGTTAAATTTTTTCATTGCGAGCGCGATGTTATGTTTGCGATTTACATTATCTTCGTTAAAACTGGTAAAAAAACTACTTCGCAAATTGGAAAAATCTTTTAAATCATTGTAAAAAATCTCGGGATTAAGAACTTGTGGCTTCAATTTAATCGTGAAATTTGCAGAAGTACGCAAATTCTCTATAATTTCAAAGCAGAGTTTTTCAACATTGATTTTATAGCCAATTTTCTCCTTTTCAAAAACAAAATAAGGTGAAATGTTAGGATTAAAATTCATTGTTGCATTTTTAGGTTTACAATCAATTTTTTGTTGCATATTTTCAAGAGTTTTTTCTAATCCCTTAAATACGTATTGTAAAGCAATTTTGGGCTCAACACCAAGAGTTAGCACTTTTTCCAACAAATCTGCACGTTCAGAAGGAGCACCAAGTCGACCATTTTTTCCTGCTATCGAACGCAAATAGAAATTATCTATATAATCTAGATGTTTAGTTGTATAAGTGAAGGTTAAATTCTCATAAGTAAAACTCATTGTTATAAATTCGTTATCAGCATATAAAACTGACAAAGGAAGGGCTAAAAATGGTAAAAACAGAAGAAAAATCAATGTAAAAAATATGCTTTTTGTACCTAATTTCCGCTTCATTTCCCCCTCCTTACTTTGTTATATTTTGCGCAAAAATGTTAAAAAATATACAAAAAAGAGTCCGTTAAACGAACTCTTTTATTATGCCGATACAACTCCGTCAAACGATTTACTTTCAGCATCAGTTGGCTGACCGTTTTCCGAATTTTTTCCCATTCGTGCCTGCGTGCGTTGAATCATAAGTTTTTGCTTTAAACTTACATATTTTTCTTGGGTATCTGGGATAAGATTAAGACGAGATTTTGTAAAATCAGCTGTAATAATATCCTGTGTCAACAAATCCAATAATTGTTTTTGACGATGCGCACCTATCGTTTGCAAAACCTTGAATGGAAGATTTAGAACCATATTAGCGAGTACAAAAGTATTTAACTTTTTAAAGTCTGTCATCTTATTTCCAAGCAATTTCTTACCAACATTATCGTACCATCTATCAACCGTTGCGTCCAAATCCTCTTTGGACATAAAACTTGAACTAAAATTTGACAAAAAGTCGTGCATACACGCTTTGTTAGTTAGAACTGACTCCAATTTTTGCCTAATAATTAAAATTGTTTGAGCGATTTCAAGCGACTTTATACCCTCTACAGCGTGAAAATCACTATTTTTAAAATCGCTTTCTTCAATATACAATTTATTAGGGGACTTTGGTCTAATAAGAGATACTCGATTGCCATACATACCTTTGCCATAAATAAATTTCTCAAAGCAAAATCCACAAGTCAATGCATAGTCCAAATGGTCCATAGACTGTTCATTTGTAAAAATCTTTTCAATCATATCAAAAAGGTCTCCTTGTTTTAGCAACTATAATTAATCTAGATGTCAAAACTAAAACGTTTTGATGACAAAACGCCATCTTTCTCTTCATCGACAACAGCATCGACAAGCAAAACTATATTCTGCGCATCGGTTGAAACATCAACATATTTAGTCGCTTCTTCCACTTCCCCATTATATTCAAGTGCGCATTTACAATAAGCTTCAAGAAAGTCTTTTGCTCTAAGAAAAGCATCCTCAACAGTTGTGCCCTCGGTACAAATATTCAAGTCGTGGAGCACGATAGTATAGCCACGATTTTCTGCATCTTTATATAAAACAGCAGGAAAAACAAATTGTTGCATAAGAAAATACCTCGCAAGTTTTTACTAAAAAAATTATATCATATTTAAAAAATTAAGTAAACTAAATTAAGCACCTTTAAGCAAAATACATCCAAGTATTAACTAAAAGCATAGCCAAATCTAGTAAAATGACAAAAATCCCCCAAATAAAGGCAAATCTACCTATTTCGGAAACTTTACGGATATTTTTCGCCATCTTTACAGCTTTACCTGCCAAGCAAACGCCGACAACACCTACAATTAATCCAAAGCCCACCAAAATATCCAGCCATATACTTTCACCAAACGGCACAGCAAGAAAAAAGACCAGCGCCGAAGCAATAGCTACAAGAAGCGAGCCAAGACCAATAAAAGTCCCCACTTTTGCCCAGACATCATACGACTGAAACTCGCGTTGCACTTGCGTTTTTTCTTCCAAGTAGTCAAAATAGCCCACTTCCGCACCTCCTTATTTAATAATTATAAAAAAAACAAAAAAATAAAGCAAACGATTTACTAAAAGTTTTAGCCAAAATTTAAAAAATATGAAAATTTTAACAAATTTAAACATTATTGAATATTATGATAGTGTGTTCAGGGATACATAGCCCACGGGTTATGAATAATATTAATGGAGGAATATATGTGCTGTTTTAACGACAACAAGCAAAGTTACTTTGACTACAAAAACTATGGTAGTTTTTATAACTGCGGTTATGGTTACAGTCAAAACGGAAACGGAAAGTGTCCATACTGCAATGACAAGCGTGATGACAAAAAAGAGCGTTGCGATGACCGCAAAGAATGGGACAACTGCCACAACCAAAACGGTTGGGGAAATTGTTCTCGTCCTTGCCCTGAACACAAACCTTGCTGGCAAAATCCTTGCGACAAGCCTCACCGCCCTGACAACAAGGAAGACTTTGTGCGTGTAAAATTTGAAGGCTACATCAAGTTTTGCTAACAAAAAAGGATAGATTTTTCTATCCCTTTTTAATTTCCCTATAAATATTATTTGCTTCCAAAATAAGCAAGTCTTTCCTATTTAACTCGGGCATTATAGCGCAACGATTAAGCAATTTATTCAAAATTTGAGAATAATATTGTTTTTCAATTTCTGGATATGTTTCACTAATATCTCTTCCATTAATATCAAGTTGTTTTAAATTAAATGGCACTTTGTCAAGTTGCATAAGTTTACTAATTTGATGCAGGCGTCCACCTAAATTAGCCAAATCACATAACGCCAAGATTTCGGAAGAATATTTGTCTATCTTCTGTAAAAAAATGCGTCCGTGTTCTTCTGAATAAATTTCACCATGCTTAACTTTTGTATAAGCCGACAAGATTTTAAATTGTCTTTCGCATTCTTTCTTATTTAGCATTATTCCGCCAGTACCTAATATAGCATATATAATAGAACTGCTTGGTTCAATTTTTAAATAAGAACAAATATCTACGACGAATGCTGAAATTCTCAATGCAGGCTGGGCTGTTTTAATTAAATTTAGCCATTCGCTATTATAAAGTTTTCGCACCTCATTTTTTCCTACTATTTGAGTAAATTTAGGTAAAACATATTCCCACGCGCCAAGTTCGCTAAACTTTTCAAGTCCCCAAATATGAGCAGTCGGATGAACAATTGCATCATATTTATAATCAGCAAATAAAACAGAAACAATTTCCTTGTTAAATCTCTCTTGCGAAATATCTTCAAGTTGTGCAACCATTTTCTTTGCAACATCAAATGTATGCTGTTCAATTTCAAAATTAAGTTCACTAGCGATTCTAATTAAGCGCAAAATTCTCAAACCATCACAAGCAAAAACATACTCGGGAGTTTCAACAGTTTTTAACGCCCTGCATTTTATATCAGCAACCCCATTGTAGTAGTCAATTATTTCGCCACTCAAAACATCATAATAAATAGCATTAGCGGAAAAATCACGACGGCTCGCATCAAGAGGAATATCATCAACAAAGCGCACACTTGTTGGCGAATGCTTCCCTCCCCTTGCATAATCCTCTGCCCTAAATGTTGTATGCTCATATTCCAAATCAGTAGATTTAACCCTAATATGCACGGTGCCCAGTTTTGGATTTACAAGTGTAACACTATATTTGCGTTTGTCAAGAATTTTCTCAATTTCGTCAGGTTTAAGACGACTACAAACATCAATATCAGTTTCACAGAAGCCCATAATTGCATTGCGAACAAAACCACCTACAATATACAACTTCGCATCATTCTTGGCAAAAATCTTTGCCAAATCTAACAAATCTTTACTTAAATTCAATTCCATAAGAACTATTATAGCACAATTATTTATAAATTCAAATCAAATTTTAACCAAAAATCGTATTTGTCCAAAAACTTGCAAGCGTATCAAGGGCATCAAGTCTTCGGCGAATAATATTAAAAATATTTTGCCGTCGAGTAGCATTAGTTTCCGAATACAACAATTGGACAAGCGCATCTAAAAGTTCTGTTTCCGCGCGAACATATTCACGCAACCCCGTACCAAAATTTGCAGGAAGCACACCAGCCAAACTTGGATTACGACGAAAATTCTCTTCAATATAATACGAATTTATTTCGTTTCTATCACTGCGATTAAGCGGAATAAGACCGCAAATAAAATCTCGAGTACTCCGATTTTGTGCCCGATTAACCAAATTGTTTAAAAGTAGTTCGTTAGTCTGCCATTCAATATTATTTGCAATTTCAATTTGTTCTGCTGTATTAACAATATCATCAGCATCATTTTGTAAAACTGAAACATTTGTTGCATAACCTCGCCTCAATTTACGCAAACTATCTTCATTAGGTAATTGCTCGTCATTATACTGCATACACCCTCCTAATTTATGTTGTATATGATAAAAAAGATAAAAAGGTGTAGTAAAATATGAAGAAAATTAGTGCAAAAAAGTTAAACAAACTATTAAATAAAGAAAAACGCGCAGAGCAAATTCTGCTAATCGAACGTAATAAAAATTTAGCCATAAACCTAAAAAATCTAATAAAATGCAAACAAAAAATCGCCAATTATGAAATTGACGATACTGATTAAATTTCTCTTCTATCTTCAAGCGCTCGCGTAAGTGTAACTTCGTCAACAAACTCAATATCCGTGCCTAAACTTACACCCTGTGCAATTCTTGTAACTTTAACACCAAGAGGTTTTAATAGATTACCGATATAAATTGCCGTTGCCTCCCCCTCGACTGTCGGGTTTGTTGCCATAATAACCTCGTGAACCCCGTCAACACTAATTCGCTCCAAAAGTTCTTTGATACGAATATCTTTTGGCGTTACATTATCAAGCGGGTTTAGCAGTCCGTGAAGGACGTGAAAAGTTCCCACATAATCAGATACTTTTTCAAGTGCCAAAATATCCTTTGGTTCAGCAACAACGCACACCACCGATTTATCCCCGCGCTTACAGACATCGCACACGTCTTTATCTGTAAAATTTCCGCAAATCCTGCAATAATGCACTGTTTCTTTTGCCTCGACCATTGATTGAGCGAAGGCGCGTACATCAGCCTCTTTTGAATTAATTATATAATACGCATAGCGCACAGCCGTTTTTCTGCCCACCCCCGGCAAGCGAGAAAAAGACGCAACCAACTTTTCAATAGGAAGAATAAAGTTTTTCAACTAGAACATTCCCCCTAAATTTGGTGCAATTTCTGCTGTTTTCTCATCAATTTGACGATTTGCATCATTAATTGCCGCCATAATAAGGTCCTCAAGCATTTCTGCATCTTCTGGGTCGATAACCTCTGGCTTAATTTTGAGAGAAGTTATTTCACGTTTACCGTTCATCTCAACTTCAACCATACCGCCACCTGCATTTGCATAGAAAATTGTGTTCTCAAGTTCCTCTCTATCTTGTTGCATTTGCTCCTGCATTTTTTGCGCCTGTTTCAACAAGTTTTGCATATTAGCGCCACCAAATCCGTTAAATCCTGCCATAATAATCTCCTTATTTCTTAATTTCGACTTTGCACCCAAGAATTTCAGCAATTTTCTTTGCCTTATCCATTTTAGGCAAAGCACTGTCTGGTGTAAAGTTAATCACAACATTATAATTATAGCCGAGTTTGATAAAAGTATCAACTAAATCGCCATAGTTTTGTTGTTTTTTTAGTATTTCATAGTTTATGCTTTTATGAACATTAATAACAAAGTCGTTTTCAACGATTGCGACATCGCTTATTTCGATGCATATTGAATGTACATTAATAATGTTATTATTCCGAAGTCCCAGCAACACTTTTCCCCATACAGAACGGCAATTAACCGCTTTTTTAGGCAAGTTTTGCTCAATTTGTTGTGTTCCTAGGCTAAGGACTAATTTTTTTTTACTTCGTCGTCAAGAAGTCCCAACGCCGTTGTTTCAATTAATAATTGAGGGTTAAGCGAATATTTCATTTCGCTCTCTATCCTACTAAATGCTTGCATTGCATCGTTCAATTTTGATTGAGAAACTGATTGACTTAATGCTTGCATTTTTTCCAAAATTTCAGTGTTATACTCAACAAAACCTGTTCCACAAGTTTTAATTACAAGCAAATCTCTAAAAAATTTAGTAAGGTCATTTGCTGTTACTGTAAGATTCTTGCCTGCACCAGCCAACTCCGTGAATTCCTTGAAAAAATCATTGATACGCTGTTCTAAAATAGCACTACCAAGATTGTAGATTGTTTCGCCATCGCTTATGCCTAACACTTCAACGGCGTCCTCATATTTTATGTCGTTATTAGAAAAACTAGCACACATATCAGCAATTGAAAGCGCATCACGCACGCTTCCTTGACCAGCCTTTGCAATCAAATTAACCGCAGTTGGTTCTGCTTTTATCTTGCTTTCGGCAAAAATACGCGTTATGAGTTCGGCGATTGTCTCCGTGCTAATAAGTTTAAAATCAAATCTTAACACACGAGAAAGAATAGTTGCAGGCAACTTGTGAACTTCTGTTGTAGCCAAAATAAACACCGCATGTGCTGGTGGCTCTTCCAAAGTTTTAAGAAGTGCATTAAATGCATTTGGCGTTAACATATGAACCTCATCAATTATGTACACCTTATACTTTCCCACGGTTGGAGGATACTTAACTTTATCTCTCAAATCGCGTATTTCCTCAACACCATTGTTGCTGGCTGCGTCAATTTCGATAATATCAATCGAATTGTTTTCCTTTAAAGTTTTACAAACCTCACATTCTCCACAAGGCGAACCATCCTTTGGGCTAACGCAATTTATTGCGCGCGCAAAAACCTTTGCAGCACTTGTTTTTCCCGTTCCACGACTTCCACAAAACAAATATGCGTGTCCAATCTGGTCGTTCTTAATCTGATTTTGCAGAGTACGAGTAACGTGTTCTTGCCCCACAATTCTATCAAAACTATTTGGTCTATATTTTCTATAAAGCGCTAAATACATTTTAATCCTCTAAAAATTTCAGTTTTGTCTTAATTCGCATAATAGCATTATCTATCGATTTTTCGTTTTTGTCAAGCGACTTTGCGATTTCTTTGTAGCTTTCGCCTCGTAAGTACTTATTTAAAACAACCAACTCAAACTCACTTAAAGTAGATTTAATTTGTTTTTCAAGTTCCTGCGTACGTTCAATAAGTAATACTTTTTCTTCAGGAGTTAACTCCTCACTCGGCAAAACATACTCAAAGTCATCATCTTCAATTTCATCGCCGTTTTCAATCATAAGCCCACCTTGCGCACCAATGCCTATGTACTGATTTAATGGCATATTTTTTTGATTCAAACTCGAACGAACTGCTGAAATAACTTGTCTACGAATGCACGTTGTAGCATATTGTTCAAACGATACAGGGCTATCTAAACGATAGTTTAAAAAAGCCTTATATAGTCCAATCATTCCCTCTTGAATTAGGTCTGACGAATCTCCATTAGTCAAAAAATAACTTCGAGCAATGCGCGTAACCGTTGGTTTTAAACTTTCCATCAAACTATCAAGGGATTTCAAATCCCCAGCACGAGCTTCAAGCAACAAAAGACGTTGCTCATCAATCTTTGATTTTTCCAAATTTAACTCCTTTGGCGAACAGCCTCAAACACCGCAACACCACAAGCAACGCTTGCGTTAAGTGAATTTATATTTCCTTTCATAGGCATTGTAAGCACACCATCACACTTTTTCTTCAAAAGTTGTCCAACACCGTCCCCCTCACTTCCAATAATCAATGCAAGCGCGCCTTTGAGATTTTGTTGATAAATATTAACTCCTCCCAACTCAACCGCATACACCCATACACCAGATTCCTGCAATTTCTGCACCGTTTGGGTTAGATTTGTAACTTTACAAACGCGCATATTAGACAATGCACCCGCGCTCGTTTTTGCCACTGTGCTATTGATAGGACAAGCATTATGCTTTGGAATAATCACGCCGTGAACCCCCGCGCACTCGCAAACTCTGATAATGCTTCCCAAGTTGTGCGGGTCCTCAATACCATCTAATATCACCAAGAAAGGTTGTTCTCCCTTGCTTGACGCATAGTCCATAATTTCATCTAATTCACTATAATTAAAATCGGCACATTCGGCAACAAAGCCTTGGTGGTGGCTATCTCCACACAATTTGGTCAAATCGTCGCGAGTCATATATTGTAATTTTATATTTTTGCGCCTTGCGATTGCCTCGACTTCACCTGTTTTGTCTTGAAATTTGTCAAGGACAAAAATTTTGTAGATTGCCTTTTCTGCACGCAAACTTTCAACTATTGCATTTTTCCCAAAAATAATCATTCAGTTTCTCCAAAAATCATTTCTAAAATCTCGTTTAGTCTATCCATTTTATTAGATAAATATAAGTATCCAATCAACGCTTCAAGAGCCGTGGCGCGCTTGTAGTCGGCAATTCCATAATGCTTACTTTTAGTTGCGATTGGAGCATTTCGAGCTCTGCGAACAACACTCTGCTCACTTTCGTTTAAGGCTTCCAAAATTCTTTCAAGTGCATCACTTTGCGCCCCAGCGTTTACAAGAGTAGTGGCCATTTTGTGCAATTTATTTGGCTTTGAATTAAGTTTAGACAACTCAAATTCACGCGCGCACAAAGTATACACAGCATCTCCCACCCACGCCAATGTGCTGACAGGAATATTCAACAATTCGTTTTCTGAAAATTCTCTATATGTAAAAAACTTTTCCATAATTTTATTGTAGCATAAATCAACATAAATTGCAATTATTTAGGCTAATTTTCTAAAAACATAAAAACAATTTTTCGCAAAAATCAATTAATATCACATCTTCAATTTGAATATACATATCAAAAGATTTATTTGGAGTAACTGATGATTTTAAATTTCAAAATTAATTTAAAGCAAATTTTATGTTATCTTTGTATTTTTACTTTACTTTTTGGTTCAAATGCATATATTTCATATTCTAACAAAGCAATTTCGACATCTACACCGCTTCCGCGTTTTACTGTTGTACTCGACCCCGGACACGGAGGCATAGACTCGGGCTGTGTTGGCTCATTAGGAATTTATGAGCGTGATATTAACCTTTGCATAGCACAAAAATTGGGGGACTTTTTAAAAACTTTGGGCATCAAAGTAGTTTTAACACGAACAAATCAAGACGGACTATATGGGACATTTGCCAGTGGACACAAAAAGCGAGATATGAAAGCGCGCGAAGAAATAATAAAAAAAGCAAATCCTAATCTTGTAGTGAGCATCCATCTTAACAGTTATTCAAGCCCCAGCCCTCACGGCGCGCAAGTCTTTTATAAACTAAACAACGACATAAGTCGAGAACTTGGTCAAGCACTTCAAGATATGTTTGTTGAACAAGTTGAAGGCTCGCGAAAAAACAGTATGCCGGGGGACTTCTATATACTAAATTGTACCAAATCGGCTGGAATTTTAGTTGAATGTGGATTTTTATCAAATCCAGAAGAGGAAGCAAAACTGGTAACTCCTGAATATCAAGAGAAAATTGCATACACGATAATGTGCGGTGTTGTAGAATATTTTGGACTAGCGGAAAGTTAAAAAACAAGGACTAAAATCCTTGTTTTTAACTATACGCTTTTAGCAGTAATCTTACCTGAAACACTCTTTAGGGTAAGCGTGTTTGCGTTATCGGTGGCTGAATTTACAGACACGTTTGTACCCTTTTTCTCCGCAGTTGACACACCGCCTTGAAGAACGATATCAACATCATTTACAGTTTCCCAAGTAAGTTTAAACTTCAAATCATTGATGTTTTGTGAAGTTGCAACAGGCATATAAACTTCAATCACACCAGTCTGTGTATTTATAATATTTTCACCCACAATTTTGCAATAATTAACTTTAACTTTTGCATTTCCTTTTGAAAGTGCATTAAATTTTACTGTACCATAAATATTATTTAGCACTGCTTCACCGTTAATACTTGAAATATCGTAAGTGTTAACATCAGTTGAACCTGTAACATTAATGCTACCGCCGTCGGTTTTTACAATAACATCATCACAAGCCTCTCCCAACATTACAGAACCATTTTTAGTGTTTACATTAACTACATCGAGTGATTTAGCAATATTTACCCCACCACTACCAGTAATTGTTGCATTAACTGCACCTTTAGCTTCGGCTACTTTAAGTTGCCCATCAGTTGATTCAAATGTAATATCACCTTTAACGTTTGCAATGTCAAAATCACATTTTCCACCATTAACGGATAAAATTCCACTTACACTATTAGCACGGACCAAACCGCCGTTACCAGCAAAAATCAAATCGCCATACACATCATCAACCTTTATGTTTGAGTTCCCCATCTTTTCAAACACCAAACTTGAAGAAGTGCCAGCAGTACCCACATTTTCAAGGTCAACGGTACCAAAACTGTCAGTTATTTCAATTTTCACATTATTTGGCAAGTCAATATAACTATACAAATCGCCAGTCTTCTTTGAAACAACAACATCACCATTCACCGCAACATCACGAATTTGAACCTCGCCGTGAGCGCTGTTTATAGTTAAATCTTCAATCTCAAAACCAACTCTATTTTCAAGTGAAGTGCTATTTCCTAGTTGAACCTTTCCTGTTTCTGTTTCAATGATAATATCCTTGCCTTCAAGAATTTCAGCGTCGTATAAAATCTCCAATTTTGCGTTTACTTTACTCAACCAGCCACCACTTGGCTCGCTAACTTCGTAAACCAAATATGATTTACCATCAACATTAGCAAATGTACCGCCAGAAAAACTTGGTTCTTGAACATCACCAAACACAAAGCCGTTATATTCGTGATGCCAACGAGCGGTCAATGTGTCAGCCAAATGATAATTCTCTGTTGCCTTTGTTACTGGCGCAACTGAAATATCCCAATTAACAGTTTTAATCAAAATTCCAGAAGCACTTTCCCACTCTGCCAATTTACTATTTTCCGCTGTCGCCCCTAATTCAATATAGTTTCCCACAGGGTCGCCTGCCCCTTTGATGTAGTGAAGCCCAAAGATACTAAACCCCGGGAACAACACAAGCGCGCCAAGCAAAAGCAACATACCCGCAACAGCTATAACTACCATGATGATTAGAATTTTTAAAATATTTGCGAAAACGTTCATCTTTACTCCTTTGTTAATTTATTTTGTCTACCCTTCAAGCATTTTATAAATTATATCACAATAATCAAATTAAGTCAAATGTTTTATTCAAGAACAGCCTTAATTCTGCGAACGCCACTACTGCTACTTTCTTCTTTTTGAATTCTAAAGTGCCCGAGTTCGCCAGTACGTTCTGCGTGAGGTCCGCCACAAATTTCCTTACTAAAATCACCCATTGTATAAACCTTGACAACCTCGCCATATTTACTATCAAAAATGCCAATAGCACCACTTGCACGCGCGTCATCAATACTCATTTCTTCAAAAGTTATAGGCAAGTCGCGAGCAATTTGCTCGTTTACCATATCCTCCACAGCCTTTAACTCTTCTGCACTTAATTTGTGGTCGCAAGTAAAGTCATAGCGAAGACGTTCTGGGGTGATATTACTTCCGCGTTGTTCAACGGTGTCGCCTACGATTTTTCTCAATGAAGCAAGCATCAAGTGAGTTGCGGAGTGCAATCTACGCAAATTAATCTTCTCTTCTTCAGATTGGGCCTCTGCAACTCCCCCCTTAAACATAGCACCTGAATTATCGCGCGATTTTTGTTGGTGTTGCTTAAATGCCTCTTCAAAGCCGATTTTATCCACTAAAATTCCGCGTTCTTCCGCCAAATCAAGCGTTAAATCAAGCGGAAAACCGAAAGTATCAAACAATCTAAAAGCAGTTTTTCCGTCAATAGTATCGCCTGAATTCAATTTTGATGCGATTGAGTTAAATTCTTTAATTCCACCCTCAATAGCACGTTCAAACTTCTCGACTTCGGCAGTCAACTCATCTAAAATAAATTTTTCCACCTTAGCAAAGTTTTCAAAGTCTTCTTTATAATATTGAATATAAGCATCAGCAACTTGTGTCAACATTTTTGGTTCAATGCCCAATTTTCTTGCGCAGTTTACAGCCCTGCGAATCAATCTACGCAAAATATAACCTTGACCAACATTACTTGGAGTTGTTGGTTGCACATCACCCAACAAGAACACACTGGCACGAATGTGGTCACTAATTATACAAAAATATTTTCCATATTCATTTGCAAAATCGAAAGTTTTACCACTCAAATTCTGCAAAATTTCAATTGGCTTCTTAAAGCAATCATCGCGGAAAGTTGAGTCATAACCATTGAGAACACACTCAATACGTTCAAGCCCCATACCTGTATCGACATTTTGTTGAGGCAATTTTTCTAATTGAGCACCCGCGCTAGGAACATTATACTCCATAAACACATTGTTCCAAATTTCAACCCATTTACCACAATCACATTGAGGTCCACACGTCTCGCAACAAGCAGGCTTACCTGTATCATAGAAAATTTCAGTATCAGGACCGCAAGGACCAACACCGCCACCAATTTCCCACCAGTTGTCGCCTTTTGGGCAGAAATAAATTCTTTCTTTTGGCATACCGCATTTTTGCCACAACTCTGCACTCACTTCATCGCGAGCAACTTTTTCGTCGCCCTCAAAAACTGTTACTGCCAAACGAATTGGGTCGATACCAAGCCATTTAGGGTCAGTGAGATATTCCCAACTCCAAGAAATTGCTTCCTTTTTGAAATAATCGCCCACACTCCAGTTTCCAAGCATAAAAAACATTGTATGATGACGATTGTCGCCGACCTCGTCAATATCATTCGTACGCAAGCAAGGCTGAATATCAAAAAGCCTTTTACCCAAAGGGTGAGCCTCGCCCATTAAATAAGGGATAAGGGGTTGCATTCCAGCAGTTGTAAAAAGCACGCTATTGTCCGATGGAATAAGCGAAGCACCTTTAATTTCTTTATGGTTTTTACTCAACCAAAATTCACGCCATTTGCGCATTAAAATTTTACTTGTTAGTTCCATTATTTATCTCCAAAATTTTGTTTTAAATTATAAATTATATTTTAAACCTTTTATATAAATAAGTCAATAATAAAAGACGTAAATTATAAAAAAATATACCGATTTTTTGAACTTCTATTTTTTCGTATATTTTTAATTTTCAAAGAAAAATAACCTATTTTAAGTACTATGCATAGGTATTATGCATAGTACTATGCAATCAATTTTGCTAGATTTTAAAGCATTTTATTTAATTTATTACAAATTTTTACAATTCCTGCATAAATTTAAAAAAGAACAAAACAATAAAAGAAAAAACATTAGGTTTGTTGATATGAATATACAAAAAAAGATTGAACATTTAAAACAAAAGTTTAGCCAAACAAGCGACTTTGCAACTCGTGAACTGGTAACCAAAAGCGGTGAAAATATTGCCATAGTTTGGATAGAAAATGTTGTTGACCAATTACTACTTGCACAAAGTGTAATTGCCCCATTACAAGACATTAATTTACATAATAAAAACGCAGATATTTTCACTATTGCAAAGGAAAAAATGATTGCTTTTAGCAAGTTAAGCGAACCCGCAGATGAGAAAACTTTTATCGAAAGTTTGCTTAATGGATTTGTGGGGATTTTGTTTGAAAATAGTGAAAAAACTCTAATTGTTGAATGCGCCAAATGGATTGTACGATTACCCGCAGAACCACCGACAAGCGCAGTTGTTGAAGGTCCTCGCGAAGGATTTGTAGAAGATATAATTACAAATATGGCACTTTTACGTAAGCGCTTAAAGACACCGAATCTAGTCATTGATAAATTAAAAATTGGAGAAGAAACAAATTCGCAAATAAGGATTATTTACTTAAAAGATGTTGCCGACCCTAAAATTGTAAACAAAGTTAAGAAAAAACTTGAAGAAATTGAAATTGACGGCATTGTTGATTCACACTATCTTTCCGAATTTTTAATGACAGGCAAACACACGATTTTTAAACAAATTGGTTCAACTGAAAAACCAGATATAGCAACCGCTAAAATTCTCGAGGGGCGCATTGCAATACTAACTGACGGCTCGCCCATTGTTCTAACAGTACCATTTGTATTACTCGAAGATTTGCAATCAAGCAACGATTATTACACCACACCAGCGCGGGCAACTCTGATTAGATATTTACGTCTAACTGCTGGAATTATTGGAATTTTATTACCCGGATTATATGTTGCATTACTTACATATCACATTAAAGCAATTCCTATCAAACTTTTAATTACAATAACAAACTCCATTCAAGGCATTCCGCTTCCCCCTTTACTTGAAGTGATTTTTATCATTTTTCTATTTGAAATTCTGTACGAAGCGAGTTTGCGAATGCCTCGGTATATGGGATTATCTCTCTCTGTGGTAGGTGCATTGATTTTGGGAGATACTGCGGTAAAAGCTGGGTTAGTTAGTCCACCAGCGGTTTTAATTGTCGCAATCACTGGTGTTATGAGTTACACACTACCTGAACAAAGTTCGCAACTTTCATTTTTGCGATTAATTTTTACAATATTAGGCGGTTTTCTTGGAATATTCGGCATTATTGTGGGCATTTTATTTCTCATTGGTTATCTTGTTAATATGGATAGTTACGGGGCACCTTATCTTGCGCCATTCGCCCCTTACATCAAAGCCGACCAAAAAGACGGTCTATATAGAAAAACATTTATGAGACAGCGAACTCGGCCATTCAGTTTGCAAAATAATAATAAAAGGAGACAAAGTAATGACGGAACTGACGAGTAGACAATATATAATTGTAGCATCAATCATAATGCTGACGTCAAAACTTGTAACAATGCCGTCAGTTGTATTCTCCTCTGCAAGTAATGATGCAATATTTAGCGTAATAATCAACTCAATTCTTGAATTACTCCTAATTTTTCTAATCACTCTTGCTATTGCAAAAAATCCTAATAAAGGATTATTTGAAGTATTAAAATCAAAATTCACACGCGTGGGCGCATACATTATAATTGGATTAATTGCGATTTACGCATTAGCGCGTGTTACATTTTGTTATGAAGAATTATACTCATTTTTTCTTGAACTTCTATATGACGAATTTAGTCCCTATATTTTTGCGATACCAACCTTTTTTGTAACTGGTTACCTTGCATACAAAGGCGCGCGTACAATTGGGCGTACTTTGGAAATATTATTTTGGTTTATTCTAATTGGAACAATTGTTTCCGTTGTATGTAATGTTGGATTTATGTCTTTTGACACAAATATGCCCTATTTCCAAAATGGAATAATGCCAGTTTTAGAAGGCTCAGGGTCAAGTGCGTTTTATTTCGGGAATTCAATTTGCCTATTATTCTTTATGGGAAAAGTTCGGATTGATGATAATCTTGTTAAAAAAACAATCATATCAAGTTCTGTTATCGCATTATTAATAATTGCATTTTGCTTTATTTTCTACGATGTATTTGGACTTTCGATGCAATACATACTTTTTGCGCTCAGTCAATACTCGCAATATGACCCATTCATACTTGAATTGCAACGACTTGTATGGCTATCGGCTATTGTTGATATAACCAAACTTTTTTGCTCTACTGCGTGCCTTGCTTATTGTTTGGGACAAGCAGGAAAAACCTTTATGCAATCAAAAACTACTTTACTTCCCATTTTAACAACATTTTTGCTTATATTCAGTTTGGCAACAATTTTACACTATGACCTGCTAGTTATGATTGAATTGGTACGGAATTACATTTCATATATTACAATTGGACTAATTACGCTAACAATTATAATTTGCATAATACTTTCAATATCAAGGAGGCAAAATGCGCAAAAGTTTATTCAATAAAATTATTTTGTGGTGTGTAATTCTATTTTTGCTCATTCTCGCCCCCACATCACTCGATATGCCCAGCCAAAGTGTTGTACGCGCAATTTGCACAGGGCTAGCAATTGACACGAGCAATGAAAGCGGAAAGCTTGAAGTTACTGCCCAAATTCTCATACCCGAAGCTGGCGGACAATACACACAGAAACTTTCACTAGTGAGTTATGACGCAAAATCTCTTGAAGAAAGTCTTGAAATGATGGAATATCAAGTCGGCAAAAAAATTCGTATGGAGCATTGCTGTTTTATAATTCTCAGTAACGCAGTTTGTGAACGAAATATCACGACAATCCTTGACTACCTCGTGCGCGGAAATAATATTGGCAATAACACACTTTTGATACATACTGACGGCAAGTCAAAAGACCTTCTTTCTGCTACATCAAATGTAAACAGTAGTGAGGTTGACAACTTGCAAGTAATTTCAGAGTACAACGAAAAATACTTGTTTTCAGGAGGGGCTAACCTATTGAGTTTCTATCACGATTATCTATCCCCACACAAAACTAGTTATATGGCAAATATAACTATGATAAAAGACGACAAAAGCGGAGGCAACGGTGGCACTGACCAATCTTCTGGGAGCGGTTCTGGTAGCGGAAGTGAAAGTTCACAAGGAAGTAGCAGCAGCGATAAGGGCAACACTCAAGAAGATGTAGTAACCAGCGACGGCTCGGTCGCAATATTTTACAAAGGCAAATGCGCAAGAGTAGTTACAAGCGAAGAACGCGAGGATTTTAACTGGCTTGACCCAAAAGTTGAAAAAGCAATGGTTCAAATTGAAAATGTCAGCGACAACATTTTGAAAAATGCAACTATTTCTTATACAATAGAGCGCAAAAAAATGACCCATAAATTTGAAATTGTAAATAATGTGCCTACTATTCGCATAAATTTTGACTTGGGACTTCAAACGGAAATGGTGCTTCAGGGCGACGAATCAAGTTTGCCTATATTCGACGATTACATCAATGACGCAGTAACACTTGCATTTGCGGAGAAAATTGATAGAGCCGTTAAAAATTCTATGAACATTCAAAAAGAACACGGATTTGATGTTTTTGATTATTACAAAGAATTTAGCATAAATTGCAATGCTGATTGGAAAAAATATTTGTCTTCGCTTGAAAACCCTGACGATTATATGAAAGGCATTGAGATTTTTACCGAAGTTACTTGTTATAGCGCTTTCTAAAAACAAAAAAGACATCGAATTGATGCCTTTTTGTTTATTATTCACCAACGTAGTGAATCAAGCCCATATAACGAGCGCGCTTAATCGCATTTGCCAACGCTCTTTGGTGCTTTGCGCAAGTTCCAGTTTGACGGCGAGAAATAATCTTACCCTTCTCTGTAATGAAACGACGCAATTTTGCAACGTCTTTGTAGTCAATTTCTTCAATCTTGTCAACGCAGAATTGACATACTTTACGTCTTTGTTGTGGACGACGACGACGTGGAGCGCCTTGTTCCTCGCCCTCACGTGGCTTACGGTCAGCAGTCTTTGCTTCAGCCTTTTCTTCAGCAGGAGCAACTACAACTTCGTCTTTAACTTCTTGTTGTTCGTTTGCCATTGTTATTCTCCTTTATAGATTTAAACTATTTTTTGTTAAAATTACTTCCATTAGAAAGGCAAATCTGTGTCTTCAACAGGTTCGAGTTCAACCACTTTTGAATTGTCTTGAACTGGTGCTGGAGCTGGTTCAGAAGCCTCAAATGGAGCACTGCCACCCTCGCTACTGCGTGGTGTCAAAAATTCAATCTCATCAACGATGATGTCAACGCTTGTACGTTTCTCACCATTTGATTCGTAATTACGTACTTGAATGTTTCCCTGAATTGCAACTTTGTTGCCCTTGTGCAAATATTTTCCGCATCTTTCCGCATTACTACGCCAAGCAGTAATGTTGAAGAAATCAGTTTCGCGAACACCTTCGGCATTAGCAAAATTACGATTTACGGCGATGCCGAAACGGCACATTTGAATACCACTATTTGTAGTAGTCATTTCAGGGTCGCGAGTTAAGTTTCCGATTAAAAATACTTTGTTCATCTCAAAAAATCCTCTTACTTCTTAATAAACATTTTACGTACAAAGTGCTCTGTAAGAGCCATTTGTTTTTCCATTTCACGAAGAAGTGCAGGGTTTGATTCAAAGTTCATAAGAACGTAAAAACCTTCAGTTCTGTCTTGGATAGGATAAGCAAATTTCTTCATACCGATTTTCTCGATAGATTCCACAACGCCACCGTCAGCAACAATCATATCGCTGAACTTCTTGATAATAGCTTCGCGTGCTTCCTCTTCTGCTGCGCTCGAGATGATGTACAAAAGTTCATACTTGTTCATAACTAAAAACCTCCTTTTGGACTAGCGGTCTAAAACTAAATTTTAGACAAGGATTGTTTATACAATCGACACTATTTTATCACAACTCTTCCAAAAAATCAATAGAAAAATTAAGGATTTTTGTAATTTTGAATAAATATCTCACAAATTGCTAAAAATAATAAAGAAATTTTAATGTGATAGGCAAAATCGTTTGATTAATTTGTTTTAATTAGGTATAATATATTTGAATTTAAAATGGAGGATATGCGCAATGCTTAAATATAAAGATAAATTTACCATTGCTACTACCATATTAGGCGCGACCCTATTGACCATTGCCCTCGCTTGTACGTTAGTCTTTGCCGCTTTTACTTCCAATAAGCAAGCGACAACTACTATTCAATTCCACGAAGGTGTTGAAATGACTGTTACTGGCATTGATAATAGTGGTAAATGGATATATAACACTACAGGTGCGACAACAGGCTTTGCCTCGACATCACCTACAACCGCAGCTCTTGACGGCTTGGCTTTAAGCCCAATTACAGCATCAGTTACAAAAGGTGCAAAAGCCGCAACCCCAATATATGTTCGTGTATTTGCTGTTGTAACATCAAGCGTTGCTGAGGGAACAGCTGCGTTACCTACCCCAACGCTCGGAGCAAATATGACTTCAACATCATTATTGACTGGCGAAACATCATTTATCAACAGCGCTATGCTTACACAAAAGAAATATGTTGCTGGAACAACTTCCGTTACCTCATCAGCAAGCATTTCTTTGTTAAATGTATATCAACTTTTCCAAGCAAATAGCGCAACAAACGCATTCCACGGAAGCACCTTGAAGGCTTATGTAAGAATTTACGCATCTACAAATAATACTGATTGGGGCACTGGATATACATTCTCATTCTAATAAATTTAAAGAGTAAATCATAGATTTATTCTTTTTTTATTTCCTTTAAATGAATTCTGCTTCTAGTTAGATTAAGGAATAGGAATCTTGAAAAAGCACTCGGTTTCTTAACAATTCACACTTCTATTCTATTAAAGGAGATTTCATTATGACAACTCAGAAAGCTCAATCTAAGATTAAATCATCTACTATTGCAATCA